>NZ_CP128477.1:675714-1013571 GCF_030369675.1 Peteryoungia algae | reverse complement strand
CTCGCGGCCGATAGCGGCAATAGCGGCATGAACGATCCGGTTCCGGTCTCGACGCGACGGTCGACAGGGGCGTCCTCTCAGCAAGACGGCGCGCCCGCAGGCAAGGATTGCTCGCTCTATCTCGACAAACGGAACTGCCGCTGAGGTCGGCGCTTCGCGAATGCCGCAATTCGCTAATTGCCTAAGTCATTTACCTCGTGTCCGGTGGACACTTCCCGTGGCTCAATGCGTGCGCGGTGCAGGCGGGCATTTTCAGGTGACCTCACCGAACTTTTCGCCACGAGGAAGAGGGTTCGGTCTGGCGGCGTCGAGCGGCTCTCCTGCAGCGCAATTTATGATGAACCCGGCATGAGGCTCAAGATCGGGTGATCCGTCCGGGCGTACCGCAGCGGGTGGGAGCGGGCTTGCGGCCGGGGCGGGCAGGGCCTAGAGGCTTCAGCATGTCTGCCGCCGCAGCGCCTCCGGATCGGGACGAGCGGCGGCGCCCGACATCCCGCCGCCAAGGACCGTCTGGCCAGACGGTTTGTATTTTCCGGAGTGCCCCATGCCGCCGCTTGCCGATATTCTCCTGTTTGCCGTCATGCTCGCGGCCGCCGGTGCGGTGGCGGGGCTCCTGGCCGGTGTGTTTGGCATCGGAGGCGGGGCCGTGCTGGTGCCGGTCTTCTACCAGGTGTTCGGTTATGCCGGGATCCCCGAGGATGTAATCATGCACCTCGCCGTGGGCACCTCGACGGCGCTGATCGTGCCGACCTCGATCCGCTCGTTCCAGGCGCATCAGAAGCGCGGGGCGGTCGATATGAACCTGCTGAAAGGCTGGATGATCGCGGTGCCGCTCGGGGCGCTTCTCGCCACCGTCGTTGCGGCCTATGTCTCGAGTGCCGGACTTCGCCTGTTCTTCGCGGTCATGGGCCTGGTGCTGGCGGCGCGCATGCTGCTTCTTTCCAATCGGATGCATCTCGGCACGGAACTGCCGGGGCAACCCTGGCGCTTCCTGACGGGGTCGGCGATCGGCCTGTTTTCCGGACTGATGGGGGTCGGCGGCGGGGTGTTCAACAATACCTTCATGACGCTGTTCGGAAGGCCGATCCACCAGGCGGTCGCAACCTCCTCGGGCGTCGGTGTGCTGATCTCGATCCCGGCCTTTCTCGGCTTCATCTATGCCGGCTGGGGCGAGGCGGGTCTGCCGCCCTTTTCCACCGGCTATGTCAACTGGATCGCCTTTGCAGTGATTTTCCCGATCGCCATGGTGGTCGCGCCCTATGGCGCCCAGCTGGCGCATCGGCTGAACAAGCGACAGCTGGAACTGGGCTTTGCGGTGTTTCTGCTCTTCGTCTCGGCGCGGTTCTTCTGGAGCTTGCTCGCAAGCTAGGGCTTGCTTCGCCGCCTCGATCGCTGCTCGATAAACCGGCGGTCGCCTCGTATCCGTCGCAAGGCCATGGGCGCGGATCAGCAGGCCGATACGCGGTTGCGGCCCGCGCGCTTGGAGACATAGAGGCCCTCGTCGGCGCGCTTCAGAATGTCGCTCGAAAAGCGGTCCGGCTGGCTGAATTCACTGACGCCGCCGCTGATCGTGGATTCGTAGCGCAGGCTTTCGCGCAACTCGGCGGACACCTGTTTGCGCAGACGATCCGCAATCGCCAGAGCATCCTTGCAGTCCAGATCCGGCATCACGATGACAAACTCGTCGCCGCCAATGCGCGCGATTACGTCATCCTGACGCAGGTTTTCGCGACAAAGCCGGGCGATCTCGATCAAGGCAGAGTCGCCGGCGTGGTGGCCGCGCTCGTCGTTCAGCCGCTTGAAATTGTCGAGGTCGAATATCAGCACCGATGTCTGGGATTGTTCGCTCGCGAAGATCTGCATGCGGTGATCGAGTGTTTCGATCAGTTTGCGGCGGTTGTAGAGGCCTGTCAGCGCATCGGTTTCACTGAGCTCCCGAAGCTTGCGCTCAACGTCGTTTTTCTCGGTGATGTTGCTCGCCACCCAGACGACGGCATCCTCGCCGTCCACCTGGAAGGGCAGGGCCCGAACGCGCCCCTCGAACCAGATCGGCTCCGAAGGACCGTCGCCTGCGCCTTTGACGTCGCTGCCGGACAATTCGTATTCGACGATATGCAGAACGCCGCATTCCAGCGCCTTGCCGATCTCGGCGGCAAACCAGCGGGCCTTGTCGTCCTTCAACACCTCGAAGAGGCTGCGCCCGATCAGGGCGCTGCCATCGTGATAATGGCGTGCATCCTTGCCTCCGAAGACCTCGGTATAACGGCCACTCCGGGTCAGGATGAAGGCTGGATCCGGAAGCGATGACAGGATCGCCGTCAATTGCTGCTGGGTAAACAAGACACCGCTCTCCACTCGATACTCATTGCGCCCGAGGCAATGCGGCACATGCAGACTGTCGGCGCCGTCTTCCGCTTCAGGTGCAAAGTTGTTCCCAGAGTCGCATGGATGGATTTCAATTTGTTAAACGTCGGCCGAGCCTCGGCCGGGATATTGGTGCGATCGCGATAAGCATGAATATAAAACAGCAATGGCTTCTTGAGTTTGTCATAAAGCTGGTCTCTCCTGTCGGCACCGATCAACGGTTGAGACAGTGAGGAGACGAAAATGGGTTTATTCAATTTCATCAAGAATGCCGGCAAGAAGCTTGGTATCGGCGGTGACGACGACGCGCCGGATGCGGAAGCCGTGCAGAAGGAACTCGCCTCACATGGGCTCGGCACCGATGCCGTCAAGGTCGAGGTGGTCGAAGACAAGGTGGTGCTGAAGGGCAGGGTCAAGGACCAGTCCGCCTTCGAAAAGGCCGTCGTTGCCGTCGGCAATACGCTCGGCATTTCCTCGGTCGAGGCCGCGGAACTGACCATTGCCGAAACGCCGGACGCGCCTGTCTCCGCGGCAAAGGAGCCCGTCTTCTACACCGTCAAGAAGGGCGACAATCTCTGGAAGATCGCCGAGGCGCAGTATGGCAAGGGCAAGGGCGCGAAGAATACAGTGATTTTCGAGGCCAACCGGCCGATGCTTTCCCATCCCGACAAGATCTATCCCGGGCAGGTGTTGCGGATCCCGGAATTGGCGGACTGAGACGAAACAGGGCGTGGGCTGCCGCGACGGTGGCCCGCGCAATTTCACCGGGTTCGTCAACTGGATCGCCTCTTCGGTGATCTTCCCGATCGCCCTGCTGTTTGTGTCGCTAAGGTTGTTCTGGAGTTTGGTGGGGTGATGGGAGCGGGTGGGGCGCCATTGCCTTTATGTTACAGATATTATGGCAATCTTTACGCTAGGCTGCGACTGCGGGGTCAGTGAGCGATTTGATATCGCTCGCCGAGCATCACTTCAAACCATAGATCTAATTGACGCCTGAGCTCGCTGACTTGTTTGCAAAGATCTTCAGCGGCAACTCCAAAACCGTCGTGATACCATACCGGCTTCAGTTCGTCCTTCCAGAGATCTGCGATTTCATGGGAGGTGGAAGAGCTGATGGCTTCAAAAAATTCGAGGCTTGCTTCGATCTGTTGGGAGCATAAAGCCACAGGTGGTGTGAACAGCGGCTCACACTCACTGAAAAAATCGCTATGCATCAGCCGCTTTAAAAATCCGGTTGCCAGTAACCAATTTGCCAGACCCTTGTTAGTGTTCTCGCCCCACTGCAGGGCCGGGTCCAGCTGTCGGAGATACTGATGGCAAATATTGGGGTAGTTGTCCAAGATCGGTGTGGTAAGGGCCATGAATCGTAGGATGGCCAGTTTGTGAGGGAGTGTCGCAACGGCGATCTGCGCTTGATGTTGCTGTTCCTGCATACGCTGGGAGTTTCGCAACTCCACTACGGTCCAAAACGCGGCGCCCACGGCCAATATGCCCGTAATGAGTCCTTGGAAGCGATAGATGAAATCCCAAACCGCGCCGTCAGCTCCGCCGATGAGCGCAGGTGGGAGGATGGTCATGAACACGGTTAACCCCGCCGCGGTTATAAATGCCCCTCTCACATGGCTCTTCATATCTGTAAATTGGCCCCGCGTTCTTCTGAAGCTCCATGCGCTCCTCGCATACAAGCGCGAGCAGGCTAGCATGGTAACGGAGGAATTACAGTCTCTTCGGTCTTGGGCTTGTTATGTGTCAAGCGTTGCAGGGTACACTGTGTGTACCGTCGCCTGCGGCCCTCGAAAGTCGAGGGCGGGTGGCATCATCGGTCTGGGCGTTGATCCTTAGAGGCCCGCTTGCGCGGGCACCTCAGGATGAGAGGATGGGTATCGGGCGCGGCCACTACGGGCAGAGTGGGTGCTCGGGGGAAGTCTCCTCCCAAACCCTCCCCACAAGGGGGAGGGCTTACCCCGGCCTCACCTTTTACGGTTCGTGGCTTACACCACCACCCCCGTCCGGTTGCTCGACATGGTCAGCTTGCGTTCTGCGCGCTCCTGCTGGGGGGAGCGGTTGTAGAGTTCGCGGTAGCACTTGGAGAAGTGGGAGGCCGAGACGAAGCCGCAGGCGACGGCAACTTCGACGACGGGCATGGAGGACTGCACGAGCAGGTGGCGGGCGCGGTCGAGGCGGATTTCGAGATAGTAGCGGGCTGGGGAGCGGCCCATTTCCTGTCTGAACAGGCGCTCGATCTGGCGGCGCGACAGGCCGGCATCGTCGGCGATCTGCAGCAGCGACAGCGGCTCGGCGAGATTGGCCTCCATCAGTTCGATGATCTGCAGGACCTTGGAATTCTGCACGCCGAGGCGAGCCCTGAGCGGCAGGCGCTGGCGGTCGTTGGCAGAGCGGACGCGGTCGGTCAGGTGCTGTTCGCAGACGCGGTTGACGAGGCCTTCACCGAAATCCTGGCCGATCAGGTTCAGCATCATGTCGAGCGAGGCTGTGCCGCCGGCGCAGGTGTAGAGATTGCCGTCGACTTCGTAGAGGTCGGCATAGACTTCCGCCTGGGGGAAGTTTTCGGAGAAGCCGGGCAGGTTTTCCCAGTGGATGGCGCAGCGCTTGCCGTTGAGGAGGCCGGCCTGGGCGAGCACATGGGCGCCGGTGCAGAGCGAGCCGACGGCGACATTGCGGTTATAGGCTTCGCGCAGCCAGGCATTGACCGACTTGTTGTTGAACTCCTCGACATAGATGCCGGAACAGACGATCGCCATGTTCGGCCGGTTCTCGCCGCCGAGATATCGGCGCTCGTCGGCGAGCGAGCCGTTCACCTCGATGCCGATGCCGGAGGAGGAATAGACCTTCTGGCCATCAACCGAGGCAAGGCGCCATTCATAGGCACCGTAACCCAGCATGCGGTTGGCGATGCGCAGCGTCTCGATGGCGCCGGCAAAGGGCAGAAGCGTGAAATGGGGGACTAGAAAGAAGACGATGGTTCGCTTCTTGGTCTGTGGCTGGATCTTGCTCATGATGGTGCCCGGTTGTCCTTGCTGCCGTTCCCTTGTTTTCCGGCATGCTCCGCCTGAATTGATCGGCGCGATAGTCGTTTTACGACATTGTCATAAGATCCCGCGCCGTGAAAGCATTCGCAATCGCTAAAGAGCGATATTTCTGCCGATTTTTCCGGCTGCGACGTCGGGAAACGGGCACTGGCGGGACAGGCGATTACAGGTGGTTGAAAAACCTGAGGCTTCCGGGCCGTGGGGCAAGGGATGGCCGGGGTGGCGCGATGCCCCGTTTGCGACGCGGTCGGCTGCCCGCGTCGCGGGGTGGAGCGCTGGTTCCGGCGATCAGCGATGCGTGTCGCCCGCAGGCCAGCCGAGATCCTTGCGCAGATCGAAGGGCAGGGCGGCAAGTGCTGCGGCGTCACGCCTGCGGCGGCGGTCCTCGGCGATGGCGTGGGCCAGATCGTTCAGTTTCGTCGCGAGATGGGCGGCCGCGCGCCTTACCATGTCAACCGTCGTCGGGACGGCTGGCGCGGTGCGTGTGATCGGGGCAGTGCAGCAAACCATTGTCATGGACTTGATCCTCTCGGGTTCGGCGGCCCTTTCTTCATCGGATCCTCAGGGCCGGGTTCTCGTATGACGTGTCACAACGCATCACTCAAACGAATGTTTGTCATGCTTTGCATTCTGGAACGTGATGAATTGGTGGTGGCGGGTGAGGCCGAGATCATCGCGAAGTGCGGTGTCGAGCGAGGCGAGCGTCCGGCGTGTGGCCTCGCGGGTGGTGCGTTGGCGCGTCTTCGCCATCAGAGTGGCGAGGGAGTGGCGCAGGGTCTGGAAGGCTGTCGAAGTCATGGCTGCAATCCTCCTTTGTCGGTGTGTGAGAAGAAGGATGCTCCGCAATTGACATTCAATCAAACGCAATAGTATCGTCTTCAGATTCAATTTTGTTGAAGGTAGATCATCATGACCCTCATGCTGCGCCAGCCTCTTCCGCTTCTCGACAACGACGTGCTCCGCACCTTTGTGGCAATCGCCGAGACCGGCAGCTTCACCACGGCCGCCGACCGGGTCTACCGCACGCCGTCGGCCGTCTCCATGCAGATCAAAAAGCTCGAGGAGCAGTTGGGCGTGACGCTCTTTCTGCGCGATGCGCGTTCGGTGACGTTGACGGAGGGGGGCGAGGTGTTGTTGCCCTATGCGCGACGGATGCTCGCCCTGTCGAACGAGGCGGTGGGCCGGTTTCGCATGCCGGAGATGAAGGGGGTTGTGCGCCTCGGCGCGCCTGACGATATCGGCGAGCGCTTCATGCCAACGATATTGCGGCGGTTTGCCGAGCTCTATCCGCTGATCATGGTGGATCTGACCGTGGATTCGTCGGGCGCGCTGAGGCGCCGGCTCGCCGAACAGCGGCTGGATCTGACGCTCTCCAATTGTGCGCCCGGCCAGGTGGTTCATGAGGGCGAGGTGATCCACCAGGAGCAGCTGGTCTGGGCCGGAGCCAAATGTGGCACGGCGCATTTGCGCGATCCGCTGCCCGTTTCGATCTGGGAGGATGGCTGCTGCTGGCGGGCGGATGCGCTGGCGAGACTCGACAAGGAGAAGCGGCCCTATCGCATCGCCTATCTCTCGGCGCACACGATGGCGCAGCGGGCAGCGGTGATCGCCGACCTGGCGGTCGCGCCCTTGCCGCGGAGCTATCTCACCGACGACATGACGGCGCTCGGCGTCAAACACGGGTTGCCCGAGCTCGGCTCCTTCGAAGTCAGGCTGTTGACCGGCAAGGAGACGTCGGAGACGATTCGGGCGGTGGCCGACAGCGTGCGATATGCGTTTTCCGAGATGATCGGCATGGCTGCGTGATCGGGCGGCCTTAGTAAGTGATTGGCGATTTCTGAAATTAGGGAAATGCCGAATTGGCTGATTGGCCAAGAGGCAGCAGGCAGTAGGATTTCCGTGCGTATGGTGGATGAGACGAAGGGGCTGAGGCTCGAGGATTTTGCAGGCCAGGCTTACGACAAGCTGCGTTATGGCGACACGGACCGGCAGGGGCATGTCAACAATGCCGTGTTTGCCACCTTCATGGAAACGGGGCGTGTGGAGCTGATCTACAACCCGGATGATCCGCTGCTCGACGAAGGCTTTTCCTTCGTTCTGGCCAAGCTCGACATCGATTATGTCGCGGAGATCTTGTGGCCGGGCACGGTCGAGATCGGGACACGGGTGACACGGGTCGGGCGGTCGTCGGTGACGATGAGCCAGGCGGTGTTCCAGAACGGCAGGCTCTGCGCCTCGGCCGAGACGGTGGTGGTGCATTTCGACCAGACGACGCGCAAGTCGCATGCGTTTTCCGAGGCGCAACGGGTCAAGCTCGAGGGGTGGATTTCGGCGGCGTGAGGGGCGATCAAGGGATGGCTCTGCTGGGGCGGGCATCGGTCGATGCGCCGCCCCTTGTTCATTGCACGGTGTCGAGAGGCGGGATGGCCCCGTCAGCCCTGCTTTTCGTAGAGCGCCTGGCTCTCCGTCAAGACTTCGTCCAGCCTCCGGCCTTCTCGGAAATGGGCGAGATGGTCGGGATAGGTGACGCCGTCCGGGACCTTCGGACAGATCTCCGGCGTGCCGAGGCGGGTCTCGACCGGGATGACGCCGGCCCAGACCGGTGCGTCGCTATCGGCGGGATCATCCGAGACGCCGCCTGAGCGGATCTTGGCCGAGGCCTCCTCGATGCGCATCCCGATGACCATGGTGCCCTTGGCTTCCTGGGGGTCGTTTTCGCGCAAGACCTGCGTGCGGCCGGGATAGAAGCGGTCGACGACGGCTTTCAGGGCGTCCGCCTTTTCGGCCGGATCGTCGATGACATGGGCCGTGCCGAAACACATGGCGGAGCGGTAATTGGCGGAGTGGTGAAAGCCGGAGCGGGCCAGCACCAGGCCGTCGAGATGAGCGACCGTGAGGCAGACAGGGATGCCGGATTTCTGGGTCTTCAGCATGCGGCTGGCAGACGAGCCGTGCCAGAACAGCCAGTCGCCCTCGCGCCAGTGGATGGTCGGCGTGCAATAGGGCTGGCCGTCGATGACATAGGCCACGTGACACAGAAGGGCAGCGTCGAGCACGGCGTAGACGGCCTCCCGGTCGTAGGCTGCGCGCTCATGCAGGCGTTTTGCCCGGTTGCGCGGGGTGACGGGGTAGGTTTGCGGGTCTGGTCGCTCGTTCATGCTTGCCTCCTGACGGCTGATGCGGCAGGGATAGTCGCAGTGATTGGTCCAAAGAAGATCCATGATGGCAAGGAAAGTAAGAACCAATTCCGACTGGTCGGCCAGTACGCCCGTGCTGCCGGCCACGGGGCCGCGGCGCCAGGCGCTCTACCGGTCGCTGCGGGGGCTGATCGAAAGCGGGCAGATGCGGCCTGGCGACAAGCTGCCGACGACACGGGACATTGCGGCACGGTTCGGCATGTCGCGGGGCGCTGCAGTGGCGGCCTATGAGATGCTCGTGGCGGATGGCTTTGCCGAGGCGCGGGTCGGGGCTGGCACTTATGTGGCCGAGGCCGTGCCGCTGGTCCAGCCGGCGCCGGTTTTGCCGCAGTTTTCCCCGGAGGTCGCCAAGGAGGCCGTCCCGCACGTCTCCCAGCAGATCAGGGGCGACGAAGGGCGAGCGCCGCTTCCGGGTGCGCTGGGCTGTTCGACGGCGGACGAGACGACACTGAGGATCTTCCGCATGCTGATGAACCGGCATCTGATGAAACCGTCGCCGCGGCATTTCCACTACAATGATCCGGCCGGGAGCCTGGCGCTTCGTGTGGAAGTCGCCGCTTACCTCAAGGCGGCGCGCGGGGTTGTCTGCGAGCCCGAGCAGGTCATCATGACGTCGGGAACCCAGCAGGGTCTCGATCTCGCGGTGAGGGCGCTGCTCAAACCAGGAGATCCGGTGTGGCTGGAGGATCCCTGTTATGCCGCCGCAAGGGAGCTGTTCGAGGGGGCGGGCCTTTCCGTGACACCCGTACCGGTCGATGGCGAGGGGATCGATGTTGCCGCCGGCATCGCGACGCGGCCGGATGCAAGGGCCGTTTACGTGACGCCGTCGCACCAGTATCCGCTCGGTGTCACGCTGTCCATGACGCGGCGGCTGGCGCTGATCGACTGGGCAAGGTCTGCAGGCGCCTACATCATCGAGGACGATTACGACAGCGAGTTCCGCTTCGCCGGCCCGCCGCTGAGTGCCCTTCAGGGGATCGATGGATCGGGCCATGTCATCTATCTCGGCACGTTTTCCAAGACGCTGCTGCCGGGTTTCCGGATCGGCTATCTTGTCGTGCCGCGACGTTTGCGTGAGCGCATATTGACCATTCGCCGGCTAACCGACCGCTTCCCCTCGACGCTATCGGAGGATGCGCTGACGGAATTCCTGCGCGACGGGCATTTTTCGGCGCATATCAAGCGGGCGCGAAAACGGGTCCGAGCAGCGCGGGATGCGCTGGTGGAGGCGTTGCAGCCAGGGCCGTTCGCCGTTTCCACGCCCGAGCAGGGCCTGCACCTGGTGGCGGACCTTCCGCCCAGAAACGACGATGTCGGGCTTGCGCAGAAGGCGCTCGAGTCCGGCTTCGGTGTCAAGGCGCTTTCGCCGCTCTATCGGGCCTTGCCGGCACGGCGCGGCCTGGTAATCGGCTTTTCCGGTTTTCCGCCCGAGGTTCTGGCCGGCGCAGCACGACGGTTTCTCGCCGGGCTCGCCTGACGCCGAAATTCGCAGATGCGGATTCCGGATCTCAGGCGATGGGGTCCGGCGGTATCGAGGTCTGTTGGGCGCCTGCGATCCAGATATCGAGGAACCGGCCAAGCATGATCTCGGCGCTCTCCGGCGGCACGATCCAGCCGGAGATCTCGAAGACGATGACTTCGTGAAACAGGGCCTGAACGCCGCGCGCGAGCAGTTGCGCCCGCTCGGCCGGCAGCGATCCCTTGTGCGATTTGCGGAACAGTTCGGCCACCTGATCTTCCAGCACCCAACAGAGATCGAGAAAGGCCTCCGTATGGGGCCCGCGGGTAAAGGCGGACTGGCTGAGATAGAGGCCGGCAAAGGCGTGTTCCCGGCAGAAATAGGAGAGCCAAGGCTGGAGCAGGGCGCGCAGTTGCTCAGCCAGCGGGCGGTCGTCGGCCCTTGCGACTTCTGCCTTGCCAGCCTCCGCCAGCTTCTCGATTTCGCCCAGGCCGAGTGCTGCCAGCAGATTGGCCTTGTCGCCGAAATGGGCAAAGACGCTCGATTTCGCCACTTTTGCCGCGCTGGCCACCTGG
The DNA here is from genome assembly GCF_030369675.1 of Peteryoungia algae. NCBI lineage: Bacteria > Pseudomonadati > Pseudomonadota > Alphaproteobacteria > Hyphomicrobiales > Rhizobiaceae > Peteryoungia > Peteryoungia algae. The sequence goes on along the minus strand of NZ_CP128477.1, from coordinate 1,002,926 downwards.
TCGATGCTGGTCGGCTCGTAACCCTGGCGCGAAAAAAGCTCGCGCGCGGCGCCAAGGATCTGGTCTCGGGTCTGGCGGCTGCGGGACTGGCGAAGTTTCATGCGCGATTCCTTTTGGACGAGCCTACGCCAAAACTAACTTGACCGAGGTCAATTTACGCAGCATAAAATGACCGTGGTCAAAAACAAGAGGATCCCTCATGTCCTTCCTGTCACGCGATGCGCAGCCATCGCGCGTACTCGTCCTGAACGGCAATCCGGCACGGAAAACCCTGTGCGGGGACATGGCCGAACGAATTGCGGATGTCGCCCGCCAGCAGGGCCAGACGGTGCGGCTGGTGCATCTCGAGGCTCTGGACTTCGACGCCAATCTTCGTGACGGTTATCGGGCCCGGATGGACTGGGAGCCGGATCTTCAGGCCCTGGCCGAAAGCCTCACCTGGTGCGACCGTCTTGTCATCGTGCATCCGCTCTGGTGGGGGGCGGCGCCGGCCAAGCTCAAGGGTCTCTTCGACCGGCTGTTGATGCCGGGATTCGGCTTTCAATATGTCGACGGAAAGGCGTTTCCGCTGGCACTGCTCAAGGGCCGCAAGGCGCGCGTGGTCATCACGTCCGACACGCCGACCTTCTTCCTCAAATGGGGCTATGGCAATGGCTGGGTGAAGATTCTGCGCCGGCAGATCCTCGGCTTTTGCGGGTTCAGGGATCTCAAGGTGAAGTATTGCGGGCCGGTGCGCGGGGCGAAGGCGGAGGCTTTGACGAAGATGGTGGAGGCAGCGCCCGACATTCTGGGGTGAGCGAGGCGCCTTGGGCCGTGAGGACACTGTCCGCGACCCGCGCTCATGGTTGAATTGCTGCCGGTAAGCGTGGGGGTGTTCTCGACGACCCCATGAAATCATTTGCCAGGATTTTGCTTAAACCACAGGTCGATTGACCCGCGCATGCCATGCGCATCATGCCAATTTTGAGCCGAATGGCCGATGTTCCCCTGCGGCAAGCGGTAATCGCGCAGTTTCCCCCCGAGGCGTCGATGTGCACCGGTTGCATCTCGATGGCAGAGATGGCACTCATGATTCGATTGGGTATATCGGGTTCTGACGTATGATTGTGCATGATCGGGAAGCAGATCGAGTTGAGGCCCTCGAAGCCTACAACATGCTCGACACCCCGCGTGAGCGCGATTTCGATGACATCGCGGAACTCGCTTCGCAGATCTGCGAAACACCGATCGCGGTGGTCAACCTGATCGGCAAGAATCGGCAGTTCTTCAAGGCGGAAGTCGGCCTTGGCGTACGGGAAACACCGATAGATTCTTCGTTCTGTGCAAAGGCGATCCTGGAGGAAGATTTCCTCATGGTGCCGGATGCCACAAAGGACGAGCGCTTTGCCTGTAATCCACTCGTCACTGGTGAGCCAAATCTGAGGTTTTATGCCGGCGCCTTGCTCAAGACGGAGGCTGGTCATGCCATCGGGACAGTCTGCGTCCTGGACTACAAACCGAGATCTCTCTCTCCGCTCCAGGAAACTGCACTCCGCGTTCTGGCGCGTCAGGTCATGCGGCAGATTGAATTGCGGCAACTCTTGCGCGAACGGGAAGCAGCGCAGGCCCGGCAGGACCTCCTGAACAAGGAGATCTCGCACCGGATGAAGAATACGCTGTCGATGGTCCAGGCCATCGCCAATCAAACGCTCAAAAAGGTAGCCGAAAGAGACGCGGTGCAGGCCTTTCAGCGCCGGATATCTGCACTCGATCTGGCGCACGATCAGCTTCAGCAGGAGAACTGGACAGCCGCCCCTCTCGGACGGGTGGTTCGCCTGTTGCTCAACCTGCATGACGACGCTGGAAGGATTTACGCGATTGGTCCTGAACTGGAATTAGGACCGAGAGCGACACTTTCGATGTCGATGCTGCTGCATGAGCTCGCCACCAATGCTGCAAAGTATGGTTCACTTTCTCTTCCGGAAGGACGCGTGGACCTCTCTTGGCAGATCGAAACAGATGCGTCTGAGCCAATGCTGACCGTGACATGGAAGGAATCGGGCGGACCAATCGTTGCCGATCCGGTCAGAAGAGGCTTCGGTTCCCGCCTCATCCAGCTGGGCTTGGTTGGCAATGGCGATGCCGAGAAGCGCTATTTGCCGGACGGGCTCGTTGCCACGTTCCGAGGCAGTCTGAAGGACATTCGCGAACTGTAGGAATGCAGCATTCAGCTGACATTCCTGGCAGTTACAAGGTCATTTGCTCTTAACTGCGCGTGCAACGGTCGGTTTGCGCTCGGCACAGTGGAATTCACCTGCCCAGGACGTAACACGCAGGCATGGCGCATTCGACCTGGACCTCACTGCGTTTTCCGAACGGGTTCGTGCATCTCCTTTGCGCCTGAGCTGCCAAATGCCGTGGCTGCTCTCGCTCTCCTTCCGGCGATGATGCCGGAACATTTCGTCGTCCTCGCGCGCCGTCACCTGCCAGTTCAAACCCCATAATACAGATAGATCGCGTAGCAGGTGACGAAGCCGACGATGATGTTCATCGGGAGGCCGATCTTGACGAAATCGCTGAAGCGGTAGTTGCCGGCACCATAGACCAGGGTGTTGGTCTGGTAGCCGATGGGGGTCGCGAAGCTGGCGCTGGCGCCGAACATGACGGCGACGACAAGGGCGCGCGGCTCTATGCCGAGCTGTTGGCCAAGACCGATTACGATTGGTGTGAGGATGACGGCAACGGCGTTGTTGGTCACGCATTCGGTCAATGTCGAGGACAGCGCGTAGACGAGAAGCAGGACCACGAAGGGCGAGACGGCGGACATCAGCGGCATGGCGGTGTCGACGACAAGTGTCACCGCACCGGTCTCCTGCAGGCCCTGGCCAACGACCAGCATGGAAAAGATGAGGATCAGGATGCCGCCCTCGATCGATCCCCAGGCCTCGTCTGCATCGATGCAGCGCAGGATGAGGATGGCGGGGACGGCGATCATGGCGAGGATGCCGATATCCATGACGTCAAAGGCCGCAAGGACGACGACCAAGCCCAGCGCGAGCAGCGCCAGTGGTGCCTTGGTCGGACGGAAGGCGCGCGCGGTCGAGCGGGTGACCGATACGAGCTCGCTTTCGTGGGAGAGTTCGTCGAGCGCCTCCGGCGTGCCTTCGAGTAGCAGTTTGTCGGCCGGGCGAAGCCGGACATTGCCGAGATCGGGGCCAGGCACGTGCTTATGCCTGTGCGCGCCCAAGATGCGCACGCCGAACCGGCGGCCGAGCGTAAGGGTGGAAAGGCGAATGCCTTGCGAGAACCGTCCGGGTGCGACGACGGCTTCGACCACCGAACGTTCGCCTTCGCCCGACGTTCCGCGACGCTGACCGACGCGCAGGCCTTCGAGGTTGTTCAGCGTGAGGAGTTCGGCCGACTTTGCCAGAACAACCAGGCTGTCGCCTTTCCTCAGGGTCAGGGCATTGAGGCCCTTTCGGATCATCTCGCCATTCGAGCGGATGCCGGTGATGCGCAGTCCAGGCTGCTTGAATTCGGCGATCTCGCCGACGGGTTTTTCGGTGAAGGGACCGTCTGACAACACGGTGATTTCCGAAAGATATTCGGCGTCGTTTTCATTCTCCAGTTCGCCGCCCTCGTCGCGCCGATCCGGGAGCAGGAACTTGCCGAGCACGAGCATGGTGAGAATGCCGGTCGCGGCCGTGGCGAGGCCGACCGGCGTGATCTCGAAGAGGGAAAAGGGTTCCAGACCCTGGCCGCGCGCGACGCCATCGACGAGCAGGCTGGTGGAGGTGCCGATCAGGGTCAAGGTGCCGCCAAGAATGGCCGCATAGGAAACGGGGATCAGAAGGCGGGTGGAGGCGATGTCGAGCGCTGCGGCAAGCCGGATCACGATCGGGATGAGCACCAGCACGACGGGGGTATTGTTCATGAAGGCGGATGCGACGAGGGCGGTGAACAGGAAGACGCCGAGGGCAAGCCTCGGATAGGTCTTCGACCGCTCCAAAACGAGGCCGGCCACGCGTTCAAGGACACCGGTTCTCACAAGAGCGCCCGTGAGCACGAACATGGCGGCGATCGTCAGGGGGGCGGAGTTGGAGAAGACGGCCATCGCCTTGTCGGTCGGCACGAAGCCGAGCACGATGAAGAGGGCGGCCCCGGCAGACGCGGTGACTTCGGCGGGGTATTTCTCCCAGACGAAAAAGGCAAACAGCAAGACGACCAGCCCCAGGGCAACCTGCGCCTGGTAGTCTGCAAAGAACTCTGTGAACATATAGAGATGGCCCCATGATACCGACCACGCTGAACGCGCCAGACGGGAACAAGCTCCCTTGAAGGAAGAAAATTTCTGTCGGGGCAATCTCCGGCGACGCTAACCCAGGCGCAATTGATGCCTGCGGCTATTCCCTCGATCGGCGGCGTCTGCGGCCGCCACCTTCGCCATCGCCGTCCGCCAGCACCTTCCGCTCCGGCAGCGTCACCGTCGCCGACAGCTTCGGGAACGGATCGACCTTGTTCGGCAGGGCCATGGCGTCGATGAAGAGTTGCTGGAAATGCGGCTCCAGTGCGGTCTCGATCTTCTCGATGCGGGTGACGGTTTCCTCGATTTCGCGGCGGTAGTCGCGGTTGAGCAGGGCCATCAGGGCGCCGGTGCCGGCGGCATTGCCGACGGCTTTGACTTCCGAGAGTTCGCAATCGGGGATCAGGCCCAGGACCATCGCGTATTTCGGATCGATGAAGGAGCCGAAGGCGCCGGCGAAGCGGATGGTGTCGACGGTGTCTATGGCGAGCTTTTCCATCAGGAGCTTAATGCCGGCATAAAGGGCGGCCTTGGCGAGCTGGATGGCACGAACGTCGTTCTGGGTGACGGTGATCTTCTGGGCGCCGTCATGCAGAAGATAGGAGAATGTGCGGCCGTTTTCGAGGATGCGATGGCTTTTGGCGGCCATGCCGCCATCGACCACGCCGTCGGTGGAGATGACGCCCGACAGATACATTTCGGCGACGACCTCGATGATGGCCGAGCCGCAGATGCCGGTGATACCGGTCTTGCTCGCGGCTTCGGCAAAGCCCTCTTCATCCGACCACTGCTCGACGCCGATGACCTTGAAACGTGGCTCCAGCGTGTCTGGGTCGATGCGGACGCGTTCGATGGCGCCGGGGGCGGCGCGCTGGCCGCAGGAGATTTCCGCGCCTTCGAAGGCCGGGCCCGTCGGCGAGGAGGCGGCAACGGTGCGCTGGCGGTTACCAAGCACGATCTCGGCATTGGTGCCGACATCGACGAGCAGCATCATCTTGTCCTGGCGATGCGGGCCTTCAGACAGAGTGGCGCCGGCTGCATCCGCGCCGACATGACCGGCAATGCAGGGCAGGCAGTAGATGCGCGCACCGTGGTTGATGGCGAGATCGATCTCGCGCGACCAGGTGTGGACGGGGCCTGACACGGCGAGCGCGAAGGGTGCCTGGCCGAGTTCGGTCGGGTCGATGCCGAGGAAGAGGTGGTGCATGATCGGATTGGCGACGAAGACCGCATCGAGAATGTCGTCGGGATTGACGCCGGCCTCCGCGCAGACCTTGACCGTCAGTTCGTTGATCGCCTGACGGACAGCCCTGGTCATGGCCTCGCGCCCATCCGGATTCATCATCACGTAGGAGACGCGGCTCATCAGGTCCTCGCCGAAGCGGATCTGCGGGTTTGATGTGCCGGAGGAGGCGATGACGCGGCCTGACAGAAGCGAGACGAGATGCATGGCAATCGTCGTCGAGCCGATGTCGCAGGCAATGCCATAGGCCTCGTTGTGCAGGCCGGGCCAGAGCGCGATCATGTTGGGGCGCGATGCATCAAGGTCGCGGTGGATGGCGGCGGTAACGCCCCAGTTCCCCTTGCGCAAGGTCTTTTGAACATCCGGAAGGAGATGCTGGGCGACGAGGATGTCGTTGAAACCCCAATCCTTTTCGAGCATCAGGTTGAGCCGGTCGAGATCGCCCAGTGGCTTGTGCATGTCGGGTTCGTCTACCTCGACATAGCAGAGCTGGATGGCCGGGTTGCGCGGGAAAGTCCGGTCTGTCGCGGCCTTGCGGATGACCTGGGCATTGACCACGGTATCCGGTGGCACATCGACGACGAGATCGCCGAGGATCTGGGCCGAGCAGGACAGGCGCCGCCCGGCCGGGATGGTGCGGATTTCCGCGTAGCGCTTTTCCTTCGGCCCGATGGCTGAAATGTGGTCGTTGGCGGAGGTGATGCCGTGTTTGGCGAACTGACCTTCCTGGACCTCGATCTGGCAACGCCCGCAGGTGGCGCGCCCCCCGCACACGCTTTCGACATAGACGCCGAGCGTGCGGGCGGCTTCAAGCACGGATGTCCCGACCGGGAATCGGCCACGTTTGCCCGATGGCATGAAGAGGACGAGGGGATCAGCGGCGTCTGTCATTCTGGTCTTCCGGTTGCGAGGGACGTCTCCCTCATCTGTTGCGCGGAGGTATCAACCCCCTCTGTCACTGCGTGACATCTCCCCCACAAGGGGGGAGATCGGAGGACAGGCTCACTCCGTGGCGCCGCCTCCACCCGTCCGGCCCGCGCGACCGCCGCGGCGACCGCTGGAGGCTCCCGGCGCACTTGTGGACGCCGGCGCACCGGCTTCGGCAGGCTTGTGGTCGCGGTAGGTCATGATCCAGTTGCCGCAGTTCGGGTCGGTGCCGTTCAGGACGTTTGCGGCGCGGACGGCTTCCATCTCCTGCGGGCGGCAGGGGTTCATGATCGCGGACGTCATGCCGGCGCCAATGACCATGGGAATGAAGCCGGCATTGATGCCGTGGCGGTGGGGCAGGCCGAAGGAAATGTTGGACAGGCCGCAGGTGGTGTTGACCTTCAGCTCGTTGCGCAGGCGGTAGAGCAGCTGGAACACCTGGCGGCCGGCATCGCCGAGCGCGCCGATCGGCATGACCAGCGGGTCGACGACGATGTCATGCGGCTTGATGCCGTAATCCATGGCCCGTTCGACGATCTTCTTGGCCACCGCAAAGCGTACATCCGGGTCCATCGAAATGCCGGTCTCGTCGTTGGAAATGGCAACGACCGGCACGTCATACTTGGCGCAGAGCGGCAGGATGGCTTCGAGCTTTTCTTCCTCGCCGGTGACCGAATTGACCAGCGGGCGGCCCTTGGCGACCTTGAGGGCCGCCTCGATGGCGGCGGTGACGGAACTATCGATCGACAAGGGCACGTCGACCAGGCCCTGGACGATTTCCATGGTCCTGACCAGAAGCGCCGGCTCGGTCTCGTTCGGATTGACGGAGGTGACGCCCGCATTGACGTCGAGCATGGTGGCGCCGGCCGCGACCTGTTCCAGCGCGTCCTTTATGACCGTGTCGAAATTGCCCTCGATCATCTCGGCGGCGAGTTTCTTGCGGCCGGTCGGATTGATGCGCTCGCCGATCACGCAGAAGGGCTGGTCGAAGCCGATGATGATTTCTCGTGTGGCGGATGCGACGATGGTGCGGGTCATTTCAGTCCTCCGGTCGTTGCCGGCTGACGCGCGGCGGGAATGGGTTGTGCCGGCAGGTGCCGGGAAAAAGCAATGGGCTGCGCTCAGTGCGGCTGGGGATGAGCGGCCTTGGCCGCCATTTCCTGCTGGTCCTGAACGGGATCGGCGCCGATTTCGTGCATGCGCTGGGCGGCCATGTCATCGGCCCGGCCGTGTTCGCGCTTCCAGGGACGACGATCCTTGAGGATGCCGGATTCGTGGACGATTTCGGCGACAAATTCTTCCTGGCGATAGGCCATGACATGAACGCCGGAGACGCCCTCGATCTCCTTCACCTCGTTGATGATGTCGATGCAGAGCTGCTTGCCTTCCTTCTTCTGATCCTGCGCACCTTCGAGGCGCGCAATGACGGAATCCGGAATGTGGATGCCCGGCACGTTGGAGCGGATCCATTTGGCGGTCTTGGCCGACGCGAGTGGGCCGACGCCGACCAGGATGTAGCATTGCTCATGGAAACCGAGGTCGCGGACCTTGTTCATGTAATCGCGGAACATCGGCACGTCGAAGCAGTACTGGCTCTGGACGAACTGGGCGCCGGCCTCGATCTTCTTGCCGAGGCGATAGGGACGGAAGTCGTAAGGCGGGGCGAAGGGATTGATCGCGGCGCCGAGGAAGACCTTGGGCGGCGTGGTCAGCTTGCGGCCGGAGAGGAATTTCGATTCGTCGCGCATGGTGCGCACGGTTTCGAGCAGCGACATGCAGTCGAGGTCGAAGACCGGCTTTGCGCCCGGCTGGTCGCCCGCCTGCACGCCGTCGCCGGTCAGGCACATGATGTTGGCGACGCCCATGGCGGCAGCGCCCAACACGTCGCCCTGGATGGCGATGCGGTTCTTGTCGCGGCAGGCGATCTGCATGATCGGGGCATAACCCATGCGGGTCAGAAGCGCGCAGATACCGACGGAGGACATGTGGCAATTGGCGCCCGAGGCATCCACCGCATTGATGCCGTCGACCCAGCCGTCGAAGATCTTTGCGCGTTCGAACACGTCTTCCGGATCGGCACTGTCTGGCGGGTTGAGCTCGGCAGTGACGGCGAACTCACCACGTCGGAGCACGCGTTCGAGGCGGCCCAGCGAAGAGTGGCCGGGCAAGGGATCGAGCGGCAGATGCGGACCCAGCGGGTTTTCGTCGATATGGGCCATGGGTCAGGCTTCCTTTGCCGATTTTTCACGCTCGGCGGCGGCTTCCGCCGTGACCCGCAGCCAGGAGGATGTCTCGCGCAGCGACTGGTTGACCGGTTTTTGCACTTTCAGGATCGCGTCACCTGACACCATGTTGCGCGAACCGTTCCAGGCCTGGACCCAGACGCAGGGCATGTCGGGCTCGACTTCGCAATTGCCATTGGCGCGCACACCACCACAGGGGCCGTTGCGCAGTTGCTTGGGGCAGTTCATCGGGCATGACATGCCGGTGGAGGACAGTACGCATTGGCCGCACATGCGACAGTCGAAGAGGAGGCCCTTCACATTGCGCTCGACAAAGGTGACCGGGGTTTCGACCCTGCTATAACCGAGCGCCTTCCAGACCGGATGGAGGAAGAGAAAGGCGCTGGCGAAATTGCGGTAGATCCATTCGAGCAGGCGCGAATTGCGCACGGCCCAGAGGCGTATCGTATAGGAGCGGCGGGCGCGGCGGTTGGGCGAGACGCCGGCTGGCGTGAAGGCGCCGGTCTTGGCCTTGGCCGCAGGGGCGGCATTGCCCTTTTTCGGAGGACCGGGATCGACGAGTTGCGGCTCACCCATTGTCGCGGCCTCCGGTATGGACGAGTGCGACGAGACGGGCCTTGTCGTAGGCCGCCTCGATTTCGGCGGCCGCGGCTTCCGCTTCCGCTTCCATGTCGTCTCCGACGGGAACCGGATCAGCCTTGCGCCAGTCGGCGAGATAGGCGTCGGTCTCGGCAGCGCCGGAGCGCATTGCGGCCATGTCGATGGCTTCGGTGAAGCGCAGCGAGAGTTCGCGTTTGGCGGATTTGCGCCCCCGCTTGACGATTACCTGCGCTGGAATATCCCGCCAGTAAACGACGATCTTGTCTGCCATGCCACTCTCTCCCTTTGAGACCAGAATGCACGGGGGGCATTCGCCGGACTGCGCTTTTCACGACGTCGCTTGTCGCCAAATACGACGCTGCCATGAGTCCTGTTGATTTTACCAGATTCGGCGCGTGATGCCGCACCAGATCCAGGACCAGAGCGTTGGCGGAAAGCGGAGAGCGGAGGGGCCTTGCGGGACCTTCGGAGACAGGCGGCCGTGGAGCGCATCTTCGATCGAGTGGCGGGTGATCTCCAGGGCGGAAATCGTCAGCAGCAGCGGATAGGTCGAGATGAAGTCGGTGCGCGCAGGCCGGGTGCGGACTTCGTAAAGCGTGCCACCTGTATCGGTGCCGGCATCGACGAGATGGAGTGTGGCGCCAAAGTTCTGCGCGTCGTTTTCGCGCAAGGACCAGTAGCCGCCCATCTGGCCGCGGTAATGGGGGTTGATGCCGGCATGCAGATTGATGACCGGGCAGGGCATTGCTGCGATCTGGCGCTCCGACATCAGGCGGGTAGAGACGAGAAGGATGGCGCCGGGCTGGATCTTTTCGACGAGGTCTGTCGTATCCGCAGCGTTGATCGAGGTGACGGGGTGGATGGGGATTGTCTTCGGCAGATCCCGTTCCAGACTGTGAAGGCTGAGCAGTTCTGCGACACGACGATCGGCCAGACGGCGCAGGAGGCGGGCGGCAACCATCGTACCGAGCTGGCCAAGGGCAGCGGTCCAGCCGAGTTTGCGGGCGCGACGGCGGGTGATCTCGCCCTTGCCCTCGGGATCTTCCAGCAGGACGTGAACGTCGTGGCCGCTTCTGGCGAGGTGCTGGACCACGATGGTCGGATTGAGGCCGCCGGCGGTCATGACGACCACCGGACGGCGAATCGGCTCGGCCATGGTTTCGGGCATCAGACGACGAGCGAAACGACGGCGATGGCGGTGTAGACGACGAAGCCGGCGAGTAGCAGTGAAAGGAGGCCGAGGGCGCAGCCGATGATGACGCCGAGGCCGTCACGCTGGGAATGGGCAAAGCCGAGCAGCGCAAGGGCGAAGGCCGGCGGCCAGTTGCCAAGCGGGATCGGCAGGAAGACGACGACTGCGAGGATCAGGGCGAAGAGACCGATCACGCGCTCTGCGAATCGGCTTTCGAACAGCCAGAAGCGCGGGATCACGAGCTTTTCGGCCCGGCGCATCCAGGGAACGAGGCGACTGACGATGGCCTCGAATGTCTGCGGTTCAACGCCATACGCGTTGACGACACGCGGAAAGAAGACGCGTCCGCCGGGAGAGGCGACCATCTGCCAGGCGACAAAAATCAGCGGGAGCCCCAGAATGAAGGTGGCGCCCGGGGGCATGGGCACGAGATTGGGAAGGGCAAAGACAAGAAGGAAGGCGCCGAAGGACCGGTCCTGCAGGGCGATCGCGATGTCGCGGATCGTCACCTTGCGGTCCGTGGTGCGGGCCAGCCGTACCAGAAGGTCCGAGAGGTTCTCGGGTTGATGATGTTCACGCGCGGTGACGAGACCCGCCACCCATGTTTCCGCCCTGTCGGTCATTCCTTGATCTCTTGTTTTTTGTTGACCTATCGCCACGTTTGCACAGGGTTATTACAGGGCGATTAAAGCGGATCGGTGACGCTGCCGTGCTTTCGGGAATGGTAAAGAGAGGGTGAATCATGCGAAAACCATCCTGGAACCGGCTTAGGCTGTTGCCTTGATTTTTTCGCAAGCGCTTGTCACCTAGGTCGTCTTGTTTTGATCAGACGGGGAATCAGGATGACTGTCGTTCTTCAACGCTGTGCAGGTTTTGTGACCATGTTGATCGTTATGACGATCGGTCTGTCGTCCTGCGGCAACACGATCCGCGGGATTGGCAGCGATCTCGGCAATGCGGTCGATGCGACGCAGGATGCGGGCCGCAGCGTCGCGAATTCCATCAACTGAGCAGGCGTGTCCGGAACTGTCGGTTTTCAGGCAGTCTCGGCCGCGACACCTGCTGCTGCGACCAGTTCCGGTGCCAGATCGCCATAACCGGTGAAACGGTATTCGTAGTCGAGCTTGAGATAATCCGCCGCCCATTTTGCCTTCGCCTGAAGCTCGGCGTCCTGGGTCTGGGCGAGATAGACGATCTTCGTGTAATTTCCGAAGACCATGTCGCGCAGTTCGGGATGTCGATCGAGCTTCAGGGGTTCGATGACGAATGCCTCGAACTGCCGGGTGATCAGGTCGGTCAGGTAAAAGGCGGTAAATTCCGTCTCGCATTCGGCGAGAAATTTCTCCGTGCCGGTAAAGAAGGCGTAGCAATGAGGGCCTGAAAGGCGCTCGATTCCTTCCTCACGACAGATCTTGTCGACTTCACCCTGCGTGCCGCATTCCGCATAGCCGATGAAGATGTTTTCGTGGCCGGCAGCACGGGCCTCCGCGATCTTTTCGCGCAAGGCCGGGGCGATGCGATCCGGCCAGACATGCCAGATGGCCGGCAGACATTCCAGCGTCAGATGATCGAGCCGATTCAGAGCTTTCACGGCCAGAATTTCGCGCGCGATCGCTCCGCATGCGATCACGTGAACCTTTTCCGAATTTGCGCGTTGTTCCATCGCAATCCACTCTTCACCAGACAGAAGGTACATACACATGATGGCCAAAAAACTGACAGCCGGCGCCGTTCTTCTCGTCACCGTCTTCGCATTGTCGTCTTGCGGCAATACCATCCGCGGCGTTGGCCAGGACGCTGCCAACACGGTCGATGCGACCCAGAACGCTGCCAACAACGTCGACGCCGCAGCTTCCCGCTAATCGCGACCGCGCGGGGGACACCGCTTTGAGCGCATCTGAAACAGGAGAGGGAGCATGACGCTCACCACCATCGCGAAGGCCAGTGCCATCTACATGCTGGCGGCCATCCTGTATGCCGGAGGGCATGTCGCCTGGCAGACCATGGCGACGGCCCCCCAGGGAGAATTCTACGCAGAAGCCGGCCTTTAAGGGCCGGCTTCGCCGTTTCGCGGATCAGGCGCGAGCGCCCAGGCTGTTGTGTTTGCGGCTGATGAAGTCCTTGGCCGTTTCGACGGCGACAGCCGCATCGCGACAATAGGCATCGGCGCCAACGGCCTTGCCGAATTCCTCGTTGAGCGGCGCACCGCCGACGAGCACGACGTAATCGTCGCGAATGCCCTTTTCCTTCATCGTGTCGATGACGACCTTCATATAGGGCATGGTTGTCGTCAGCAGAGCCGACATGCCGAGGATATCGGGCTTTTCGCGTTCCAGGGCTTCCAGATAGTTTTCGACCGGGTTGTTGATGCCGAGGTCAATGACGTCGAAGCCTGCACCTTCCATCATCATGCCGACGAGGTTCTTGCCGATGTCGTGAATATCGCCCTTCACGGTGCCGATGACCATCTTGCCCTGTTTCGGTGCGCCGGTGGCCGCGAGAAGCGGTCGCAGGATCGTCATGCCGGCTTTCATGGCATTGGCCGACAACAGAACTTCCGGCACGAAAAGAATGCCGTCGCGGAAATCCACGCCGACGATGCGCATGCCTTCGACGAGGGCCTGCGTTAGGACGTCATAGGGCACCCAGCCACGCTCCAGGAGGATGTTCGTCGCTTCTTCGATCTCCTCCTTCAGGCCGTCATAGAGGTCATCATGCATCTGCTGCACGAGCTCTTCATCGGAGAGTTCGGAAAGAATGATGTCATCTTCGGCCATGGTGGTGCTTCCCGCTTCTTTTTTAACGCGATTCCGATCGCGCCGGGCATGAGATTGCCCGAAGGAAAGTTAAACCTCAAGTTCGTGAAAAACTCTTTTCGATTACGACGCGGCGACCCTGAAATGCGACGGTGTGAGACTAGCCGTGCGAAATGCGATGTCTGTGAGACGCAAGCGGTTGGCGCATAAAGGATGGTTTCACATGCAGATTGGAATAGCATAATGGAGGAGAGAAGCAGCGCGGACGAGCGCTCGAGCGAGGAAGCAGACATGGATGAGATCATCGAAGAACCGGGTGCAGGACGTCGTTCTCGCGGCGAGGGACGTGGCGCCGCAGCCCGCAGGGCCTCGCGCAGCGGCGGTGGTTCCGGCCCCGCCATGCCTTACATCACCCGCAAGATCCAGCCCTACAACGTTCTGGACGAAGAGGGCCTTCAGCTGATCGAGCACAATGCCGACATCGTGCTTGAGGAAATCGGCATCGAATTCCGTGACGACGCCGAGGCGCTGGAACTCTGGAAGAATGCCGGCGCCGACGTAAAGGGACAGCGGGTGCATTTCCCCAAGGGGCTCTGCCGCGAGCTCCTGAAGACGGCGCCTTCGGAATTCACCTGGCATGCGCGCAATCCCGAGCGCAGCGTTCGCATCGGCGGCAATGCCACCGTGTTTGCGCCGGTCTATGGCCCGCCCTTCGTGCGCGACCTCGACGGCAACAGGCGTTATGCGACGATCGAGGATTTCCGCAATTTCGTGAAGCTCGCCTATATGGCGCCGTCGATGCATTCGTCGGGCGGCACGGTCTGCGAGCCGGTCGACGTACCCGTCAACAAGCGCCATCTCGACATGGTCTATACCCATATCAAATATTCCGACAAACCGTTCATGGGCTCGGTGACGGCGCCGGAACGGGCGGAAGATTCGATCGCCATGGCGAAACTCGTCTTCGGCGACGACTTCGTCGAAAACAATTGCGTCATGCTGAACCTGATCAACGCCAACTCGCCGATGGTCTTCGATGAGACCATGCTCGGGGCGTCGAAGGTCTATGCGCGTCACGGCCAGGCATCCGTCGTGTCACCCTTCATTCTGTCCGGCGCAATGAGCCCGGTCACGGTTGCTGGAACCCTGACGCAGATCCTCGCCGAAGTGTTGGCCGGGGCCTCGTTCACGCAGCTGATCCGCCCAGGTGCTCCTGTGCTATTCGGAACGTTTGCCGCCTCGATCTCGATGCAGTCGGGTGCGCCGACCTTCGGCACGCCGGAGCCAGCTCTTGTCTCTTATGGAGCAGCGCAGCTCGCGCGGCGCATGGGGCTGCCCTTCCGTACCGGCGGGTCGCTCTGCGCGTCCAAGGTTCCGGATGCGCAGGCCGCCCATGAGAGCGCCAATACGCTCAACATGACACTGCTGGCCGGTGCCAACTTCGTTCTGCATGCGGCCGGATGGCTCGAGGGCGGTCTTGCCGCCTGCTACGAGAAGTTCATGATCGACCAGGACCAGCTCGGCATGATGCAGAAGATGGCGCAGGGCGTGGATCTCAGCGAAAGCGGCCAGGCGATGGATGCGATCCGCGAAGTGGGTCCCGGTGCCCATTATCTCGGTTGCGCCCATACGCAGGCGAACTTCCAGTCCGCCTTCTACCGTTCTGCACTGGCCGACAACAACTCGTTCGAGCAGTGGGAAATCGAGGGACGCAAGCGCGTCGAGGAACGGGCGAACACACTCTGCCGCTCCTGGCTCGACAGCTACGAGGCGCCGCCGCTCGATCCTGCGATCGACGAGGCACTGCTGGCCTTCATCGCTGGCCGCAAGGATTCGATGCCCGACGCCTTCACTTGAAAGGGTCCCGTTGCCAGGGAGCAAGGCGGAGCCACCAAGGTCGCCGACATGATCCAGGAGGAGGTTTGGCGACCCCATTATAAAATCGAGGGGCCGCGATGAGCGGCCCTTCATCCGTTCTGACCGAAATCGATGCGCGGCTGGCAGGGTTCGGCCTTTCATGCCGTGGGGTGCTTCGGTTCGGAGACGGAGAGCCCGCAGCGTTGCTTGGCGATGACGGACCGGTTTCGGTCGTGGTGCTGGTCGGTGTCGCCGGTGGTGCCATGTGGCCGATCTTCAGTGCCTGGCGGGAGGCGCAAACTGACGGTGGCGGGGCCGATCCGCTGGATCGCTGGTCAAAATTCGTGATCGGCGATGTGGCGGCGCAATTCGGGGCTTCGGCCTGTTATCCGTCAGAGCCGCCTTACCAACCATTTCAGAGATGGGCGATGCAGGCGGAAGGGTTGAAGGCCTCGCCGCTCGGCATTCTGATCCATCCGCAATACGGGCTCTGGCACAGCTATCGCGGCGCGCTCCTGTTTCGTAACTGGGGCGAAGAGATCGGGGCGGTTGGCAAGGCAAAAGCGCATCCATGCGATCGCTGTTTCGAAAAACCCTGCCTGTCGGCGTGTCCGGTCGGGGCCGTCTTGGAGAACAGCTTCGATGTCGCGCGCTGTCGGCAGCACCTTGCGACTGTGGCGGGGCAGGGTGGCTGCATGGTTTCGGGTTGCCTTGCTCGCAATGCCTGTCCTGTCGGGGTCGAGCATCGCTATCCCGACGCACTACTGCGCTTTCACATGCAGGCCCTGACGCTGCCTGGCTGAGAGCCCGTGCGATCGCTTGGGGAATTCCTGGGAAACGGCCTTCACAATGCCCGGAATCACAGCCAAGTAGCGGAGCCAGCGAAAGGGCTCTGCGTGCGATACTTCCTAACCATACTCGGCTTGATGGCTGCGACTTTCTCCCTTCCGACGCTGGCGCATGCCGCGTGCGATCAGATGCAGGAGGGGAGCACAAGCTATCTCGCTTGCCGCTTCGATCCCGGTCGCTACGATATAAGAACGCATCTCGCCTCACTCGACGGCCAGGCCTATGGCGGCTTCGCGACGCTCCGCCGGCAGCTCTGGGCCGAACGGCGCGTGCTGCTTTTTGCCATGAATGCCGGCATGTATCACGACGACCTCTCGCCCGTCGGTTATTTTGCCGAATATGGCAAGGTGTCGAAGCCGGCGGTGACCACTGGCGGCTGGGGGAATTTCCACCTCTTGCCGAATGGCGTCTTTCTGATGACGCAGGGCAAGGCCGAGGTGATGGAGACGAAGGCCTTCGTCGCGCGCGGCGTTGCGCCTGATTTCGGGACGCAATCGGGGCCGATGCTCGTCATCGATGGCAAGCTGCATCCACGTTTCTTGCCGGACAGCGACAGCTACAAGATCCGCAACGGTGTGGGCGTCGATGCCGAGGGCCATGTGCATATGGTGGTGTCGAGAGTGCCGGTGCGGTTCTACGACTTCGCGGTCTTTTTCCGCGACCGGCTGGGCTGCGACAATGCGCTTTATCTCGACGGGACGATTTCGAGCGTGTTCAGCGCCGAGGACAAGCGGATGGACCGGTTGTTTCCCATGGGCCCGATCCTCTCGGTGAGCATGCCCATTCCACAATAGGATATCAGGTCGTTCCGGCGAAAACCGGATCGCCGCAAACGCCCTATCTCTCTGTTTTCCCGGAATGTTCTAGACGGCAGCCTTCGGATAGGCGCGCTCCAGGCCGCCGGAGCGGGCAAGACCGGCGCGGAAGGAAGTGAAGGCCGGGTGCTGGCTGGAGCGTGCGGCCTCCATCAGCCTGATCTGCAGGCGGGTCGGCGCATTGAGGCCGATCCATTCGCCATTGCGCTCGAGCTTCAGCGAATTGAGAAACCGAGATTCAGAGGCGATGTCGAGATAGAGGCAAAGGCCTTCAAGCAGGGCATCGTCCTGGGCCGGGTTCTCGAAGATGAGCTTCAGAAAGGCCTGGTCCGGTTCCTGCATCGAGGCGATCTTGGCGGCGACGCTGTCGCGATCCGGAAAGACTGACATGGGCTTGCTCCTCACATGGTCAGGACTCTCGGAAACGGGGCGGGCCCGCATCCATTAGGGCCAGCTACACCACAACAAGTTTGCCCGAGGCTTGCCCCGGTGGTCGCAGGGCCGCCTTACTCGTGGCGGAGTGCGTCGATCGGGTTCATCTGGGCGGCGCGCCGGGCCGGGAAATAGCCGAAGACCATGCCGATCGCCGCCGAGAAGACAAAGGCGAGCAGAATGATCGAGGGGCTTGCAACGAAGGGGACAGACATCAGCGTCACGGCCGAATAGGCGATCGCCAGGCCCAGCGCGATGCCGACCACGCCACCGAAGACGGAGAGTGTGACGGCTTCGACCAGGAACTGCATGAGCACCTGTCGTTCGACCGCACCGATCGCCAGCCGGATACCGATCTCGCGGGTGCGCTCGGTGACGGAGACCAGCATGATATTCATGATCCCGATGCCGCCGACGAGCAGCGAGACGGCCGCGACCGCGCCGAGCAGGCCAGTCATCAGGGTGGTGGTGCCCGTCAGCGTCGCGGCCATCTGGGTCATGTCGTTGACACTGAAATCGTCTTCGCGCCCTGCCACGATCTTGCGGCGCTCCCGCAGCAGGCGCTCGACATCGGCCTGAACCTTGGAGGTCGACACGCCGTCATCGGCCGAGAGCATGATGCTGGAGACATCCGTCGATCCACCGATGCGGCGCTGGAAGACCTTGAGCGGCATCATCACGACATCGTCCTGGTCGCTGCCCATGCCGCTCTGACCCTTCTTGGCGAGAATGCCGATCACCTGGCAGGCGACGCTGCCGACCCGGATCGTCTGTTCGATCGCCGGCGTCGAGCCAAAGAGCTTGGAGCGGACGGTTTCGCCGACGAGGCAGACTGCCTGGCCGCCGCGCTCTTCGGAAGCCAGGAAGGTTCGGCCAGAGGCCAGGTCCCAGTTTTGTGCGATCAGGTAATCGTCTCCCGAGCCGATGATCGAGGTCTGGCGGCTCTGGCCGCTGAAGATCACGGTCTGGCTGGACTGGTTGATGGCGGCGACAGCGCGCAGGCCGGGGATCTGCTCGCGGATCGCCTCGATGTCTCTGATGGTGAACTTCTTGGCATCGGTTGCAGCGCGTCCCGGGCCGAACTGGCCGGGGCGGACGAAGAGAAGATTGGTTCCGAGCTTGGAAATCTCGCTGGTGACCTGGGCGGTCGTGCCGTTGCCGATCGTCACCATGGCGATGACGGCGGCAACGCCGATGACGACGCCGAGCACCGTCAGGAAGGAGCGCAGAAGGTTCCGGCTGATCGCGCGGAGCGCCAGCTTCAGGGTTTCACCGAACATGGGCGCGTGCCTCCTGGATCCCGCTGTCGGACTGGATATGCCCATCGACGAAACGCAGGGTCCGCTTCGCATAAGCCGCGATATCGTCTTCATGGGTGACCATGATGACCGTGATGCCGTGATCACGGTTGAGGCCGGTGATGAGTTCCATGATCTCGCGACTGGTCTTCGTGTCGAGGTTGCCGGTCGGCTCATCGGCGAGCAGCACGGCGGGGCTGGTGACGATGGCACGGGCGATCGCGACGCGTTGCTGCTGACCGCCCGAGAGTTCCTGCGTCGTGTGATTCTCGCGCCCGGCCAGGCCGACCTGGGCAAGCGCCTTCATCGCGCGCAGACGTCTCTCGCGGGGATCCATGCCACGATAGACCAGTGGCAATTCGACATTTTCGACGGCGGAGGTGCGGGGGAGCAGGTTGAAACCCTGAAAGACGAAACCCAGCATGTGGCGCCGCAGAAGCGTGTATTGCGCGCGGTTGAAGCCGGTCGTGTCGATGCCCTGGAAGAGATATTGGCCCGAGGTCGGCACGTCGAGGCAGCCGAGGATGTTCATGGCGGTCGATTTGCCGGAGCCGGAGGGTCCCATGATCGCGACGAATTCATTTCGGTCGATCGACAGGTCCACCCGGTCGAGGGCACGGATCGTCGCCTCGCCGCGTCCATAGATGCGGGAGATCTGGCGAAACTCGAGGAGAGGGGAGGAGGCCATTGCGCGCCTTTAGCCGTTGCGGACGGTCTGGTCGGTGATGACCCGGTCGCCCTGCTTCACGTCGCCCTTGACGATGACGGTGTTCTGTCCGTCGGATGCGCCGATCTCGATGTTGACCGCGACGGGTTCACCGTCTCGCAGCAACCAGATCGTGCGTTCGCTGCCTTCGGGCTCGGGTGCGCTGCGCGCCGCCTCGCGCGGCGGGCGGAAGAGGCTGAAGACACCGCTGCCGCCGCCGGTGGTTTCGGCTGTGGCGGTGGCCGGCGGAGAATAACGCAAGGCGGCATTGGGGATGAGAAGACCGTTTTCGACCGACTGGACGACGATGTCGGCCGTCGCGGTCATGCCCTGGCGCAGAAGAAGATCGTCATTGGCAACCGAGAGGATGCCCTTGTAGGTGACGACGTCGCTGACGGTTTCGGCAGCGTAGCGAATCGAGGTGATCTCGGCCGGAAAGCGCTGCTCGGGGAAGGCATCGACCGTAAAGGTGGCGGTCTGGCCGACGGCGACCTGGCCGACATCGGCCTCGTCAATCGAGACCTGCAGCTCCATCTGGCGCAGGTCGCCGGCAAGGGTGAACAGTGTCGGCGCCTCGAGGGAGGCCGCGACGGTCGCACCTGTGTCAACGTCACGCGAGAGTACGATGCCGTCGATCGGCGACACGATGGTCGCCTTGGACACCGAGAGTTTCGCCTGTTCGAGGGCTGCTTCTGCCGAGATCACATCGGCTTCGGCGCTCTGGCGTGCGGCAGAGGCGGCCTGGAACGTATATTCGGCCGTGTCGAGATCCTGCTGGGTGGAGACACGGCTCGAAACCAGCGTGGTCTGACGGTCGAGCTTGGCCTTGGCGGACTGCTCGTCGGCAAGCGCCTTCGATACGGAGGCACGGGCAGAGGCGAGGGCGGCCTCCTTGGCCTTCAGGTCGGCGCTCAGCTTGTCGGTGTCGAGGCGCGCCAGAACGTCGCCCTTCTTCACCTCGCTGTTGAAGTCGACCAGAACGTCGCGGACCGTGCCCGATTGCTCGGAGGAAACATCGACCTGGACCGTCGGCTCGACCGAGCCGGTGGCGGTCACAAGGACGGTCAGGTCGCCGGGTTTCAGCTCGGCTGTGGTGTAACTGACGGTGGTTCCGCCGGCGGACCAGAGATAGGCACCGTAACCAAGGCCGGCCAGAACCAGAAGGCCGAGCATACGCAGCCCCCAGCGGGCCTTCGGCCGCGCCGCATTTGCCAGGATGACCTTCAGTTCCTCCGTCTCGGGAGAAGTCTCGGATTTCACGTCGTCTTTCACAGCCACTCCGTCGCAGAAATGCATCGGCCCACAACCTGGACCAGAACCGGCGCCGCGCCCTTGATCCGGGTCAATCGGCGTCATTGTTCCGTTTGCATGGAGATAGAGGTTCGGTGGAGAAAGGACAGTGAAAGATTGGTAAGGTTGTAATCTGGACGTCTCCGCTGTGATGCCGAAGTGGCAAAGCGCGTTCCGGATCAGTCCGCCTGCTTTGCCGCCGCCTGCGGTGCTGTGATCAGCTTGTACTCGACCATTTCCTTCGGCGTCAGGTAGTAGAGGCGGTCGGGAGGTGTTTCCAGCGCGTGCATCCAGAGGCCCTCGCCGATGCCCATCTCGCCGAGATGCCGGGTGATGCGCGCCGTCGTGCTTTGGGCTGCCGACATGGCTTGTTCGGGAGACGGTCGCTCCTGGCCGGCATTGAAGACCTGGTGGACGCCGAGAATGGCGTTTTCTTCCGCCTCGCGCGCGACACCGCCGGCAAATATCAGAGGGCAGGACGAGGCGCAGAGCGACTTTGCCGCCACTCTGGTGCTCAGCCCCTGTTCCCGGATCAGCGCCGACATCGCCAGTGCATCGTCAACCGAGCCACCCGGCGAATTCAAGGACACTTCCTTCACATATTCACCGCGCGCGGCGATTTCCTCGGCGAAGCGGTCGGCGGCACCCGGATCGATCGACCCTTCCGCCTTCAGCTGGCCACCTGGCAGGAGTTCGAAGCGCATCGCCTGGCGCAGGACCTCGCGGGAGGCTTCCGGCTCCACCGGCGGCGCCTGCGGAACGCCGTCCGTCAAGGCCGGTGGCAGCACCGGGGCGTCCGTCGTCATGGGATCATGCCCCGGGAGCGCAGCGCGTGCCAGGCTCATTTCCCGAAGGTCGACGAAGAGGAAGGTCCCCGCTGCCGCCAGAAGGCCGAAGAATGCACCGCGCATCAGCAGACCGTCGTCGGCGCGCAGGACAGCGGTCTTAAAGCGCTGGAAAAGCGAAGCGGGTCTCACGCGGGCGGTCCCTTTCGCGGCGCCTTTGCCGACATGTCGAGGCTGGTGATGTTGGAGTCCGTCCGACCATGCTCATCCTCGGGCTCGGCAGCCTTCAAGACCTGCTCGACGTCCACCCCTTGCCGGGCGAGCGCGCGCTGCACTTCGAGGGCTTCCAGAAGTTCGGCCGCCGTGATCCTGTGGGCAAAGGGCATGCGCTCCTCCTGCCGTCTGATTGCCCCATGCACCACGGCCAGGATGAAGACGAGGACGGCGGGTAGCAGGTCGATGGAGATGGCACCGGCCCAGGCCGGAATGAAATCGGCGGCATACCGCAGAACGGCTTCTGCAGACGATAGCGGCACGAACCGGCGCTCCGCGACCGGCTCGCGCGCCAGGATATCGTCCGCGGCCTGTGACAGGACTTGCGACTGGGCAGAGACAGAGGTGCGGATCGTCTGCATCACCTGGTCCTGACGGTCGGCCAGATCGGCGGCCCTTCCATCGGCAACGGGCGCGATGAAGCCGAGCGAGAGGTCTTCGGCCGCCCGCTTGACCGAGGGCGCAATCGAGGTCTGTTCCAGGGAGGTTATGACACCTGACAGGGCAACGACCTCGGCGGAGAATTCGTCGCTGCGCGGTGCTATCGCGCCCGGCGCGGAGACCAGTGTGCGCATGGTTGCCAGATGGGTGCGCCCCTGGTCGAAGAGTGTCGTGACCCGTTCACGGGATGCCACGATGCCGGTCTCGAGCTCGCTCAACTGCGCCGACATCTGCGTCAGGAGCTGGACGACGCTGCCAGACCCGGTTGTTCCCGTCAGGGCGCCGTTCTGGCGTTCATCTTCGGCAAGCCTCGAAAAGCGCTCCGATGTGCGCTGGATATCCGGCAGCAGGCTTTGCGCGGCGAGCGCATTCTGGTGCGCCTGATCAAGGTCGGCCGTGTAGTCCTGCACCGTTTCGGCGAGATGCTGTTCGAGCGCTGCAGAGCCTGCAAGGGCGGCCGCATTCAGCCAGCTCGACATGGCGATGATCATGGCGCAGCCAAGCGCCATGACGCCGATCATGGCGCCGCGCGAGGCCGCGCCGGTGACATGCGGATAGAAGCGCGCCATGTAGGACCAGAAGGCATAGATCGCCACCGAAACCGATGCCGAGTAGATGATGGCGGCAAAGAAAATAGCGGTCGGCGAACCGTCGAGGAGACTGCGCACCCCGAGATAGGTGTAGACGCCGGAGGCGAGAGCAAGGACCGCGAGCGCAAAGCGCGTCATGGTTTCGACGGCAAGAACGCCGTCCTGCAAGCGATGCGATGCGCCAAGCGCCATGAAGACCTCCGACAGGAATGAATTCTTAACAAGTTCTCAAGAAGCAGGCAAAATGAAGGCTGTCGGGCGGCCGACCATTGGGCTGCAACCCGGTGCCACAGATCCGAGGGGGCGACAGGCGACCACCCGAGGTACCGGTGCTACGCTTCAAGGCCCCTTGAGGTAATCCTCGTCGGAGACCTTTTCCATCCAGGTGACCGAGCTTCCGGCCTGCGCCTCGGCGACTGCAAAATGCGTCATCGGTTCATGCGCGGATGCCCCGTGCCAGTGCCGGAGCAGCGGCGGGATCCAGACCACATCCCCGGGCCGGACGTCCTGGACCGGCTCACCTTCCTGCTGGACCCAGCCGTGCCCGCTGACGATGAACAGGGTCTGTCCGAGAGGATGTGTATGCCAGGCCGTTCTTGCGCCGGGGGCGAAAGACACGGTGGCGCCGCCGATGCAGGCAGGAGCGTCGGCCTGGTAGCGGCCCGAGATCTGCACGTCACCGGTAAAATATTCCGGTGGAGCTGGCGCAGCGCCCGTCTCGGCACGAATAATTTTCAGACTTGTCTCATGAGCTGTCACTGAAGTTCCTTTCCCGCATCGGCACGCACATACGTGGTCAGTGGCCGAAGGGATGGGCCTGCCGTCCAATCTTTGGCACTCTGGTCCGGCCGAAAGTGCATGCACAGGACATGCTACACGTCACGGTGAGGCCGTGCCATGGGCGTTACGGAATGTGCAGGCCTATCTTGCCGATATGGCCCTTTTCGAGAAACGCCGCCTGGGCGCTCCGGATCTCGTGCAGGGGATAGCTGCCGGCAAGGACCGGACGGATTTCCCCCCGCTCGATGTATCCCACGAGGTCGGCAAAGACGCGCGGGTCCTGCCGGGTGCTGCCGATCAGGGTCTGGTCCTTGAGATAGAGCGTGCGAAGGTCCAGTTCGACGATCGGGCCCGCAATCGCGCCGGAGGTCACATAGCGCCCGCGCACATTGAGCGCTTCCAGCAGGTCTGGCCAGCGCGCGCCGCCCACCAGGTCGAGCACCACGTCGAAGGCATCCGTCGGCAGCGCGTCGGCGCGCGCCAGCGTCGCGTCTGCGCCAAGATCGCGCAGGGCCTCAGCCTTCGACAGGGAGGTCACCGCAGTCACATGGGCGCCTCGCCGTTTCGCCAGCTGGATTGCCGCCGACCCCACCCCGCCGGATGCCCCGGTGATCAGCACGCGTTCGGCGCGAAGGCCCGCACGCTGGATCATGCCCTCGGCGGTGGAAAAGGCGCAAGGAAAGGAGGCCAGCTCAAGATCCGTCAGGGCACTGTCCACCGCGATGGCATGTTCGGTCTCGATGACGGCGAACTGGGCAAAGGCCCCGTCGACTTCGGATCCGAAGGTGAAAAGCGCGTGCGGGTCATCGCTGGCCTTCGGCTGATACATGGGGCGCACGATAATGCGCTGGCCCACGCGGCCCGGGTCGACATCCTGCCCCACGGCGACGATCTCGCCGCAGCAATCGGCGCCTTGAATCCGCGGAAAGGACAGCGCGCCCGACCATCCGCCATCGGCATCCGACGCGCCGTCATAGCCGGCGGTCGCGGCCGAATTGGTGTCGCCGCGCACGACCTTCGAATACCAACCCGTGCGCGTGTTCACGTCGGTATTGTTTACCGCCGAGGCGCGGACGCGGATCAGAACCTCGCCGGCTGTCGGCTCAGGGACAGGTGCATCGTCGCGGAATTCGAGCCGGTCGAGGCCGCCGTGACCGGTCAGAAGGACGGCTTTCATCGTTTCGGGCCGGGCCATCGGTCGTCCTTTCGCAAAGTAGAGCACTTCCTCTACTTGCGGCGGTAGAGCAATCCCTTTACCGCGTCAAGCATGGACGGAATCCGAGAAAAGATCGCCGCCGGGCTGGAACGGGCCTTTGCCAGCCACGGCTTTGCCGAGCCGAATGTCGACACCCTGCGCGAGGCCGCCGGGGTGAGCCTGCGCACGCTCTACAAATATACGCCCTCGCGGGCCGATATGGTGAAGGCTGCACTGGAGCATCGTCATCAACGTTACATGGCGCGGGTGATGGACGGCTTGCCGGATGATCCAGGCGAGGCCCGTGCCCTGTTGATGGACCGGATTGGCACGTGGATGCAGACCGAGGCCGCGCATGGCTGTCTGTTCCATGCGGCGGTGGCTGCCGACCCCGGCAATGCATCCGTGCGCGACCTGCTCGAGCGGCACAAGAAAGATGTGGCCGAGCGTGCGGCCGCCGCAGCGGGGCTTGCCGGACAGGAGGTGGCCATGCTGGTCATCCTCGAAGGCCTGACGCAGTCCTGGCCGCTGCACGGGGACCAGGCGGTCGCGGCTGCCAAACGCCTGGCATCGGCATTCGCATCGAGCAACCCGTAACGACCTCTTGCCCGGTCTACGCTGCGGCAGCCTGACCATACCGACAGAGTCCGACGACTTGCGGGGAGAGCGCATCGGAAGCTTGAGCCCATGCTCCGCAACGGCCGGGGCTGGATTCGCGCGTGGCAAGATCAGGCCACAGCGCAGCCGCAGGGGCGTCAGCGAAGTGCCGCCATGCGGGGCGCGCGGGATCGACTGTGCCTGGTTGATGAGGGAATCACTAGATGCCGCAACAGCAAATCAGTTGCAGTGTGTTGCTGACGATGTTTCAGGGTAGCCCGGATTGGGGCAGCCGACGTCACGCAAATTGCGCGGCACAAATATAGGGTTGTGGCGGAAGAGGTGGGATTCGAACCCACGGTACGGTCTCCCGCACGCCGGTTTTCAAGACCGGTTCCTTAAACCACTCGGACACTCTTCCAGACGGGGGCGTTATGCGCAAAGCGATCACACTTGGCAAGAGTGTTGTCGCGCCTTGCGGCATGGTTTTGCCGCATGCAGCCACCCGGCTCGCATCGGGTCATGCGCCGCCCGACGTTAGTGTCCGATTAACCATGAATGCAGATTCTGGCGTTCTGGATCGTTCAAATTGTGACTTTTCCCATTTTGGCCATTTTTGCACAGGTTAATTGCGCGCAAGTGAGCGGGGCATGGGGGCCTCGCAGATGGGGCGCGATGTCAGCATGCCCCGCTGATCTGAAGTGGGACACATGCATCTGACGACGCACGGCCTTGGGGCCAAATCGGCAAAGTGGTTCGGCCTGGCGCTGCTCTGCGCTTCTCTCGCCTCCTGTTCGACCACCAAGGACACGGCTGAAAAGCCGAAGCGGTCGAAGGAATATTTTGCCGAGTCGGATTATGGCGTGAAGGCGAGCCCGAGGCTGGTAGCGAGTGGGCCGGTCCCCAAGGGCGGCGGGCGATATATGGTCGGCAAGCCCTATGTGGTGAAGGGCAAGACCTTCGTGCCGAAGGAAAATCCCGGCTATGACAAGGTCGGCGTTGCCTCCTGGTATGGCGATGCCTTCCATGGGCGGATGACGGCGAATGGCGAGCTCTACGACAAGGAACACTTGTCGGCTGCCCATCCGACTCTGCCTCTGCCCAGCTATGCACGCGTCACCAACCTGAATACCGGCAGTTCCGTCGTCGTGCGCATCAACGATCGCGGTCCGTTTCACAAGGGCCGTATCATAGACCTGTCGCGCAAGACGGCCGACATGCTGGACATGAAACACAGCGGTACCGGCGAAGTGCGCGTGCAATATGTCGGGCCGGCCCGGATGGACGGGCATGACATGCCCTATCTGATGGCCTCCTACACCCGGAAGGGCGATCGAGGCCCTGTCATCGATCCGGGTGGCCAGATCGCATCCGGCGTCATGGTCGCGTCGAACGACACAACCATGCCTGAATATCAGCCCCCGGTCGCGACCACCTATCAGACAGCGCTCGCCGGTTCGACGCCCAGTGGCGGAGCGGTCCAGCAGACGCTGGATGCCCAGCTTCTGATGCAGGGGAGTGCTGGCGCAACGGTGATGCCGGGCGAGACCTTTGCGGCGCTTCCGGATTATGGTCCGACGCCAATGCCGAGGCCGCATCATGTCGACGGCTACGACGGGTCAGGCTTTGCTTCGGCCTACGCCGAGCAACCGGCACAAGCCGGCGCGCTTGCCTTCGATGCCATTCTCGTGCGCAATGACGGCCTCACCGAGCGGTCGATTCTCTCCTCGGTCGCGACGGGCGGCATCAAGCTCTCCAGCGGGCTCTGACGCCGCTGCGACCGGGCAAGGAGAGGGCCTGCGTCCCTTAGCCGAAGTGTGATCATGCGTCCTTTCCTCTCCCTTTTTCTGCTGCTTGCAGCACTCGTCTCGGCCGAGCCGGGTTCGGCGCGCGCACAGGCCGTTCCCGCCCCGCAACTGATCGAGACAAAGGCAACGCAAGTCTATCTGATCGAGGCATCCACCGGCACGGTACTGCTCGCCAAGAACGAACGCCAGAGTTTTGCGCCAGCCTCACTTACCAAGCTGATGACGCTCGAAGTCGTCTTCCATGCACTGACAAAGGGCGAGATCCGGCCGGATACGATCTATCCGGTTTCGGAATACGCCTGGCGAACGGGGGGCGCGCCGTCACGCACATCCACCATGTTTGCAGCGGTGAAGAGCCAGGTATCGGTGGGCGATCTGATCAAGGGGATCGCAGTGCAGACGGCCAATGACGGCTGTCTGATCATTGCAGAGGGCATGGAGGGGTCTGAGGCGAAGTTCGTCGATCGGATGAATGCCCGGGCTGCCGAACTCGGGCTGACGGATAGCCACTTCGGCAATGCGACGGGCCTGCCGCATCCCGACAATCGATCCACACTCTTCGACCTCGTGAAACTGTCGCGCCATCTCGTCGACACCTATCCGGACTTCTACCGGACCTTCAGCCTGCCTGAATTCGAGTGGAACACGATCCTGCAGCGCAATCGCAACCCGCTTTTATCCTTCGGCGCGGACGGGCTCGGCACCGGCTTTGCCGAAGGCAGCGGCTTTGCCATCGTCGCCTCGATGGAGCGGGGGGGACGGCGGCTCTTTCTGGGCCTGGGCGGCGCTCAGACCAACAAGGAGCGAACCGATGAAGCGGCGCGGCTGCTTGCATGGGGTTTCGACAGTTTCGAGATGCGCACGCTGTTCAAGGCAGGTGAGGTCGTCGGTGAAGCAAGTGTCTATGGCGGCGCGTCGTCCAAGGTGCCACTTGTCGCCGATCGAGCAATCGAGGTCTATGTTCCCGTCAACAATCCAGAACGGCTGCAGGCGCGCATCGTCTATCGCTGGCCGCTCGATCCACCGGTCGCCGCGGATCGCGAAATCGCCACGCTCAACCTCTATTCCGGCGAACGGCTGTTGAGAAGCCTGCCCCTGCAAAGTGCCGAGGCGGTTGAAGTGGGGACACTGCGCCAGCGGGCCTGGGATGCAGTGGTCGAACTCCTGTTCTTCTGGATCTGACGTAAAATGCAGCCGCATCTGCTGTTCGCGGTTTCGCGGGCGAGCATCTTGGTTTAGAGCCGTAGGCATGCCCGACAGGGTGAAAATCTGGAACGCCGCAGGCGGGAAGTAGGCAAGGCATTGACGACGGCGCGCGGATTGTTCGTGACTTTCGAGGGAGGCGAGGGGGCTGGGAAATCGACCCAGATTCGCCTGCTTGCGGAAGCCTTGCGCGTGCGCGGCCATACGGTCGTCACGACCCGCGAGCCGGGTGGCTCTGCCGGGGCAGAAGCGCTCCGCCATGTTCTGCTTTCGGGTGCTGCCGAACCTTTCGGCGTGCGCATGGAGGCATTGCTCTTCGCAGCGGCCCGGGCGGATCATCTGGATTGTGTGATCCGCCCGGCGCTCGCGCGCGGGGAGACCGTCCTGTGTGACCGTTTTGTCGATTCCTCGCGCGTCTATCAGGGCGTGACCGGCAATCTCGAACCGCCGCTCATGGCCGCGCTCGAGCGCGTCTCGATTGGGACAAGCATGCCCGACGTGACGCTGGTGCTGGACCTTCCGGCGGAGGTCGGATTGCAGCGGGCGCGGCGCAGGGCAGGCGCCCTGGCCGAAACGGCCACACCGGACCGTTTCGAGAAGGAAAAACTCGAAATCCACGAAAAGCGCCGGCAAGGCTTTCTCGACATTGCTCTGCGCGAGCCGGGACGTTGTCGGGTTATCGATGCCTCGCTCGATGTCGACCACATTGCGCGCGACATCCTGTCGGAAGTGGAACGCGTGATGGCCGGACCGGCTTCCGGCCAGACCGACGACGGGCAGGCGGCGCGGTCATGAGTGACGAGAGAGCAGGGCTTCTCGACGGGGCGATCGCGCCGGTCAGCAATATCAAGCTTTTCGGTCACGAGGCGGCGGAAGAGTTTCTGGCGCGCAGCTATCGATCGGGCAAGGGCCACCATGCCGTCCTGATCGAGGGGCCCGAGGGTATCGGCAAGGCAACGCTCGCCTTTCGCTTTGCCAATCACATCCTGCGCCATCCGGAGCCACAGACTGCGCCGGAGGTGATTGCCGATCCGGATCCGGCGCATCCCGTGACACGGCAACTCGCCTCGGGTGCCAGCCACAATCTTCTGCATCTGTCGCGGCCCGTTGACGAAAAGACAGGCCGTGTGCGGACTGCGATCACCGTCGACGAAGTGCGGAAAGCAGGACATTTCTTCAGCCAGACATCCGGCACGGGCAGCTGGCGTATCGTGATCATCGATCCCGCCGACGATCTCAACCGGAATGCGGCAAACGCGATCCTGAAGATCCTTGAGGAGCCGCCGAAGCGCGCGATGTTCCTGGTGCTGTCCCACGCGCCCGGCAAGCTCCTGCCTACCATCCGGTCGCGCTGCCTGCCGCTCAAACTGCATGAACTATCGCCGCCGGCCATGGATCAGGCGCTGGGGCAGCTCGGTCTCTCGGTTCCCCCGGAGAAGCGCGAGGCGGTGCTTTCGCTGGCCAAGGGCAGCGTGGCGCGCGCGCTGAAGCTGGTGAACTATGGCGGCGCCGACATTCTGGAGGCCTTCGAGCAGATGCTTGCCGCGACGGGGCCCGCCCAGCGGCGGATGATGTTCAAGATTGCCGACGCGCTTTCGGGCAAGGACAGCGAAGTCGCCTTCGGCTTCTTCACCGAACATCTCGGCGATCATCTGGCTGAGGCGGCACGGAAGCTTGCCATGGCGGGTGATCTCGGCGGCGCCGAGCACTATGCCCGGCTCTCCTCCGTCATCAACCAGCAGCTCGGCGTGGCGGCTGCCTACAATCTGGACCGCAAGCAGACGATCCTCGACGTGCTGGCGGCGATCGTGCGCTGATCCTGCGGCCGGGAAGCGACTTCGTGGCGCTGCAGCAAAACGGATGTTCCTAAAGGCCGAGGAATGCTTTAAGAGCGTTCGACCCCAATTGTTTTCGCCGTTCATGGCCGGCCCTACGCCGCCATTGTCCGGCTTCGTGACATCGCAACCGACGAAAAGACAACAAGAAGCCATGAGCGATCCCTTCTACATCACCACTGCCATCTCCTATCCGAACGGCAAGCCGCATATCGGCCATGCCTATGAGCTGATCGCGACGGACGCCATGGCGCGGTTCCAGCGGCTCGACGGTCGGGATGTGTTCTTCCTGACCGGAACGGACGAGCATGGGCAAAAGATGCAGCAGACGGCACGCGCGGAAGGGATTTCGCCCGAGACTTTGGCCGAGCGCAATTCCAATGCCTTTCGCGAGATGGGCACGCTGCTGAATGCCTCGAACGACGACTTCATCCGCACGACCGAGCAGCGCCATCACCAGACGGTGCAGGAGGTCTGGCGGCGGATGGAGAAGAATGGCGACATCTACAAGGGCGGCTATGCCGGCTGGTACTCGGTGCGCGACGAGGCCTATTACCAGGAGGAAGAGACCGAGCTGCGCGCCGATGGCGTGCGCTACGGGCCGCAGGGGACGGCGGTCGAATGGGTCGAGGAAGAGAGCTATTTCTTCAAGCTCTCGGCCTACGAAGACAAGCTTCTCAAGCTTTACGAGGACCAGCCGGATTTCATCGGACCGAACGAGCGCCGCAATGAGGTGATCTCCTTCGTCAAGTCGGGCTTGAAGGACCTGTCGATTTCGCGCACGACCTTCGACTGGGGTATCAAGGTGCCCGGCGACGACAAGCATGTCATGTATGTCTGGGTCGACGCACTGACCAACTACATTACCGCGACGGGCTATGTTGAAGACGAGAATGGACCGCGCGCCAAATACTGGCCGGCCGACGTTCATATCATCGGCAAGGACATCATCCGCTTTCACGCCGTCTACTGGCCGGCCTTCCTGATGTCGGCGGGCCTGCCTTTGCCGAAGCGCGTCTATGCCCATGGCTTCCTGCTCAACAAGGGCGAGAAGATGTCTAAATCCGTAGGCAACGTCGTCGATCCTGTCGATCTCGTTGCCCATTTCGGTCTCGACCAGGTGCGATACTTCTTCTTGCGCGAGGTCTCCTTTGGCCAGGATGGAAGCTATTCAGAAGAGGGGATTGCGACCCGCATCAATGCCGACCTCGCAAACGGCATCGGCAATCTCGCCTCGCGCTCCCTGTCGATGATCAACAAGAACTGCGAGGGCAGGGTGCCGACACCCGGTCCGCTGACGGCGGAAGACGAGGCGATCCTCAAGGTCGCCGACGACGCCATCGCGATCTGCCGCGAAGAGATGGGCCGCCAGCAGATCCACAAGGCGGTGGCAGCGATCATCAACATCGTCAACGAGGCCGACCGCTATTTCGCAGCCCAGGCGCCGTGGGTTCTGAAGAAGACCGACGAGGCGCGCATGGGCACCGTGCTCTATGTGACGGCGGAAGTGGTGCGGCAGATCGCCATCCTCTTCCAGCCGATCATGCCGGCGTCTTCGGCGAAGATCCTGGATCTCGTGGCCGTGGCCGACGAAGACCGGGTCTTTGCCAAGCTCGGCTCTGCCGGTCGCCTTCAGCCGGGCACGGAACTGCCGGCACCGTCGCCGGTCTATCCGCGTTACGTTGCGCCGGACACGGGCAAGGCGTGAGACGATGCTGATCGATACGCACTGCCACCTGGACTTCGCCGATTTTGACGCAGAGCGTGACGAGCTTGTCACGCGTGCGCACCAGGCCGGCGTCCGCCAAATGGTGACGATCTCGACGCGGGTTCGGAAACTCGAGACGCTGCTTGCACTCACCGAGCGTTACCCGAGCGTCTTCTGCTCGGTCGGAACGCATCCAAACAATGCGGGCGACGAGCTGGACGTGACGGCGGACGAACTCGTTCGGCTGGCGGAAAGCCACGCGAAGATCGTGGCGATCGGCGAGGCGGGGCTCGACTATTTCTATGACACGCAGAAGCCCGAGGACCAGAAGACCGGCCTGATCCGCCATATCGAGGCGGCGCGACGCACGGGCTTGCCGCTCGTCATTCACAGTCGTAGCGCCGATGAGGACATGGCCGATATCCTGACTGCCGAGACCGGGAAGGGTGCCTTCCCCTTCATCCTCCATTGTTTCTCATCGGGACAGACGCTTGCCGATACCGGGGTGGCGCTCGGCGGCTACGTCTCCTTTTCCGGCATTGTGACTTTCCCGAAATCGGAAGAGTTGCGCGAGATCGCCAGGAGCGTGCCACTGGACCGGTTGCTGGTCGAAACGGATGCCCCTTATCTGGCGCCGAAGCGCTGGCGTGGAAAACGCAACGAGCCGTCCTATGTGGTGAATACGGCGGAGGTTCTGGCCGAGGTGAAGGGCGTGAGCTACGCGGAGATGGCAGACATCACGACAGAGAATGCCTTCCGCTGCTTCTCCAAGATGCCACGGCTCAGCTGAGGGAGCTTTGATGAGGGTCACGCGCCGGTTCACGCTGCTCGGTTGTTCGTCGTCACCAGGCGTGCCGAGGATCAACGGCGACTGGGGCAATTGCGACCCGAACAATCCTCGCAACCGGCGGACCCGCGCCTCCTTCCTGATCGAGCAGGTCGGACCCGATGGCGGCAAGACAACCGTCGTTGTCGATACCGGACCGGATTTTCGCGAGCAGATGATCCGCGCAAAGGTCGCACATATCGATGCCGTGATTTACAGCCATGCGCATGCGGACCATCTGCACGGGATCGACGACCTCAGAGGTTATTTCATCACCCAGAGGAACCGTATTCCGATCCATGCCGAGCCCTACACCATGGCGCGCATCGAGGAGGGCTTCGAATATTGCCTGAAGACGCCTTCAGGCAGCAACTATCCGCCGATCGTCGCGCCGCAGATCATCGAGGACATGTCCGCGCCGATCGAGGTCAACGGGGCAGGCGGGCCGATCACACTTCTGCCGCTTAAACAGCAGCATGGCGACATCATCTCGATCGGTCTGCGGGTCGGCAATGTCGCCTATTGCTGCGACGTCTCCGATTTTCCGGACGAGACGGTGGCGAAACTCTCCGGTCTCGATCTGCTCGTCATCGATGCCTTGCAGTATCGTTCGCATCCGAGCCATCTGTCGCTGGAACAGGCGCTCGGCTGGATCGCGCGGCTGGCGCCGAAACGTGCTGTGCTGACGCATATGCATACGCCGCTCGACTACGAGACAGTCATGGCCGAGACGCCGTCGCATGTCGAACCCGGCTACGACCAGTTTACCATGCAATTTGAAATGGATATCTGAGTTCTTTAAGATCCTGAATTAGCTTCGCCGGCCGGTCTCGGCGAAGCCGGCATCATCCGCCAGATGAGCCGCGCGCGACGGATTCGATGGCGCGGGAGAAATCCGAGATCTGCATCAAGCCGCGGCAGCGGGCGAAACGGTTATCGGCATAGATGCGAAAATCGTCTGCAGGGTTGCCGTTGGCGAGCTGGATCAGGCCCCAGAGGGTCCACAGCAAATCACACATTGCCTTGTAGATGACAATCCGGCCCCGCTCGGCGGGGGAGGGCTCGCGGCCGAAATAGGCCTGGATCATCTCCTCCTCCTGCTCCGGGCCGAAACCGCCTTCGATGCAGAGATCGCCGAGATCCCACATGGGGTCGTTCATGCCGGAATATTCCCAATCGACGATCCACATGCGCTCGCCATCGTCGAGGAAGTTTTCGCAAAGCGGATCGCAGTGGCAGGCAAGATTCGGCAGTGGATGGGCCGACAGCGCCGCCCGCACGGCTTCGGCCTCCCGGAGCACATCATGATATCCCATGGGAAGGGCGACATCCTTCGTTTCGAGGATGCCGAGATAGCTGTCGATCATTGCGAACAGCTCGAACCGTGCCGGAAAGATGGCCCCGCTGTCATGCAGCTTTCGAAAGGCCTTGCCGGCCCGGGCAGCGGCGCCGGCGCGCGAGCGGAAGCGATCCGGTGTCATGGTCGCGGCACCATTGAGGTAACGCGAGAGGAAGATGCCGCTCGCGGGATCCGCAAAGAGAATATCCGGGCCGACACCGGCACGGGCGACGGCCTCCGTCGCCACCATTTCGTTGACCCGATCTATGTATTCCTCGGTGCCCTTGCCGGGGATGCGCAGGCAGTGGTCGCCGACGCGGAAGACGAGATTGGTGAGGCCGCCCAGACGCTCGATCGGTCCGTTGTATCCGGCAAGCAGGGGAATCGTCTTAATTGTTTCGCGGGCAAGCGCAATCTCGGCCTCTTCGGTCATGCTTTCAGCCTCAGCATCTTCGGATCGTAGAGACTGCGGGCACCCCGGCGCGCCGGGTAGCTCTTGCCGAAGGCCTCGATCTCAAATTCTTCACCGTTCGCCATCTCGGCTGGCAGGTAGCCGAAGGCGATCGTCTTGCCGAGCGTATATCCGTAACCGGTGCTGGCCGTGGAACCGACGACCTTGCCGTCGAGCAAGACGGCCTCGCCGCCGTGAAAAGGGGCAAAGCCGTCGATGGTGTAGGAGACGAGCTTGCGCCCGACGCCTGCCGCCTTGATCGTCGCCAAGGCATCGCGGCCTATGAAGTCCCCCTTGTCGAGGGCAACACAGAAACCGAGACCGGCCTCATATGGGTTGTAGTCGGGCGTGATGTCGCCGGACCAGTAGAGATAGCCCTTCTCCAGACGCGCCGCATCGATGGCCCGGTAGCCGGCATCGGCGATGCCGAAGGACTTTCCGGCCGCCTTCAGCGTGTCGTAGACGTGAGCGGCATACTCCTGGTCGACATAGAGTTCATAGCCGAGCTCGCCGACATAACCGATGCGGACAGCAAGCGCCGTTGCAGCACCGATTTCGATGCGTCTTGCTGATAGGAAGGGAAAGGCTGCGTTGGAAAGGTCGTCGTCGGACACGCTCTGCAGCACCTCGCGAGCCCGCGGACCGCAGATGTTCAGCGTGGCGAACCGGTTCGTTAAGTCGCTGAGGATCACGCCCTCGGGCAGATGTCGGGAGACCCAGTTGCCGTCTCGCACACCGAAGCCGGATCCGGTGATCAGGTAGAGCAGGTCGTCGGCGAGGTGGACAATGGTCACATCGGCCTCGACACCTCCGCGCGCGTTGCAAAGCTGGGTGTAGACGGCCTTGCCGGGCGGGCCGGAGAGATCGTTTGCCGCAATCCGCTGCATGGCGGCCCAGGCACCGGGGCCGCTGATCTGAAACTTTGAGAAGGAAGACTGGTCGATGAGCACCACGCGCTCGCGGATTGCCTTGACCTCATCTTCGACAGCGTCGAACCAGTTCGGCTTGTCCTCGAAAGAGGGGATATCCCGGTTTTCCGAGCCCGCTTGGGAAAACCAGTTTGGGCGTTCCCAGCCGAATTTCGAGCCGAAGACAGCACCGTTCCTGGCAAGGACCTCGTGCAACGGCGAGCGGCGCAGGCCTCGCGCGGCTTGTGCCTCCTCGCCCGGCCAATGGACCTTGTAATAGGCGCCATAGGCCTCGATGGCCCGTTGCTCGAGATACCGTCCCTGGGCATGCACCGCGCCGAAGCGACGGACGTCGAAAGGCCAAAGGTCCATGCCGGCATCACCGTGCAGGATGAGGTTGGAGAGCGCCAGTCCCGCACCGCCAGAGGCCGCGATGCCGGCGGTAAAGCCGCAGGCGACATAGAAATTGTCGAGTTCCGGCGCGAGCCCCATGATCGGTTCCCCGTCGAAGGAGACCGGGATCGGGCCGTTGATCACGGTCTGGATGCCGATGTCGTTCAGGGCGGGAATGCGGGTCGCGGTTGGCAGGGCAAAGAGCTCCAGCCGCTCCCAGTTGGGCTCGAAGAGTTCGCGACCGAAATCGAGCGGCGGTTTGCCGCGCCAGCAGCCCTTCGTGCCGTCTTCCCAGCCGCCGATGGCGAAGGAGCCGGTATCCGGCTTCAGGTAGAAATTGTTGTCAGGATCGCGCAGCGTGGTGAGGTCTGGCGGCAGGGTCAGCTTCTTCTCGGTGAGGAAATACTGGTGTTCCACGACACCCGCAGCCAGCGGCACGCCTGCCATCTCGCCGACGCGCTTTGCCCAGAGGCCGGCGCAGTTGACGATGATGTCGCAGGAGATGGTGCCACCATTCGTGACGACACCGACGACGCGGCGATTGTCGACGACGATCTCCTCGACGGTGACGCCTTCCTCGATCTTCGCGCCGTTCATGCGGGCGCCCCTGGCATAGGCCATGGTCAGGGAATAGGGATCGATATAGCCGTCGCCGGGGATGAAGGCTGCACCTTCAATGCCGTCCCTGACGATGTACGGGAAACGGCTGGCTGCTTCGTCAGCGGAGAGGGAATGGCATTCCACGCCGAAGCTTTTGGCCTGGGTCATCGACCGGCGGATTTCGCTCCAGCGTTCCGGGCTGCCGGCAAGCCTGAGGGAGCCCACTTTCTTCCAGGCGATGTGCTGCCCGGTCTCCTCTTCCAGCCGATCAAAGACGGCGACCGAGTTCTGCATCAGCCTGGTCAGATTGCGCTTTCCCCGGAGCTGACCGACGAGGCCTGCCGCATGCCAGGTGCAGCCATGGGTGAGCATGGATTTTTCGACAAGAAGGACATCCTTCGCACCATCGCGGGCGAGGTGGTAGGCAATAGAGGTGCCGATGGCGCCGCCGCCGATGATGAGGATGTGGACGTGACGATCCGCGCGAAATGACATGGGCAAACCCCTCAGGCCTTGATCTTGTCCATGGCCGGGTCGACCATTGCCCCGAAGTGAAGCGTGGCCCGCGTCCTTGCCGCTGCGACCACCAATTCGTAGACGCCGCTTTTTAGGTAGTCGTCGCTGACGCCCTCGGCATTGCGCACATAGCCGTAGCCGATATTCCTGGCCACCGTGTAGCCGTAGCCGCCGCTCGTGAGGTAGCCGACCGGCTCGCCGTTTCTGAGGATCGTCTCGCGCCCGGCAAGCACGATCGAGGGATCATCGACGGTGAAACCCATCAACCGTTTCTTGAGCGGCTGGCCGGCGAGGCTTTCCAGCGCCCGGCGACCCAGGAAATCCGTGTTCTTGCGGAGCTTCACCGCCCAGCCGAGGCCTGCCTCGAAGGGGGTGTCGTTTGGCGTGATGTCGGAGCTCCAGGCACGGTAGCCTTTTTCGAGGCGCAGGGATTCCAGGGCGCGGTATCCGATCGGGCGGATGTCATGGCTTTTGCCCGCGGTCATCAGCGCATCATAGACGTCTCCAAGTGCGGCGATCGGGATATGCAGTTCCCAGCCGAGCTCACCCACATAGGTGACACGCAGCGCTCGAACGGTTGCTCCGGCGATGGACAGTTCGCGCACATGGCCGAAGGGAAAGGCCGCATTCGAGAGATCAGCCGAGGTGACGTTGCTGAGCACGTCGCGGGACTTCGGCCCCATCAGTGACAGTGTGCCCCAGTCTTCGGTGATATCGGCGAGGGTGCAATCGGCACCCGGCGGAATATGATCTGATATCCAGCCGAAGTCATGGGTGCGGAAACCCGTGCCGGTGACGATATAGAAGGTTTCCTCCGAGACGCGAGCGACGGTCAAGTCCGCCTCAATGCCACCCCTCGTGTTGAGGAGCTGTGTGTAGGTCAGGCGGCCGACAGGCTTGTTCACGTCATTGGCGCAGATCCAGTCCAGCGCTTTCAAGGCATCGGGACCCGACAGTTCGTATTTCGCAAAGGACGACTGGTCGAAGATGCCGACCGCTTCACGCACGTGGCGGTGCTCCTCGCCGACGGGATCGAACCAGTTCTGCCGTCCCATCGAATAGACATCCTTCGGTTCCGTGCCCGACGGGGCGAACCAGTTGGGACGCTCCCAGCCGAGTTTCGACCCGAAAACGGCGCCCGAACCTTTTAGGCGGTCGTAGAGCGGAGAGACGAGGCGGGGGCGGCCGCTTTCATATTCCTCGTGCGGGAAGGCAATCGTGTAATGTTTGCCGTAGGCTTCCAGCGTGCGGTCACAGACCCACTGACGATCGCGATGCATGTCGGCGAAACGCCTGATATCGACGACCCAGAGATCGAGCGGGGCCTCGCCATCGATCACCCATTGTGCCAGCACCCAGCCGGCGCCTCCGCCGGACGCGATGCCAAAGGCGTTGAAACCTGCGCCGACGAACATGTTCTTGCATTCAGGCGCTGCACCCAGAATGAAATTGCCGTCCGGCGTGAAGCTCTCGGGTCCATTGATCATCTGCTTGACCCCGACCTTTTCCAAAGCCGGAACGCGTTCGATGGCCTGGACCATGTGCTGCTCGAAATGGTCGAAATCGTCGTCGAACAGGCGGAAGGCCCAATCATCCGGCAGATCACCGGTGAACCAGACTTGCGGGTTGGGCTCATAGCCGCCCATCACCAGGCCGCCAACCTCTTCCTTGTAGTAGGTCCGCCTGTCGGGGTCGCGGATCGTCGGGGCGTCGGTCGACAGGCCGTCGATCTTCTCGGTGATGATGTACTGGTGCTTGACGGCCTGCAGAGGGACGTTGATGCCGGCCATCGCACCGACCTGACGCGCCCATTGCCCGGCGCAGTTCACCACTTTTTCGCAGGTGACATCGCCCTCGCTCGTCTTCACCGCGGTGATCCGGCCGTCCTTCATCTCGAAGCCCGTCACCCGCACGTTCTCGGCGATTTTCGCGCCATGCATCCGCGCGCCCCTGGCCAGTGACTGGGTTATGTCGGACGGGCTCGCCTGGCCATCGGTCGGCAGCCAGCTGGCACCGACGAGATCATCGACATTCATCAGCGGCCACATACGCTGCACCTCTGCGGGGGAAACGAGATGCATCTCCATGCCGAAGCTGCCGGCGGTCGTGGCAAGCCGCTTGAACTCGGTCCAGCGGTCCTGGTTCGTCGCCAGTCGCAGGCAGCCGCTCATCTTCCAGCCCGTGGCCAGACCGGTTTCGGCTTCGAGACCCTTGTAGAGGTCGACAGAATATTTCAGCACGCGGGTGATGGACGCGGAGGAGCGCAACTGGCCGACGAGGCCGGCCGCATGCCAGGTCGAACCCGATGTGAGTGCGCCCTGTTCGAGGAGCAACACGTCTGCCTTGTGTTCCTTGGCAAGATGATAGGCGGTCGAGCAGCCGATGATTCCACCGCCGATAACGACGATCTGGGCGTGGGAGGGAAGGGTCATTTGGAGTGTTTCCCATAGACAGAGTTATAGTGGTCCAGCGCTTCTTGCAGGCGCGTGAGGTTTTCGGCCGTATAGCCGACATAGTCGGCGCCCGGCGCATCAAGATAGAGCTCGGAGGTCATGCTCCACATCGCCTCGCGTAGCAGCGAGGCACATTGCATGGCGGCGAGCGAGCGGCGGATCTCGGACGAGGGGGCTCCGCCGAAATAGGCGGTGAGAAACTCCTCCGACTGGTCGGCTGTCAGCCCGGCATTCGAGGTCGCCCCGGCGAGGTCGAACATCGCCGTCGAGAAGCCGGCATATTCGAAATCGATCAACCAGAGCCGCTCGCCGTCATCGAGGATGTTCGAGGGGAGGAGGTCATTGTGGGCAAAAACAATGGGGAGAGGGGACTGAACCGCTTCCAGTTCCTCGGCCAGAACAAGGTAGCGCGCGAGTTGAGGGATCATCCGGCTGCCGCCAGCCTCAAGCGTGCGGGCGTAGTCGCGCACTACGTGGAAGGGCCAGAACATGAAACCGGCGCCGGAGACGTGGCGTGGCATCTCGTTGTGAAAGCGCCTGAGCAGAAGAGCGACGCGTTCGCGTTCGGCCGCAACGTCGCCGGCTGAGAATGTCTTCGCATCGAGGAAGGTCGAAACCATGATGCCGGGCTCGGCATATTCCACCTTCGGAGCAAAGCCGGCCCCATGGGCGGCGCGCGCCGTCATGAGTTCGCGGGTCCGGGACACCTGATGGAAGGGATAGTCGGTCCCGAAACGCACAACGTGGCGGCCGGTGGCATCCGCCACCAGGAAGCTTTCATTGCTCAGGCCGCCCTTGAGTACGGAGATCTCCAGTGCTCCATTCCAGCAGGGCAGGGCCGCGATGCGATTTTCAATCAGGGGGGGCGGGGTGACGTCGGTCATGCCATCCGCTCCCGAAGACGCGCAGCGCCGGCAGAGATCAGCCGATCGGCGATGATGGCGATGAAGGCGACAGCGAGCCCGGCGACAATACCGCGGCCGGTATCGGCCTTGGTCAGAGCGATATAGACCTCCTGGCCGAGATCGCGGGTGCCGACCAAGGCCGTGATCACGAGCATGGAGAGCGCAAACATGATCGTCTGGTTCAGACCGAGCATGAGTTCGGGAAGTGCGAGCTTCAGCTTGATCTTGGTGAGGATCTGAAAGGGGGTGCAGCCCATGGCGCGCCCGGCCTCGATGACCTTTGGATCGACGCGCTGGAGGCCGAGCGCCGTGTAACGGATCGCGGGTGCCACGGCATAGGCAACGATGGCGATGAGGGCAGTGAAATCACCGACGCGGAACAGCATCACGGCCGGCATAAGATAAACGAAGGAGGGCAGCGTCTGCAGCGTGTCGATCACCACCTGCAGCCACCTCCAGACCCGTTCCCGCTCCGAGGCAAGGATGCCGATCGGGATGCCGATCAGGCTCGCGATGATGACGGCGATGCCGCACAGATAGACCGTCACCATCGCCTTTTCCCATTGACCTGTCGCGGCGATCAGGAAGGAGAGGGCGCCGGCCAGTGCAGCGAGCCTGAAACCGCCAAGACGGAAGCCGGCGATGGCGAGAAGGGCGACGACACCGAGCCAGGGCAATTCGGCCAGGAAGCGTTTGACCGGCACCAGCAGGTGCAGCAGGAGGGTGGTGCGGATCACCTCGAGCACGTCGAAGAAGTTGATGTTGATCCATTTCACCACCTCGTTCCAGAAGGTGCCGGTCGACAGGGTGAGACTGTCTGGCAGTGTGGCGAGAGAAGGGGTTAGAAAACTTGCGATCAGGCTGACGACGATGACTGCTAGGGCTGCAGACAGATAGGGGTGGCGCTGGACAAGACTGGTCCTGCCCTCAGCGAGAACAGGAGGAACACCAGCTTTCCGGGCGATAGCCTGGCTCAGGCGGTCGAGGGCGACAGCAAGGGCAACAATTGCGAAGCCCGCCTCGAAGCCTGCTCCGATGTCGAGGCGGCGCAGCGCGGCCAGCACCTCGAAACCGAGGCCGCCGGCGCCGATCATCGAGGCAATGATCACCATGTTGAGCGAGAGCATGATGACCTGGTTGACGCCGACCATGATCGGATCGGCCGCTGAGGGCACCATGACTTTCCATGTCATCTGGTGACGCGAACAGCCCACCATGTGGCCGAGATCCCGGATTTCCGACGGCACGGCTCTCAGGCCCAGGATGGTGATACGGGCCATGGGCGGCATGGCATAGATCACCGTACCGACAATGGCAGCCGTCGGGCCAAAACCGAAGAGGAAGAGGATCGGCACGAGATAGGCGAAAATCGGGATCGTCTGCATCAGGTCCAGGAGTGGTGTGATGGCCCGGTCAACCCAGGGCCAGCGATAACCGGCAAGCCCCAGAAGCAGACCAAATGCGACACCGATCGGAACGGCGACGAGGATGGACGCGAGCGTCACCATGGCACTCGACCATTGACCAAAAGCGGCGAGGAAACCGAAGCAGACCACGACCAGTGTCGCCAGCCTGCGTCCGCCCGCATAGTATCCCAACAGGCCGACAAGGAGGATCACACCCAGGAAGGAAATCGGCGGGACGATCTGGACTGCTGCAGACCCCTGGCCGGAAAGAAAGCCCGTGGCGAGCAGGCTGAGCGCCAAGGTATAGGGAATGTCGATGAGATCTGCGATGAAGCGCGTGAAATCGGTGAAGGAGAAGAGGCCGAAGCTCGCCTCGTTGACCAACCACTTCATCCACTGGCTGATGTGTCGAGCCGCGGGAATTTGCCAGGCGCGTGGATAGTCGAAGGCCCATTGGCCGATCGACGGGCCGAGCCACCAGGCCATGAAGACGGTGAAAGCGACGATCGCCAGGGCGCCATCCGCCAGGCGTTTGCCAGTCGATGTTTTGTCGGTCTCGACGGCCTGGAATGGCGGGGCGGGCAATGGGTTCATGGCTTCAGCCCTGCATCATCACGTCGACGACATCGCTGCGTCGCAGGAGGCCAACCGGTCGGCCCTCTGCATCGACGACGCCAAGCGTGTCGCCGGCGTTGAGGAAGAGGGCGGCGGCTTCGGAGACGGAGGCCGACTGCGAGGTGGTGGCCGCGGGCAGGGGGCCGGTTGCAGCCGTCATCAGGGACGCGACCTTGACGACCTTGGAGCGGGCGACATGGCGGGTGAATTCGGCGACATAATCGGTGGCGGGCGCCAAAACGAGTTCCTCGGGCGTGCCGGCCTGCACGATTTCGCCATCCTTCATGATCGCGATGCGGTCGGCGAGCCGGATCGCTTCGTCGAAATCGTGGGTGATGAAGACGATGGTCTTCTTCAGCACCGATTGCAGGCGCAGGAATTCGTCCTGCATTTCTCGGCGGATCAGCGGATCAAGCGCCGAAAAGGGCTCGTCCAGGAACCAGAGCTCGGGTTCGACCGCAAGCGAACGGGCAATGCCGACGCGCTGCTGCTGGCCGCCGGAGAGTTGGCGCGGGAAGGCGGTCTCCTTGCCGGCGAGACCGACCAGTTCGACCATGCGTCGGGCGCGGTCCTCCCGCGCCAGCCGGTCAATGCCCTGGACCTCCAGCGGAAAGGCGACATTGTCGAGTACGGTCAGATGCGGCAGAAGCGCGAAATTCTGGAAGACCATACCCATCTGATGGCGTCTGATCTCGATCATCCGGGC
Source organism: Peteryoungia algae (assembly GCF_030369675.1). NCBI lineage: Bacteria > Pseudomonadati > Pseudomonadota > Alphaproteobacteria > Hyphomicrobiales > Rhizobiaceae > Peteryoungia > Peteryoungia algae. The sequence goes on along the minus strand of NZ_CP128477.1, from coordinate 960,103 downwards.
TTCGCTGGCCGCCAGCAGATTTTCCCCGTTGAACAGGATTTCACCCGAGGTTGGCTCGATCAGCCGCGACAGGCAACGCACCAGTGTGGACTTGCCGGAGCCGGACAGTCCCATGATGACGAAGATCTCGCCGGTCCGCACCTCGAGATTGACGTCCCTGACGGCACCGACCAGGCCGGCGCTCAAGAGGGTCTCGGCGTCCGGCTTGCCACCGTTTGAGGACACGGCTTCGCGGGCACCCGCACCGAATATCTTCCAGACATTGCGACAGACGAGTTTGGCTTCAATCGACATGGCAGTTCCGCTGGATCGCAGGACGGGTGGCCCGCCGGGGCCGTTCGAAAGACCGGTCACCCGCGCGGCGTGCATGCGCAGGCGACCGGAGCCAGTTCGGCTAGTTCTTGATCCACTCCGACCATTTGGCCTCGTTGGCGCCGACCCATTCGGCGACGACCTCCTCGACCTTCTTGCCCTCGAGATCGACCTCGGTGATCATCGCGCCCATTTCGTCATTGCCGACGTTAAAGGCCTTGATGGCTTCATGGGCACCAGGCCACTTGTCCTTCAAACCAGACCAGGCGACCTTCCAGATCGGACCGAAGGGCTTGCCGCAATCATAGGCCATATCGGCATTCGAGCCCCAGGCGGCGTCGGTGTAGCATTCCTTGGTGTATTGCGGGAACTCGACCCATTCGCCCTTGTATTTGGCCGGCGCCCAATGCGGCGCGTAGATCCAGAGGAGGATAGGGGCCTGGCGCTGATAGGCGCTTTCGAGTTCGGCAAAAAGCGCCGCGTCTGTTCCGGCATGAACGACCTCGAAGGGGAGGTCCAGTGCTTCAACGCGCTCGTCGTCGAATCCGCCCCAGGTGACCGGTCCGCCGAGATAACGACCCTTCGGTGCCGTTTCTGCCGTCGAGAAGGCTTCGGCACAGGCCTCCGTCTTCAGCGCCTCCCAATTCGGCAGGCCGGGGCATTTCTCCTTCATGTATTCGGGAAACCACCATTCTTCCTTGGCCTGCATGCCGGTTTCGCCGAGATTCTCGACCTTGCCTGTGGCCGTTGCGGCATCCATGGCCTCACGGCCGGTCGTCTCCCAGATTTCCATGGCGACATGGAGATCGCCGGATTCGAGACCGGCAAACTGTGCGAGATAATCAGCCTGAACGAATTCGACGGAATAGCCGGCTTTTTTCAACACTTCACCCATGATCTGGGTGGTGATCAACTGGCCTGTCCAGTCATGCAGCGTCAGTTTGATCGGATCGGTGGATTCCTGTGCCGAGAGCGGCACGGCCAGAAATGAGGCGGACATCAGCAATGCGGTCGCGATGGTCCTCGGCATGCGGTCAAGATGAGGCATTCGAGTTCTCCCAGTAGAGCCCGTTGAAAATCCATAGAACTGGCAAGGCACCCGGTCGTCGTTCCCCGTATTTTTCATATCTGATGACGAGCGTGTGTATGACGTCAGTCTCGGATCAAGCGTACGGACTTGTCAATGTCGATTTGTGGCATTTTGTGCTTTTTTGACCGAATGTGTGGTAATTGGTTGCGACTGGACGCATGGCGCGCTATCGAGCGGCCGTAACATTGGGTGTGGGGAGAGAGCGTCATGCCGCCTTCAAAGCGACAGCGGGAAATCATGCGGGTGCTGGAGCACGAAGGAAGCGTGGCCCTGTCGCTCCTGGCACGTAAACTCGATGTGTCGCTGGAGACGATCCGGCGCGACATCAAGCCGTTGGCCGACAGCGGCTCCCTGATCAAGATGCATGGCGCCGTCGGCCTTGCGTCGACGATCGGCGAAGCGCCGTTCGAGAGACGAATGCGTGAGAACAGCGAGGCGAAACGGGGGATTGCTGCGGCCGTGGCAGCAACGATCCGGGACGGCGATTCCATCATGCTGGATACAGGCACCACGACGAGCTTCCTGGCGCGGGAACTGATCGGTCACCGACGCCTGACGATCGTTACAAATTCCTCCGACATTGCCCGGACCCTGGCGACCTTGAACGATAACCGGGTCTATATGGCAGGCGGAGAATTGCGCAGCGACAATGGTGCGGCCTTCGGCAGTACGGCGATCGACTTCATCAGTCGCTTCTCCGTGACCCATGCCATCATCTCGACCGGCGCGGTCAACACACATGGCATGATGGACTATGATCTCGAAGAAGCGGAATTCGCCCGCACGGTCCTGATGCGCGGGCAGCGAACGCTTGTCGTTACCGATCACAGCAAATTCGGCCGCGATGGGCTCGTGCGCGTTTGCGGCTTCGAGGCGATCTCCGAGCTTGCGACAGACAAAGCGCCGTCGGCCGAAATCGCCCAGGCCATCGCTGATGCCGGTGCGCGGCTGTTGATTGCGTGACAAGCCTTATCGGCTTTCAATTGTCGAGGGCTGACCGACTGCCGCAGCCTAAAATGCCTACCATCTCTATATGTAGATTAGTTCCATAATCTATCTTATGCGATCTTTGTATGTGGTGATGTCGGCGCTCACTTGGCATTCCCTCGGCCCTCAGAGATCCGCGACATGCAGGATGGTCTTGGCCGAGATCTCTGCCTCCGAAGGATAGCCGAATGCGTTGTTGATATAGGTCACGCCGTCGATCACCTTGTTGCGGTTCAGGTGGCTGTGTCCGTAGAAATGCTTCGACGAGCCGAGCCGGCGGATCTGGGCTTCCAGACGGTCGGTGCCGAGCACCGGAAACAGAGCCTTGTGTTTCTCCGGATAGCGCGCCGGCATGAGATCGAGGCGCGGCACGAAATGCGAGACGCTATAGACCGCTTCGAAGCCTGATGTCTCCGGGATCACGTTCATCGCGTCGAACCGGGCGGCGACCTCCGGCGGTGTCAGGCCTTGCCAGTTGCACTTGTAGAAATCCATCCAGCCGCGCCGGATGGTGGGTCCGGGCTCGCCAAAGGAATAATCATACCAGGCAAGCAAAGGGACGATAAGCGTCCGGCCGACCGCGAGCGGCCCGGTCTCGATGCCGTAGCCCCGGCAGAGCGCATTGAGCGTCTCGAACTTGTCGAATGACGGCCCCTTCCCGCTGCGCGACGTCCAGAGGTCGTGATTGCCGGGCAGAAAGACGAGCTTGGCGTAACGCGGCAGCAGTTCGTCGAAACAAGCCTTCACGAGATCAATCTCGTCCGAGAGGTCTCCGGCCACGATCAGAACGTCGTCGGTGAATTCGGAGCGCGAGAGTGCGCGCAACCAATCCAGGTTCTCCTGATAATCAACGTGGAAATCGGATCCGAGGAAGAGACGCATACTCAGGGGATCCGTTGCGGTTCTAAAGGCATCCAAGCCTTCTAGCGCATTTTGGGCGGCGAGCAAGGCATGGTGCAGGGGCTGTCGAGCACCCTACCCGCCACTCTACGACAGACTATCGTCGTGGGATCGGTTTCGGAGAATGCGTCTCGCTGCGCGTATTGCGACCGGAGCGCCCGAAGCAACGGCCCTGTCCGCCGCGCTCCTTTTGGGACGGCAGCCGCAAATGCCCCAGCAAATGCCAGGCAATTTCAGTTGTCTGTTGACCATGCCCAGCGCTCGATTTACTTGTACGACAGGTTGGGTGTGACGCAGTTCGCGTCCCGGCCACGGACAGGGGGTACGCATGTGGAGGCACGCGGGACGCCAGCGCCAGGCGAAGTGCCGCTGAAGTGCGCGACTGGACGATCATTCGGAGGAACGGCCGGGACCGCCGGCATTGGGAGGACTGATCATGAAACTGACCCGCAGGGGCGCTTCGCTCGCAATCGCAACACTCACTTTGGCTGGCATCTTCGCAGGACCGGCGCAGTCGGCCATGGAATTGAAATGGGCGCATGTCTACGAGACGAGCGAACCCTATCACAACCAGGCGGTATGGGCGGCCGAGGAAATCAAGAAGCGGACCAATGGCGAGATCTCAATCTCGGTCTTCCCCGCCTCACAGCTCGGCAATGAAAACCAGATCAATGAAGGTCTCGGCCTCGGGACCGTCGACATCATCTATACGGGCGTGGCCTTTGCCGGCGCGATCCACAAGCCGATCGCGATCTCCAATGCGCCGTTCATCCTGCGGGATTTCGACCATTGGCAGGCTTATCGCGACAGCGACCTCTTCAAGGAGATCGCAGGCGGGTATGACAGTGCCACAGGTCACAAGGTGCATGCCCTCACCTATTACGGCCAGCGGCACCTGACCGCCAACCGCGAGGTGACCAAGCCAGAAGACATGAAGGGCATGAAATTGCGCGTGCCGCCTGCCCCGCTTTTCCTGATGTTCACCAAATCCGTCGGCGCGAATGCGACACCGATCGCTTTCGCCGAAGTCTATCTCGCCCTGCAGCAGGGTACGGTTGACGGGCAGGAAAACCCTCTGCCGACGATCATGGCCAAGAAATTCTACGAAGTTCAAAGCCATATCATGCTGACCGGTCACATCACGGAATCGCTGCTGACCATCGTCGGCGGCCATGTGATGGCGCAACTGTCGGACGAGCAGAAGACGATCATGGACGAAGTCTTGAAGGAAGCGGCTTCGCGGGCGACCGCAGACATCCGCGCCTCGGAGGGCCGTCTTGCCGACGAATTCCGGACGCTCGGAAAGACGGTGGTCGAGATCGATCGCAAGCCGTTCATCGATGCTGCAGTACCACTGCACAACGATCCTGAGTCCGGCGCCGGCTGGTCACAGGAGCAGTATGACGCGCTGCAGGCGCTCTGACCCCTTTGGGGCTAACCCCCTCGCGGGAATTGGCTGTGGCGCGATGCGCCGCAGCCGCTTCGATGCCAGCCAGCGCGGAGACAGCGCATGACACACGAGCCGCAAGACGAGGCTGCAACGCCAGCCGCCATCCTGCATGTCGAGGACGAGGCCGATCCGCCGCTCATTTTCAGAATCGATGACGTTCTCGCCTTCTGCCTGTTCTGGATCCTGGGCGGCGTCACCTTTCTGCAATTCTTCAGCCGCTATGTGCTGAATGACTCGGTCGCCTGGACCGAGGAGATCGGCCGCTATCTGTTGATCTGGGTGACCTTTTTCGGGGCAGCGATCGTCTTCCGGCGGCGTACCAATATCGCGGTAGAAGTGATCGTGGACATGATGCCGCCGAACGTTGCAAGGGTGTTGCGGTTCGTGGCCGACATGATCACGCTGGGCTTCGTCATCCTGCTGGTCTGGTTCGCCTGGAACCTGACCCAACGCATGATGATCCAGCGGATGACCGTGATCGACGTGTCAATGAGCGTGGTTTATGGCGGCGTGCTCGTTGGCTGCCTGCTTATGCTCTGGCGGGCGGTTCAGGCTCTCATTTCCAATGCCAAGCGCGGCTGGGATCCGGTTTCGGACCCGTCGCAGATTTTCGATTGAGGTCTGTCGATGGTCCTGCTTCTCATGGTGTTCTTCGGGCTGCTGCTGGTCAGCGTGCCTGTCTTTGTGGCGTTGGGTGGTGCATCCCTTGCCTATACACATTTCATTGGAAACCTGCCGGATTTCGTCGTGCTCCACCGAATGGTGGGTGGCGTTGACAGCTTTCCGCTGATTGCCGTTCCCTTCTTCATTCTGGCGGGCAATCTGATGAATTCCGCCGGCATTACGAACCGGATCTTCGACTTTGCCACGGCGGCTGTCGGCTGGCTGAAGGGCGGGCTTGGCCATGTCAACGTGATCGCATCGGTCATTTTTGCGGGCATGTCGGGCGCGGCTGTGGCCGATGCCGGCGGGCTCGGGACGATCGAGGTCAAGGCGATGCGGGACCGGGGATACAACGACCATCTCGCGGTCGGCGTGACAGCTGCATCCTCGACCATCGGGCCGATCATCCCCCCGTCCCTGCCGATGGTGATCTTCGGCGTCATGGCCAATGTCTCCATTGGGCAGTTGTTTGCGGCGGGCTTCATTCCGGGCCTGCTGATGGCAGGCTCGCTGATGGCCTACATCACCTGGTATTCATGGCGGCACAAGATCGGCGCCGATCAGGCGTTCAGATTGCGGGTCCTGGCGAGAAGTGCCCTGAATGCCGTGCCGGCCCTGCTCACGCCTGCGATCATCATCGGCGGCATCGCGACGGGTGCATTCACTCCGACAGAGGCGGCGATCGCCGCCTGCGCCTGGGCTCTCATCCTCGGCTTCGTCGTGTACCGCACCTTGTCGGTGAAACGTTTCTACCAGATCACGATCCAGACGATCGAAACAACCGCCTCGGTGCTGGTCATCGTTGCCGCAGCCTCGCTGTTCGGCTGGGTCCTGACGGTCACCCAGGTGACGGCGCAATTCACGGAACTCCTGCTGACAATCACCGACGATCCGATCATGCTGCTGCTGATCATCAACGTCATCATCCTGATCGTCGGCTGCTTCATGGAAACGATTGCGGCGATCTCCATTCTCGTCCCGATCCTGATGCCGGCCGTCCTGCATGTCGGTATCGACCCGGTTCAGTTCGGCGTGGTGATGGTGCTCAACCTGATGATCGGCCTCATCACACCACCGATCGGCATGGTCCTGTTCGTGCTGGCGAGGGTATCCAACCTCTCAATCGAGAAGACCGTGAGAGCGACCGCGCCATTCCTCATCCCTCTGATGACGGTGTTGCTGCTGATCACGGTGTTCCCGCAACTGACGCTCTACCTGCCCACACTCTGGTACCGGTGATGCCCTTCATGTGAGGGCAAACGCGCTCACTTCCACTTGAACGGTCTTTTCATCGTCACGAATCCGCCTATCCTTTTGTTTCGGACTTTCTAAAGCAAGGGGATGATGATGCGCATGCGAATTGGAATTGCGATCTTTCTCGTGGCCGGCATTCTCAATGCCCCGGCCTTCGCCCAGCAGGAGGAAAGCATTGGTGTCGCCGGTCTCGCCAAGGATGTGATCGAACAACAGATCACCGCCTTTCTCAACGATGATGCGACGACCGCGTACTCGTTTGCGTCGCCGGAGATCAAGTCGGTGTTTCCGAACGCGGAACGCTTCTTCGAGATGGTGAAAAAAAGCTACGCGCCGGTTTACCGGCCGGGCAATTACGCGTTTGGGCGCAACCAGGTCTCGCCCGACGGGACGATCGCCTATCAGGAAGTCCTGATCTCGGCGCCCGACGGAAAGGACTGGGCGGTGTATTACGAACTGAAGCGGCAGCGTAATGGGCAGTTTGCGATCAATGGCGTGCGGATAATGCGCGAGACCAACAGTCAAGGCATCTGAGGGTCGCGGACAGGACAAACGCTGCCCTGCCCCTCTGCGCCAATCACTTCGGGTCGATGTCGCCGCGCGCCCAGGTCTCGATGGTTTCGGCCTTGAAATCCTCGAAGCGGTTCTCGGCGATGGACTGGCGGATGCCCTGCATCAGTTCCTGATAATAGCTCAGATTGTTCCAGGAGAGCAGCATCCCGCCGAGAGCCTCGTTCGAGCGCACAAGGTGGTGCAGATAGGCACGCGAATAATCGCGGGCCGCCGGGCAGGAGGATTGCTCGTCGAGCGGGCGCATGTCTTCGGCATGGCGGGCGTTGCGGATGTTCACCTTGCCGCGCCGCGTGAAGGCAAGGCCATGGCGGCCAGACCTTGTCGGCATGACACAGTCGAACATGTCGATGCCTTCGGCGACGGATTTCAGCATGTCGTCCGGTGTGCCGACGCCCATCAGATATCGTGGCTTTTCCGTCGGCAGGACCGGAAGCGTGATACCGAGCATTTCCAACATGACGGCTTGCGGCTCTCCAACGGCGAGGCCGCCGATGGAATAGCCCTTGAGGTCGAGCTGCTTCAGGCCTTCGGCCGAGCGGATGCGGAGCGCAGGCTGGTCGCCGCCCTGGACGATGCCGAACATGGCCTTACCGGGCTGGGTGCCGAAGGCCACGCGACAGCGCTCTGCCCAGCGCAGCGACAGTTCCATGGCCCGCTCGATTTCGCGGGGTTCATTGGGCAGCGCCACGCATTCGTCGAGCTGCATCTGAATATCCGAATCGAGCAGTCCCTGGATCTCGATCGATCGTTCAGGCGACATGTGATGCAGCGAGCCGTCGACATGGCTCTTGAAGGTGACGCCCTGCTCGTCGAGCTTGCGCAGGCCCGACAGCGACATGACCTGGAAGCCGCCGGAATCGGTAAGGATCGGGCCCGGCCAGCGGATGAGTTCATGCAGACCGCCGAGGCGGGCAACGCGTTCCGGGCCGGGGCGCAGCATCAGGTGGTAGGTGTTGCCGAGGATGATGTCGGCGCCGCCTTCCTTGACCTGGTCGAGATACATGGCCTTGACCGTGCCCACGGTGCCGACAGGCATGAAGGCTGGAGTGCGGATCGTACCGCGCGGCATGGTGATCTCACCGAGACGGGCCTTGCCGCTGGTGGCCTTCAGATTGAATGTGAAATTCTCGGACATCGGTCAGTCGTCTTTCCGGAAGAGCAGGCTGGAATCGCCGTAGGAGTAGAAGCGGTAGCCGGTCTCGATGGCATGCGCATAGGCGCCGCGCATCGTGTCGAGGCCAGCAAAGGCGGAGACCAGCATGAAGAGCGTGGATTTGGGCAGGTGGAAATTGGTCATCAGCATGTCCACCGCCTTGAAGCGATAGCCGGGCGTGATGAAGATGCCGGTCGCACCCGACCAGGCGGGGATGTGGCCATTGTCCTCGGCGGCACTTTCGAGCAGGCGAAGCGAAGTCGTGCCGACGGCAATGACGCGGTTGCCTCGCGCACGAACGGCACTGAGCGCTGCGGCCGTGGTCGCGTCGATATGGCCGATTTCCTGATGCATCTTGTGGTCGGCCGTGTCGTCCGCCTTGACCGGCAGGAAGGTGCCGGCGCCCACATGCAAGGTGACGAAGTGGCGTTCAATGCCGGCAGCGTCGAGCCTGGCGAAGAGGTCAGGTGTGAAATGCAGGCCGGCGGTCGGGGCCGCAACGGCTCCTTCTTCGCGCGCATAGATGGTCTGGTAGTCGGCGCGATCTCGTCCGTCCTCCGGCCGCTTGGCGGCGATATAAGGCGGTAGCGGGATATGGCCGACGCTGGCGATCGCCTGGTCGAGATCGGGGCCGGAGAGGTCGAAGGCGAGGTCGATCTCGCCGGCGTCACCCTTTTCGGCGACGGTCGCGACGAGCGAGCCGAGCAGGCAGACGGCGCTGTTGCCCTGCCCCACCCCGAAATCGATGCGGTCACCTGGCTTGATGCGCTTGCCGGGCTTGGCAAAGGCTTTCCAGCGGCTGGCGCCAACGCGCATATGCAGCGTGCAGGAGACGGCGATTTCTTCCGCGCCTTCGCGGTGCCGTATGCCCTCGAGCTGGGCCGGGATCACCTTGGTGTCGTTGAACACGAGCGCATCGCCAGGCCTCAGAAAGGACGGCAGATCATAGACATGGTGATCTTCGAGCACCGGGGTCGCATTCGGGCGAACCACCAGGAAGCGGGCATGATCACGCGGGCTTGCAGGCCTCAGCGCGATGTTGTCATCCGGAAGATCGAAATCGAAAAGGTCTACACGCATCGTTATCTGTTCGGGTCTGTCATGGCGCGGCTAAACGCGAAAACCCGCCAGGGCGCTGCGCACCGTGGCGGGCTTCGTGTGCTGTAAGCCGATCAGGCGTCGGCGGCAACCTTCATCGACAGGATCGAATCGGGGTCGCTGACTGGCTCGCCCTTCTTGATCTGATCGATGATGTCCATGCCTTCAATGACCTGGCCCCAGACGGAATACTGCTTGTTGAGCCAGGGAGCGTCGGTGAAGCAGACGAAGAACTGCGAGTTGGCCGAATTCGGATTCTGCGAACGGGCCATGGAGCAAGTGCCGCGGACATGCGGCGTGGCCGAGAATTCGGCCTTCAGGTCCGGCTTGTCAGAGCCGCCCATGCCGGCACGGCCGGGGTTGAAGCTCTCGCCACCCTTCTTGCCGTACTGGACGTCGCCGGTCTGAGCCATGAAATCGGGAATGACGCGGTGGAAGACGACACCGTCATAGGCACCTTCGCGCGACAATTCCTTGATGCGAGCGACATGGCCGGGGGCCAGGTCCGGGAAGAGCGCAATGACGACCTTGCCCTTGGTGGTTTCCATCAGGATGGTGTTTTCCGGATCCTTGATCTCGGCCATGGGTTTTCTCCTTGTATTTGGGCGTCTGGCCCTTGGTGTATCAGTTGCGACCGACGGTGACCTTGATCATGCGGTCGGGATCGGCGACTTCGCCGTTGCCGCCTTCGCCACGCTTGATCTTGTCGACATATTCCATGCCGGCCACGACCTTGCCGACGACCGTATACTGGCCGTTCAGGAAGCCGCCCTCGGCGAACATGATGAAGAACTGCGAATTGGCGGAGTTCGGATCCTGGCTGCGGGCCATGCCGACCGTACCGCGCTCGAAGGGCACGCTGGAGAACTCAGCCGGGATATCACCCAGGCTGGAGCCACCGGTGCCGGCGCGGCCGGGCTCAAAACCGTTTTCCATGTCGCCGAACTGGACATCGCCGGTCTGGGCCATGAAACCCTCGATCACGCGGTGGAAGGCGACGTTGTCGTATTCGCCCTTGGCGGCGAGATCCTTGATCTGCGCGACGTGCTTGGGCGCCACGTCCGGCATGAGCTGGATCACGACCGGGCCGTCCTTCAGCTGGATGGTCAGGAAGTCCTCGTTGGACTGAGCCTGAGCGGAACCGAAGCCGGCGATGGCCAGCAGGAACGCGGTTGCGAGTTGAACGAGCTTCATGATCACTCCCTTTATCAATAGATGCGGCTCAGCCGCGGTGTCTGGAATTGAGGGCGGCCAGCACCGGGGCCGGCACGAAGGGAGCGACATCCCCACCCATGGCGGCGATCTGCCGAACCAATGTGGCGGTTATGGGCCGGGAGGCGGTCGCTGCCGGCAGAAAGACGGTCTGCAGTTCCGGCGCCATCCTGGCATTCATCCCGGCAAGCTGCATCTCGTAGTCGAAATCCGTGCCGTCACGCAGGCCGCGCACCATGATGCTGGCACCATGCCGGCGGGCGGCATCCACGGCGAGATCGGAGAAGGAGACGACCTCAAGGTCCCCTGCCCGACCCAGCAGGATTTCAGCCAGCGAGGCGCGGATCAGATCCGCACGCTGCTCATAGGTAAAGAGCGGCGTCTTGCCCGGATGCGTGCCGATCGCGACGACGATACGATCGACGATGTTCAACGCCTGAACGAGCACATCGAGATGCCCGTTGGTCATCGGATCGAAGGAGCCTGGATAGAATGCGGTCGCCATGGGAACCCGTCGGTTGTTCGACCGCCTTTTGTCATGGAAGGGCCGATATCGCAAGCGCTGTCCGATGATCCCGGCCGCACGATCCCGCTCCCGGCAAGCCGGTTTCTGCCGCTGAACGGCAGATGAACGTCCCATTCAAGGCCACTTCAGACGCGTTTGCCTAAAACGGTATCGTCAATCGAACACACCATTTCAAGGTTGCTCCCATGCTGGTTCTTCTCATCGCCTTCGCTATCGTCGCCTCGCTTCTCGTCGAACTCGGGCTGATGGTCGTTCGCGATCAATGGGAAGCGCAGCAAATTCGCTACGAAGATGAACGGCAGATGAACAGCGTGTTCAAGAGGACTTCAGGGGGGCGTTGGTAAACACCTTCCTACACTGTGCGGGAACCATTTCCTCACTCAAGCATTTTACGGCTGTGAATGCCGGCATTCAAAGGACTAAAGCAATGCATGACAAAGTTACCCTGATCAACCTCGTGTGGATGATGATGATGACTGCCATGGTTGCCACCTCCGCAACCTTTTACATCAAGGACAGCGGTGACGCTGCTTTCTACGGACCACCGATGACGGCTCGATACCACAGCTTCGGCCACTAATCTTTCATCGGACCTTCGCCGCTAGAGACGCAACAACACGCTGAGAAAGAAAGGAAACGCCATGTTCATCACTCTATCGGTTCTGGCTGCCCTGATCAGCGGCATGTTCGTGGCCTCGGTCGTCTCGGCGATTGCGGCTCTCAAGCGGGAAGACGATGATTTCCGGGCCATGATGGAACGCCGCAAGGCATTCTGAGACCGATCCCAAGCGGTCACAGCAGGCGGATCCACACGCCGGCCCAAGCAAGACCGCGACAAACTTGATGCAGACCTCCAGCAAAAAGCCCGCTCGGACATTGTCCGGCGGGCTTTTCGTTTGTCTTATTTGTTCTGGACGAAAGCCGGCCGTTGCGGGCCGGCCTTCGATCATTCCGTTGGGGCTTCGCCGCTGTCGGTCGAGGTCACCTCGGGGGTCGGAACGGCTGTGCCCTCGCCCTCCGTGACCTCCGCGGCCTCGATGACTTCATCATCGGCTTCCGGCTCCGTGATGCGTTCGACCGATACGACCTTTTCATCCTTGGCCGTCGAGAAGATCGTCACACCCTTGGTGGCGCGGCTCGCAATGCGGATGCCGTTCACGGGTACGCGGATCAGCTGACCACCATCGGAAACCAGCATGAGTTGATCGTTTTCCTCGACTGGGAAAGCCGCGACCAGTTCGCCGATTTCCGTCGTCTTCGAGGTGTCGGTGGCGCGAATACCCTTGCCACCGCGGCCGGAGGTGCGGAAGTCATAGGAGGACGAACGCTTGCCGTAGCCCTTTTCCGAGACCGTGAGCACGAACTGCTCGCGGGCCTTGAGCTCCTGGTAGTGACCTTCCGCCAGTTCGCCTTCGGCGCCGACTTCCTCGCCGACCAGCGCGATGTCGTCTTCGTCGACGCCCATGGCCCGGCGTTCAGCCGCAGATCGCTTCAGATAGGCTGCACGCTGCCAGGGTTCGGCATCGACATGGGCGAGAATGGTCATGGAGATCAGGCGATCGCCTTCAGCCATGGTCATGCCACGGACCCCGATCGAATTGCGGCCGGCAAAGACGCGCACTTCGTCGACCGGGAAACGGATCGCCTGACCGAGCGCGGTGGTCAGAAGCACGTCGTCATGCTCGGTGCAGGTCTCGACGCCGAGGATTTGGTCGCCCTCTTCCTCGAGCTTCATCGCGATCTTGCCGTTGCGATTGACCTGGATGAAGTCGGACAGCTTGTTGCGGCGAACCGTGCCACGCGTCGTCGAGAACATGACGTCGAGGTTTGCCCAGCTCGTTTCATCCTCGGGCAGCGGCATGATCGAGGTGATGCGCTCGCCGGGCTCCAGCGGGAACATGTTGATCATGGCCTTGCCGCGCGATGTCGGGGTGCCGATCGGCAGACGCCAGACCTTTTCCTTGTAGACGATGCCGCGCGACGAGAAGAAGAGCACAGGCGTGTGGGTATTGGCGACGAACAGGCGGGTCGCGAAATCCTCATCCTTCATCGCCATGCCGGAGCGGCCCTTGCCGCCACGGCGCTGGGCCCGATAGGTCGTCAGCGGCACGCGCTTGATGTAGCCGGCATGGGACACTGTGACGACCATGTCTTCACGGGCGATCAGATCCTCGTCGTCCATATCCGGACCGCCGTCGACGATCTGGGTGCGGCGCGGCGTGCCGAATTCGTCGCGGATGGCGGTGAATTCGTCCTTGACGATCTGCTGGATGCGGACGCGCGAGGAGAGAATGTCGAGGTAATCGGAAATCTCGGCGCCGATCTTGTTCAGCTCCTCGTCGATTTCGTCGCGACCGAGTGCCGTCAGGCGGGCAAGACGCAGTTCGAGGATGGCCCGGGCCTGCTCTTCCGAGAGGTTGTAGGTCAGGTCGTCGTTGATCCTGTGACGCGGATCGTCGATCAGGCGGATCAGCGATTCCACGTCCTTGGCCGGCCAGCGGCGCGTCATCAACTGTTCGCGGGCGGTGGCCGGATCCGGCGCGCTGCGGATCAGGGCGATGATTTCGTCGATATTGGCAACGGCGATTGCGAGACCGACCAAGACATGGGCGCGGTCGCGCGACTTGCGCAGCAAATACTTGGTGCGGCGGCTGACGACTTCCTCGCGGAAGGAAACAAAGGCACGCAGCATGTCGAGCAGCGTCAGCTGTTCCGGCTTGCCACCGTTCAGGGCCACCATGTTGCAGCCAAACGAGGTCTGCAGCGGGGTGTAGCGGTAAAGCTGGTTCAGGACGACATCGGCCACGGCGTCACGCTTCAGCTCGATGACGACACGGTAGCCGTCGCGGTCGGATTCGTCACGCAGGTCGGAGATGCCCTCGATGCGCTTTTCGCGCACGAGTTCGGCCATCTTCTCGATCATCGTCGCCTTGTTCACCTGATAGGGGATCTCGGTGATGATGATCTGCTCGCGGTCGCCTCGCATCGGCTCGACACGGGCGACGCCACGCTGGACGACGGAGCCGCGGCCTGTTTCATAGGCCGAGCGGATGCCCGACCGGCCGAGGATCATGGCGCCTGTCGGAAAGTCGGGACCCGGAATGATCTGCATCAGTTCCGGCAATTCGATCGCCGGGTTGTCGATCAGCGCCGTGCAGCCGTCGAGGACTTCGACGAGGTTGTGCGGCGGGATGTTTGTGGCCATGCCGACCGCGATGCCGCCGGCTCCGTTGACCAGGAGGTTCGGGAACTTGGCGGGAACCACGACGGGCTCCGACATGGTGCCGTCATAGTTGTCGCGGAAATCGACGGTCTCCTTGTCGAGGTCGTCGAGCAGCGCGTGCGAGACCTTCTGGAGGCGGCATTCCGTGTAACGCTGGGCGGCCGGCGGGTCGCCATCGACGGAGCCGAAATTGCCCTGGCCGTCGATGAGCGGCATGCGCAGCGACCATGGCTGCGCCATGCGGGCCAGCGCGTCGTAAATCGCGGAGTCGCCATGCGGGTGATATTTACCCATGACGTCACCCGTGACGCGGGCGCTCTTGACGTATTTCTTATTCCAGTCGAGCCCGAGCTCATTCATGCCGTAGAGGATGCGGCGATGCACGGGCTTGAGCCCGTCACGCACGTCGGGAAGCGCGCGGCTCACGATCACGCTCATCGCGTAATCGAGATAGGACCGCTGCATTTCCTCCATGATGGAAATAGGCTCGATGCCTTGCGGGAACTTGCCGCCGCCGGGAGTGCTTTGCTCAGTCAAATCAGGTCACGATCTCTGTTCGGAATCACTGGGAAATCTATAACGGAACATGCGCGAAAGCGCCAATTTCGAGGCTGGTTATAAACAGGCTTTTACGGCGCGGGAAAGGCATTTCCCTCAATATCTTGGGGGCCAGCCTTGCAAGGCCACCAAGGCTTCGGCTTTATGGAGGCTCGCACAGGAGAACGATACGCCATGGCCGTGACCGAAACGATGATCAGCGCGTTTACAACCCTTCTCGTCACGGTCGATCCGCCGGGGCTGGCGCCGCTCTTTCTCGGCCTCACCCAGGGCATGACGCGGGCGCAGCGCCAGGTGGTCGCCATTCGGGGCTCGGTCATGGGCTTTGCCATTCTGACCGTGTTTGCTTTGTTCGGCGCCAGCATTCTCGGTGCACTCGGCATTTCCATGGGTGCCTTCCGTATCGCCGGCGGCTTGATGCTGTTCGCCATCGCCTTCGAGATGATTTTCGAAAAACGCAACGAGCGCAAGGAGAAGACGACCGGTGACGCAATCACCAAGGACCACATTCACAACCTTGCCGTCTTCCCGCTCGCCATTCCGCTGATCGCCGGCCCTGGCGCCATTTCGGCCACGGTTCTGATTTCTGGCACCGTCGATGGCTTCATCGGCAAGCTGCAACTGATCGCGGTGATCGGCGTTGTACTCGGACTTGTTTTCGTCTCGCTCTATCTTGCCGAACGTCTCAATCGCTTCCTCGGCGTCACGGGACGAGCCTTGCTGACCCGTCTTCTCGGCGTATTGCTGGCGGCACTTTCCGTACAGTTCGTCGTTGACGGGGTGAAGTCCGCCTTTATCGGTTGAAGAAAGCCCGTCATGACACAAGAAGCCGTCTCCAGCCGCTGGCGATTCATCCTGAAGCAATTCAGCCGACGCCTGTGGGTCCGCGCGTCGGCAATCGGTGCGGTCGGGGTGCTGGCCGCAGTCCTTGCGACAGTCGCCGAGCGTTTCGTGCCTTTCGACATCCCGGGGTCGATCAATGCAGACTCCGTCGACACGATCCTCAACATCATCGCCTCCAGCATGCTGGCCGTCACGACCTTCTCAGTCAGTGCGATGACCTCGGCCTATGCGTCTGCGACCAGCAATGTCACGCCGCGCGCGACAACGCTGCTGGTCGAGGACCGCATGACACAGAACGTGCTTTCGACCTTCGTCGGCTCGTTCCTGTATGGCATTGTCGGCATCGTCGTGCTGCAGACCGGTGCCTATGGCGAAAAGGGCCGCGTCATTCTGTTCGTCGTGACGATCGGGGTTATTGCGCTCATCGTCTTCCAGCTCCTGCGCTGGATCGACCATCTGACCAAGCTCGGCCGGGTTGGTGATGCGACGGACCGGATCGAAGATGCGGCGGCGCGCGCCATCGACGCCAGACGGCACAATCCCTATCTCGGTGGAAAGCCTTTGCCGACCGGCGTCCGAAAGAGGTTCGACAGCATGATACCAGTCGAGGCCGACGCCATCGGATATGTCCAGCATATCGACATGCAGGCGCTTTCCAGGCTGGCCGAAAGGATGGACGGCGAGATCCATCTTCTGCTCAATCCCGGCGCCTTCGTCTATCGAGACACCGTCATCGCTTATCTAGACGCCGGCAAGTCCGAGCCGCATGAGGATGAGGATGAAGACGACGAACTGAATGATTCTCTGCGGTATGCCGTGACCATCGGCAATGTGCGCAGCTTCGATCAGGATCCGCGGTTCGGACTGGTCGTGCTGAGCGAGACAGCACAGCGCGCCCTGTCTCCGGCGGTAAACGATCCGGGCACGGCGATCGACGTGATCGGCCGGGCCACCCGACTGCTCAGCAAATGGTCTGAGCCGGTTGAAGATCAGGAACTGCAATTTTCCCGCGTCTCCGTTCCCCCGCTCACGGCCGACGACCTCTTCGAAGATGCCTTCATGACGATTGCCCGCGATGGTGCGGCGCAGGTGGAGGTCCAGCTTCGGCTGCAGAAATGCCTTGCGGCACTGAGCAGGCTGGGAAACGGAGATTTCCGCGCCGCGGCCCGGCGCCAAGCCATCCTGGCGCTTTCGCGCGCCGAAAAGGCCCTGCCGATCGAGGCCGATCTCCAGCGTCTGCGCGGCGACCTCGGAGAGTGAGGGCAGCCTTGCCTCGCATGCTGACACACAAACGCCCTGACTGCGCAGGGCGTTCACTCACTTCATCTTAAGCGTGCCGAGCCTTGCCGGCTCAGAACGGAATGTCGTCGTCGAGATCGCGGGAGAAACCGCCCGAGGGGGCGCTGCCACCACGGCTGGCGCCGCTCGTGGAGCCGCCGCGCGAGGGCGCCGGCGCGCCGTAGTCACCGCCATAACCGCCACCGAAGTCACCGCCGCCCATGTCGCCTCCACGCGAAGCGCCAGCGCCATCGCCGCGGCCACCGAGCATGGTCAGGTTGCCGTTGAAGCCCTGCAGGACCACTTCCGTCGAGTAGCGGTCGTTACCGGTCTGATCCTGCCACTTGCGGGTCTGCAGCTGGCCTTCGATGTAAACGGTCGAGCCCTTCTTCAGATACTGCTCGGCGACCTTGCACAGACCTTCATTGAAGATGACGACCGAATGCCATTCGGTCTTTTCCTTGCGCTCGCCGCTGTTCTTGTCGCGCCAGCTTTCCGACGTCGCGATGCGCAGGTTGGCGATCGGCCGGCCGTCCTGGGTCCGGCGAATTTCGGGATCGGCTCCGAGATTGCCGATCAGAATGACCTTGTTGACGCTACCAGCCATGACACTCACCTTACTGCCGCGCCGCCGCGGCGTTGAAAATCCAATCAAATGTCACCTTATCCCATCCGATGCAGCGAGTGGGCGGTGACCGGTTTAAATCCACAGCGAAAATGTTCTTTATTTGTTCTATTATTTCCCTATGATCCTGTCAACAGAATCGAAATTCCACATCGGTCGCACCTTGTGCCTCGACTCAAGGGCTTCGTTGACTACATAAGGACAGTTCCCCCCCGGAACCCTGCCCTTCCCTTTGCCGATCAGAGCCTGACATGAGCGAACTCAAGACTATCTCCATCCGTGGCGCGCGCGAGCACAATCTGAAGGGCATCGACCTGGATTTGCCGCGCAACAGCCTGATCGTGATGACGGGGCTATCCGGCTCCGGCAAGTCGTCGCTTGCCTTCGATACGATCTATGCGGAGGGCCAGCGACGCTATGTCGAGAGCCTGTCGGCCTATGCCCGACAGTTTCTCGAGATGATGCAGAAACCCGATGTCGACCAGATCGAGGGACTTTCACCGGCAATCTCGATCGAGCAGAAGACGACGTCGCGCAATCCGCGTTCGACGGTCGGCACGGTCACCGAAATCTACGACTACATGCGACTGCTCTTCGCCCGCGTCGGGGTTCCCTATTCGCCCGCGACGGGGCTGCCGATCGAAAGCCAGACGGTGAGCCAGATGGTGGACCGCATCCTGGCCTATGAGGAGGGCACCCGCCTTTACATCCTTGCGCCGATGATCCGTGGCCGAAAGGGCGAGTACAAGAAGGAACTCGCCGAGCTGATGAAGAAGGGGTTTCAGCGCGTCAAGGTCGACGGGCAGTTCTACGAGATCGCGGACGCGCCGACGCTCGACAAGAAATACAAGCACGACATCGATGTGGTCGTCGACCGCGTCGTGGTGCGGCCGGATATTGCGAGCCGCCTGGCGGACAGTCTGGAAACCTGCCTTCGGCTTGCCGACGGACTGGCGGTGGCAGAATTCGCAGACAAGCCCCTGCCGCCCGAGGAAACATCGGCCGGCGGTTCGGCCAACAAGTCGTTGAATGAAACGCATGAACGGGTGCTGTTTTCGGAAAAGTTCGCCTGCCCCGTCTCCGGGTTCACCATTCCGGAAATCGAGCCGCGTCTGTTTTCCTTCAATAACCCTTTCGGCGCCTGCCCGACCTGCGATGGGCTTGGTTCACAACAGAAGATCGACGAGGCGCTGATCGTTCCGGAAGTGCATCGCAAGCTCAATGACGGGGCGATTGCGCCCTGGGCCAAGTCCAGTTCGCCCTACTACAATCAGACCCTCGAGGCGCTCGGCAAGGCGTTCGGCTTCAAGCTGACGTCGAAGTGGTCGGATCTTTCAGACGCGGCGCACCAGGCGATCCTGCACGGCACAGAAGAGAAGATCGACTTCCACTATGCCGACGGGGCGCGATCCTACACCACGACCAAGACCTTCGAAGGCATCGTGCCAAACCTCGAGCGGCGCTGGAAGGAGACCGACAGCGCCTGGGCGCGCGAGGAAATCGAGCGCTTCATGTCGGCGGCCCCCTGCCCCGCCTGCAACGGCTTCCGCCTGAAGCCCGAGGCGCTGGCAGTCAAGATCAATGGCCTGCATATCGGCCAGGTGACGAATATGGCGATCCGCAATGCGGGCTCCTGGTTCGAAGACCTGCCGGCCAAGCTGACCGACAAGCAGAACGAAATCGCCGTGCGCGTGCTGAAAGAGATCCGTGAGCGGTTGCGCTTCCTCAATGATGTCGGCCTCGACTATCTCTCCATGTCGCGCAATTCCGGCACGCTGTCGGGTGGCGAGAGCCAGCGTATCCGTCTGGCGTCACAGATCGGCTCAGGCCTGACCGGCGTGCTTTACGTGCTCGACGAGCCGTCGATCGGCCTGCACCAGCGCGACAATGCGCGGCTGCTCGATACGCTGAAACATCTGCGCGACATCGGCAATACGGTGATCGTCGTCGAGCATGACGAGGATGCGATCCTGAGCGCCGACTATGTGGTCGACATCGGCCCGGCGGCCGGCATCCACGGCGGTCAGGTGATCGCACAAGGCTCGCCGCAGGACATCATGGCGCATCCGAAATCGCTGACGGGCAAATACCTGACGGGCGAAATGGGCGTCAGCGTTCCGGCGCAGCGGCGCAAGCCAAAAAAGGGCCAACAGATCAAGGTCGTCGGCGCCAAGGGCAACAATCTGAAGAACGTTACGGCCTCGATCCCGCTCGGCGTGTTCACGGCTGTGACCGGCGTATCGGGTGGCGGCAAGTCGACCTTCCTGATCGAGACGCTCTACAAGGCAGCGGCACGCCGCGTCATGGGCGCCCGCGAAAATCCTGCCGAACACGAGCGGATCGACGGCTTCGAATTCATCGACAAGGTGATCGACATCGATCAATCACCGATCGGGCGTACGCCGCGCTCCAATCCGGCGACCTATACCGGCGCCTTCACGCCGATCCGCGACTGGTTCACCGGCCTGCCGGAAGCCAAGGCGCGCGGCTATCAGGCCGGACGCTTCTCGTTCAACGTCAAGGGTGGCCGCTGCGAGGCCTGCCAGGGCGACGGCGTGATCAAGATCGAGATGCATTTCCTTCCCGATGTCTATGTCACCTGCGACGTCTGCCACGGCAAGCGCTACAACAGAGAAACGCTGGACGTGACCTTCAAGGGCAAGTCGATCGCTGACGTGCTCGACATGACGGTCGAGGAGGGGGTCGAGTTCTTCCAGGCCGTCCCCGCTGTCCGCGACAAGCTGCAGGCGCTGTTCGATGTCGGTCTCGGCTATATCAAGGTCGGCCAGCAGGCCAACACGCTGTCGGGTGGCGAGGCGCAGCGCGTCAAGCTTGCCAAGGAGCTGTCGAAGCGCTCGACGGGCCGCACGCTCTATATTCTCGACGAGCCGACCACCGGCCTGCACTTCCACGACGTCGCCAAACTTCTGGAAATGCTGCAGGAACTGGTGAACCAGGGCAATTCTGTCGTCGTCATCGAACACAATCTCGAGGTCATCAAGACAGCCGACTACATCCTCGACTTCGGTCCGGAAGGTGGCGATGGCGGCGGCCAGATCGTGGCACAGGGGACACCGGAAGAGGTGGTCAAGGTCGAGACATCGTATACGGGGCAGTTCCTCAAGGAGTTGCTGCAGCGACGGCCGGCGAAGAAGGCACAGGCGGCGGAGTGATCCGCCACCCCCGTGACTGAGGGGACCCTGCCTTTTTGCAGAGTCCGCTTCTGATTTAGCCAATTACCTAATTGACATAGCGGGAGGCATTTCATGACCAAATCCGGCATTATCCGCACCGGCATCGGGGGATGGACCTTCGACCCCTGGGACGACAGTTTTTATCCCTCCGATCTGCCCAAGAAACGACAGCTCGAATATGCCAGCCGGCAGATGACCGCGATCGAGGTCAACGGCACCTATTATTCCAGCCAGAAGCCGGCAACCTTTGCCAAATGGGCGTCAGAAGTGCCTGACAATTTCGTATTTTCGCTGAAAGCCAGCCGGTTCTGTACCAACAGGAAAATCCTGGCCGAGGCCGGGCCCTCGGTTGAGAAATTCCTGCACCAGGGCATCGAGGAGCTCGGACCGCATCTGGGGCCAATCCTGTGGCAGTTCATGGGCACGAAAAAGTTCGACGGCGAGGATTTCGAGGCTTTTCTCGGCCTGCTGCCGAAAGAGCTGAATGGGTTGCCACTGCGTCATGTCGTCGAACCCCGGCACGAAAGCTTCCAGGTCCCGGAGTTTATCGACATGCTGCGCCGACATGGTGTGGCGGCCGTATGTGCCGACCATCACGATTATCCGATGTTCGCCGACCCCACGGCGGACTTCGTCTATGCCCGACTGCAGAAGGGGGCGGACGAAACGCCAACCTGCTATCCCGCGAGCGATCTCGACGCCTGGTCTGGCCGGTTCGAGACTTATGCCGCAGGGGGCACACCCGAGGACCTCACGCTTATTGCCGGAGACAAACCTGCGGAGCAGATCCCACGCGATGTGTTTGCCTTCTTCATCTCGGGCGGCAAGGTGAACGCGCCGAAAGGCGCGATCGAGTTGCAGAAGCGGGTCGGGTGACCACTTCGAGCGTCTTCGCATCGGTCAATTTGTGACATTGGCGAAACTGGACTAGGCTCGGTCGCAGAGTCGCGGCCGTGTCCGCGCCCTGGGTCGGCATGCTTTCCTCTTTGGGCGTGCACGTCCAGCGTTTCAGAGTTCGGGGCACTTCATGTCTGGCATCGCCGTCTTCATTCATCTCGCTGGCGCGGTGGCGCTGCTTCTCTGGGCAACGCGCATGGTTCGCACGGGGATCGAGCGCGCCTATGGCGGGGTCCTGAAGGACAAGCTGCGGCATGCCGTCGGCAATCGGTTCTCCGCAGCCTTTGCCGGATTCCTGTTTGCGGTGGCGTTGCAAAGTGCAACGGCCGTCGCCCTGATCGTGGCCTCCTTCTCGGCCGCGGGCTACGTCCTGCCCGCCATCGGGGTTGCGACGCTGCTCGGCGCGGATTTCGGCTCCGCCTTTGTCGTGCGGATCTTGCGCTACGATCTCTCGCTGCTCGTCCCCGTGCTGCTGCTTGCCGGGACCATCGCCTTTCGCGCCTCCGAGGCGCGGGGCTGGCGGCAGATCGGGCGCATTCTGTTCGGGCTCGGTCTCCTTCTCCTGTCGCTGCGTCTGATCGGCGAGGCATCGGAACCGCTGCGCGAGAGCAGGATCCTGCCCGTCCTGTTCAACTATCTCGCGGCCGACTGGATCAGCGCCTTCGTGCTGGCCGCCCTGCTCGCCTGGGCATTCCATTCCAGCGTGGCGGCGGTACTGCTCGTTGCATCGCTCGCCGACCAGAATCTGTTGCCAGACGCCCTGATCATTCCGCTGGTGCTCGGCATCAATTTCGGCGCCGCGATCATTGCGGCACTGCTTACGAAAAATGCCGAGGCGAATGCCCGGATCGTGCCGCTCGGCAATGTGGTCATCCGTGGGATGATGACGCTGATCGCGCTGGCCGCGCAATTCGTCTTTGCGGTCAGCCCATCGGTCTTCTCCGCTCATCCCGGGGATTCCGTCGTGATGGTGCATCTGGCAATGAACGGCGCCGTTCTCGTGCTCGGACTTCCCTTTGCGGGCCTTGTCGCTGCCGTGCTGGAACGGATGCTGGCGGGTTCTGAAGAGAGAGCCGCCAATGACGACCGCTTCTCGGCGCTGAATGTGATGGATCTGACCAATCCACAGCAGGCGATATCCAATGCGACACGCGAGGTTCTGACGGTCTGCGACAAGACCGAAATCATGCTCAACGGCATATTCGAGCTCTACGAGCGCTGGGACGCGAAGAAGACTCAAAGGATCGAGGCGCTGGATGACCAGATCGACACGATCCACCGCGACATCAAGTTCTACCTCGCCCGCATTTCGCAGACGGCGCTCGACCCGGGTTCTGCGGCCCAATGCCAGAACCTGCTGGGTGCGACAATCAAGATCGAGCAGGCAGCGGACATTATTTCGCAGAACATGCTGACGCGGGCGCGCAAGAAGAACGAGCGCAATGTCGCCTTCTCCGCCGAGGGTTGGGCCGAGCTTTGTGCCATGCATGACGAGGTGGTGCAGAACGCCCATCTCGCCTTCAACCTGCTGGTGACGCGCGACATCGGCCATGCGCGCCAGCTCGTCGCCCGCAAGGAAGCGATCCGCAACCTGGTCAAGACCAGCGAGGAAAGCCATCTGCAGCGATTGCGGCAGGGTAATGCGGCCAGCTTCGAATCAAGCTCTTTGCACATCGACACGATGCGGGATCTGAAGGAAATCAATTCGCTTTTCGTTTCGATCGCCTATCCCTTGCTGGAGGGCGAAGGCCTGCTCAGGCGCAGCCGGCTGGTGCAACCAGCAGAGCTCTAGACTGCTCTCACGCGGGTGATGTCAGGCCGGCAGGACATGGGAGACCAGATCCTCGGCCGTAAGCCCCTCGCCCGCCCGCGTCGCCGCCTGGCCATGCTGATGGACGCCGGCACAGGCCGCTTCGAAAGCCGGCATGCCATTGGCGAGATTGGCAGCGATAATGCCCGCCAGCACGTCGCCGGAGCCGGCAGTGGCAAGCGTGGCCGGGGCGTGTTCCTCGATCGCCGCGCGACCGTCGGGACATGCGATCACGGTATCGGCGCCCTTGCAAACGACGATGCCGCTGATCGCCCTTGCCGCCGCGAGGGCCTTCTCGACCTTGCCGCCGTCGCCGCGGGCGATATCCGGGAAAAGACGGGTGAATTCTCCCTCGTGTGGCGTGGTGACGAGTTGGCCCGCCGAGCCTTCGAAGGCTTCACGAAGTGCACTCGCATCGCCGGAGAAGGCGGAAATTCCGTCGGCATCCAGCACCAGATTGCGCCCACTGCGCGCGATAGCCACCGCATAGCTCCGCGCCTTGTCTCTGTCGCCGAATCCCGGTCCAAGCGCAAAGGTGTTGCGCCGCTGGTCGATGAGCCAGCTTTCGACGTCGGCCACCGTGTCCATTGCCGTCTGCATCACCGCGGTCAGATGGGCTGCGTTGACCGCCAGGCTATCGCTCGGAGACGCCAGCGTTACCAGTCCCGCGCCGGCCTTCAGTGCCGCGCCGGCCGACAGGCGTGCCGCTCCGGTCGAAATGGCCGGGCCCGAGAAGACCGTCAGATGGCCGCGGCGATATTTGTGATCCTCCGCCGATCGCGGGCGGCGGAAAGACTGAAAAAGCGCGGGGCCGTTGACCCACAGCCCTGCCGCCTCGGCCGCGACGATCCTGTGCGGGATGCCGATGTCGAAAACCTCGACGGTGCCACAATGATCGCGCCCCGGAAGAAGAACGTGACCCGGCTTTCGGGTGACAAAGGTGACGCTGCGCTCAGCCCGGAAGGCCGCGCCGCGAAGCTTGCCGCTCGCGCCATCGATGCCCGAGGGCAGATCGACCGCAATTACGGGAATAGCCGCAGCTGTCACGTCTGCGATTGCCTGTTGCACCAGGTCCGGGACGTCCCGTGCGAGACCCGCGCCGAACACAGCATCGATCACCACATCGCCCGCCTGGGGCATGTAAGCTTCGAGCGCCTCTACCCGTCCCGACCATCCCGCCCTGGCGATCCTGGCGTCACCACGCAGTCGTTCCGGGTCTCCCAAGGCGAAAACCCGGACATTGGCGCCGCAGCGAACTAGCGCCTCGGCGGCCACATAGCCATCGCCGCCATTGTTGCCAGGGCCACACAAGACCGCGAAGCGAAGAGCAGCCGGATAGTGGCGCAAGACACATGCCGCCACCGCCTCGCCGGCGCGCAACATCAGCGCCTGGCCGCTGATTTCGGAGGCTATCGCGGCGGCATCGACGCGCGACATCTCGGTCGGGGTCAACAAGATCTCTGGTCTCGGGAGCATCATGCAACTCGTTAGAGCAGAAATCACCGCGCGAGCAAAGCTGCACGATTTTAGGCAGCCTCGCATTGGTGAAATTCAGTGCATCTGCACACATGTTGTGCATCGAGGTGGTGTTTTGTGCAGTTGGCACAGGCGGTTAAGAATAGAGAGGCTTTGGAAAAAAGATTGGCTGGAAGCGTTATTTCCTACAATTCGGGCTGGCTTTTCCGCCCGTTTTGCAGGAGATTTGCCCTGTCGGACGGAGGAAGACGGTAATTTTGCAACAAATCTGCAAATAACTGGCACATTCCATGCATCCAGCCCGGCGGGCGGGGCTCATCCTGCTTTACTGAGGAAGCGGAGAGAAATTTTCTCATGAAAAAGATCGAAGCGATCATTAAGCCCTTCAAGCTCGATGAAGTGAAGGAAGCCCTTCAGGAAGTCGGCTTGCAGGGTATCACCGTGACGGAAGCCAAGGGCTTCGGTCGCCAGAAGGGCCATACAGAGCTTTATCGCGGCGCCGAATATGTCGTGGACTTTCTGCCGAAGGTGAAGGTCGAAGTGGTACTGGCCGATGAAAACGTGGAGGCCGTCATCGACGCCATCCGCAATGCAGCCCAGACGGGCCGCATCGGCGACGGAAAAATCTTCGTTTCGAATGTCGAAGAAGTCGTCCGCATCCGGACCGGCGAAACCGGTATCGACGCCATCTAATCGGACCCGACACCTAGGGAGGTCGGGTTCAAATCGTGAGCTCTTGCGAGGAAGAAAAAAATATGACGACCGCAAACGATATTCTGAAACAGATCAAGGACAACGACGTCAAGTTCGTCGACCTGCGCTTCACCGATCCGAAGGGCAAGCTGCAGCACGTCACGATGGACATTGCCTGCGTCGACGAAGACATGTTCGCCGACGGCGTCATGTTCGACGGCTCCTCGATCGCCGGCTGGAAGGCCATCAACGAATCCGACATGGTGCTCATGCCGGATCCGGCCACCGTACACATGGACCCCTTCTTCGCCCAGTCGACGATGGTCATTCTTTGCGACATCCTTGATCCGGTCTCCGGCGAAGCCTACAACCGCGATCCGCGCGGCACCGCCAAGAAAGCCGAGGCCTATCTGAAGGCATCCGGCATCGGTGACACCGTCTTCGTGGGCCCCGAAGCCGAATTCTTCGTCTTCGACGACGTCAAGTACAAGGCCGATCCGTACAATACCGGCTTCAAGCTCGACTCGACTGAACTGCCGTCGAACGACGACACGGACTACGAGACCGGCAACCTCGGCCACCGTCCGCGCGTCAAGGGCGGCTATTTCCCGGTTCCGCCGATCGACAGCCTGCAGGACATGCGTTCCGAAATGCTGACGGTCCTCGGCGAAATGGGTGTCGTCGTTGAAAAGCACCACCATGAAGTGGCTGCTGCCCAGCACGAGCTCGGCATCAAGTTCGACGCGCTGGTGCGCAATGCCGACAAGATGCAGATCTACAAATATGTCGTGCATCAGGTTGCCAATGCCTATGGCAAGACCGCAACCTTCATGCCGAAGCCGATCTTCGGCGACAACGGCTCGGGCATGCATGTGCACATGTCGATCTGGAAGGATGGCAAGCCGACCTTCGCTGGCGACGAATATGCCGGCCTTTCGGAAAGCTGCCTCTTCTTCATCGGCGGCATCATCAAGCACGCCAAGGCGATCAACGCCTTCACCAACCCGTCGACCAATTCCTACAAGCGTCTGGTTCCGGGTTATGAGGCGCCGGTCCTGCTCGCCTATTCGGCGCGCAACCGTTCGGCATCGTGCCGCATTCCCTTCGGCTCCAACCCGAAGGCCAAGCGCGTCGAAGTCCGCTTCCCGGATCCGACTGCAAACCCCTACCTCGCCTTCGCCGCGATGCTGATGGCCGGCCTCGACGGTATCAAGAACAAGATCCATCCGGGCAAGGCCATGGACAAGGATCTGTATGACTTGCCGCCGAAGGAACTGAAGAAGATCCCGACCGTCTGCGGTTCCCTGCGCGAAGCGCTGGAAAGCCTCGACAAGGATCGCAAGTTCCTGACCGCTGGCGGCGTCTTTGACGACGACCAGATCGACAGCTTCATCGAGCTCAAGATGCAGGAAGTCATGCGCTATGAAATGACCCCGCATCCGGTCGAATACGACATGTACTACTCGGTCTGATCGACCGCGGAGCCCGAACAAGACGCCGGCGGAGATTTCCGCCGGCGTTTTTCGTTGCGGACGGAACCGTTTCGCTGAAAAAGCGCTTTCGCCAGGAGGTCTGCCGCGCTAGCTCTCGTAGAGATATTCCTCCGCGACAAGCGATCTCCCATGCCACCTCTTCCCCATTCTTCCGGTCCGCGCCTCCACGACTGGCTGCTCTTCCTGCTGGCGCCGGTCTTCTTCTCGTCGAACCTGATCTTCGGCCGGGGCATCTCCGGCGAAGTTGGCCCGTTCGCGACAGCGCTTCTGCGCTGGATGGGTGCGGCGATCCTGATGTCGCCCTTCCTCTGGCAGGAGCGGCAGGCCTGCCTCAATTTCGTCCGCCACCATACGGCTCTCTGGCTGACGCTCGGCATTCTCGGCATGGGCATATGCGGTGGTGTCGTCTATTGGGCGCTGACGCTGACGACGGCCTCCAACGCGACGCTGATCTACACGACCTCGTCGCTCTTCATCATCGTATTCCAGTGGCTGTTCCAGAGCCGTGCGATCACGCGGCTGGAAGTTTCGGGCATGGTGATCGCCTTTGCCGGTGTCGTCGCCATCGTGCTGAAGGGGCATCCCGAAGCACTGCTGCAACTGAGTTTCAATATTGGCGACCTCGCGATCCTCGTTGCGGCGATTGCCTTTGCCGCCTATTCGCTGCTTCTGCGACGTCCTTCGGTACGCGCCATGCCGCCATTGCCGCTGTTTGCCTTGCTCGCGCTCTCGGGCTCGATCGTCCTCATCCCGCCGGGGCTGGTCGAGATTGCGATGGGCGGCCCCCTGCCCGACACGGCCATGGAGTTCGCCAAGCTCGCCGGGATCATCCTGTTCGCCTCGATCGCCGCCTTTTACTGTTTCCAGCACGCGGTGCAGGTCTTCGGGCCGGGCATTGCCGGCATGACGCTCTATCTTATGCCACCGGTGTCGATCCTGATGGCGGTCGTCTTCCTCGCAGAACGGTTCGAGGCTTATCATGCGGTGGGGATCGTGCTGGTGACCGGCGGCCTCATTCTGGCGACCGCACCAGGACGCAAAACAGGCTAGGTATCGCAGGTGGAGATGACGTTACACACCATCCCTTGATTTCGCCGGGCTTTCTTCCCAAATATGGAAGGGAAAGGAAGTCAAGCCATGAAACAACGAAGCGCTAAATTTGGTATCGGGGATGTCGTACGGCACCGGGTTTTTCCGTTCCGCGGCGTGATCTTCGATGTTGATCCGGAGTTTGCGAATTCCGAGGAATGGTGGAATGCGATCCCGGCCGAGGTGCGGCCGCATAAGGATCAGCCCTTCTATCATCTGCTCGCGGAAAACGCCGAGACGGAATATGTGGCTTATGTGTCCGAGCAGAACCTCGAACGCGATCAGAGCCAGGAGCCGCTGCGCAATCCGCAGATCCAGCAGATCTTCGAACCGCAGCAGAGCGGCCAGTACAAGCCCAAGATGAACTTCGCGCACTGACGGTTCACATCCAGCCCCAAACAGAAAAGCCCGCGTCGAGAACGACGCGGGCTTTTTGTCACTTCAGAACCGAAGCGGTTCAGTTGCCCTGCTTGGCAGCGTTCTGGGCATCTGTAATTGCCTTGTTGCGCTCTTCCTGCTTCTTCTGCATGGCTTCCTGCAGGAGGCGCTGGCGCTCTTCGGCCTGCGACTGGGACATGGCCTCGCCATCGTAGGCACCGGTAAAGCCGGAGAGCGGAATCTTGATCGGGTTCGGCGCGCGGCGGAAGTTGATCGAGGTGAATACGACCTCGCCACCCTTCTTCAGACTGTCGACGATCGCATCCGTCAGCGGAATTTCGGCGGTGCAACGATCCGGCAGGCAGACGGCGTAGTCGAGCTTGGTGCCCTTGGCGCCATCGATCTGCATCAGGACGCCGGGCGGGATCAGACGCGCCGAGGGAACCGTCACCTGGAGCAGCTTGCGGTTGACCTTGCCTTCGACCGTGATCAGGCCAACGGCCGTGATCAGCTGGCCATTGGCGGCAACAAGCTGGTTCTGGACGACGCAGACGTCAGATTCTTCCTGCTTGGCGCAGGTCTTGAACCACTTCGCCTCGGAGGGAGCTGCGGCTTCCTGAGCCTGCGCGACAACCGGCATGGCGGTGGCAGCGAAGGACAATGCGAGTGCAGACACAGCCGTCCGCGTTGCGTTGCTAAGTTTGAACATCATACGTATTCCGTCTCCTGAAAACCCCTGTCGCGCGGACTTTTCTGCCGCGTCATTCACCGGTCGTGTGCCCTCACCTGTCGTTCAAATGAGGCAAATACATGACCCGGCGCTCCGGCTCACCTGTTACATTGTGGCGGCCGGAATATCCAGCGTTTCTTTGACGCCGGATCGACTCACGTCGCCTAAATCCCACCGGCTTGTGTTGGTTTTATGGTGATTGTGATAGCGTCCGCGCGATTTGCAGATTCCACACCGGGGAGGACCATGACCTTGCGCCGTCTCTTATTCAGCCTTTGCCTGCTGCCACTTGCGACCGCCGCCCAAGCGGAGCCCGTGCATGGGATCGCGATGCATGGCGAACCAGCCCTCTCCTCCGACTACACACACTTTCCCTATGTAAAGCCGGATGTGAAAAAGGGCGGCAAGGTGAACTACGGCGTTGTCGGCACTTTCGACGCCCTGAACCCCTTCGTCCTCAAGGGGATGCGGACCACGGCACGCGGCGTCTGGGATCCCGAATTCGGCAATCTGCTCTACGAACCGCTGATGACGCGTTCGGCCGACGAGCCCTTCACCCTCTACGGCTTGCTTGCCGAGAGCGTGGAGTGGGATGCGGACCGCAGCTACGTGCAGTTCAACATCAATCCGCAGTCCAGGTGGCATGACGGCAAGCCGGTCACCCCGGATGATGTGATCTTCACCTTCGAACTCTTGCGCGACAAGGGGCGCCCGCCTTTCAATGGGCGACTGACTGCGGTCGACAAGATGGAGAAAGTCGGCGAGCACGGGGTGAAATTCACCTTCAACGAAAAGGCGAACCGCGAGACCCCTCTCATCTTCGCTTCTGCCACGCCTATCCTCCCCAAGCATGCGATCGATCCTGCCACTTTCGATCAGGGCGGGCTTGCCATCCCCGTCGGTTCGGGTCCTTACAAAATTAAGGAACTGAAGCCCGGCGAGAAGGTCACCTGGGCGCGCGACCCCGATTACTGGGGCAAGGACCTGCCATCGAAGGTCGGCTTCGACAATTACGACGAGATCACGGTCACCTATTTCCTCCAGGAAGCCACTCTGTTCGAGGCCTTCAAGAAGGGTGATATCGACATCTACCCCGATGGTGACGCCAATCACTGGCAGCGGGCCTATGACTTCCCGGCAGCGCAAAATGGCGATGTGGTCAAGGAAGCGTTCAAGCCGGGCCTGCCGGCAGGCATGCTGGGCTTCGTCTTCAACACACGCCGGCCGGCTTTCGCCGATGTGAAGGTGCGCGAGGCGATCAATACGGCGTTCGACTTCGAATGGCTGAACAAGACGCTTTATGGCGGCGTCTTCACCCGCACCCAGAGCTACTGGCAAAACTCGACGCTCGGCGCCTATGGCAATGCCGCCGACGACAGGGAACTGGCTCTGCTGGGCGCGACCAAGGACGCCCTGCCGCCTGAAATCCTTGCGGGGACCTATACCCAGTCGGCGACCGACGGTTCGGGCGGCGACCGCAAGGCACTTGGCAAGGCGGTAAAGCTGTTTGGCGAGGCGGGCTACAAGATCCAGGGTGGCAAGATGCTGGATGCCAGCGGCAACCAGCTTGCCTTTGAAGTGATGACGCAGAACGAGGGCCAGGAGAAGATGGCGCTGGCCTTCCAGCGCACGCTGAAGCTGATCGGCGTCGACATGGCGATCCGCACCGTCGACGACGCCCAGTATCAGGCGCGCTCCAACAGCTTCGACTACGACATGATCATCAAGGCCTATACCTCTTCGCTGTCGCCGGGCGCAGAGCAGGTCAACCGCTGGGGTTCGGTGTCCAGGGATGCGCAGGGCAGCTTCAACTATGCCGGCGTTGCGGATCCCGATATCGACCGGATGATGGAAGCTCTGCTGCAGGCCCGCGACCCCGCCGACTTCCAGGCTGCCGTGCGCGCCTATGACCGGCTGCTCGTTGCCGGACATTACGTCGTGCCGCTCTATCATATCGGTGAGCAGTGGGTGGCCCGCTGGAAGCATATCGGGCGACCGGAGGCGGCTCCTCTCTACGGCTATCAGCGCCCGACCTGGTTCGACGCGCGCGCCCAGTAACCCTCACGCGTTTGACGCTGTGTTTTCGGGCCGGAGCTTGTCTCCGGCCTGCATTGCTTTAAGTGACAGGCATATCTCTGCCAGGAAAGGACACCCTCATGGACCGCATCACCATCGACCTCGTATCCGACGTGGTCTGCCCCTGGTGCTATCTCGGCAAGGCCCGGCTGGAGCTCGCGATTGCCGAAGTGCAGGACGAGGTCAGTGTCGACATCAACTGGCGCCCATATCAGCTCAATCCCGATTTTCCGCCCGAAGGTGTCGACCAGCAGGTCGCGCTCGCCAAGAAGCTCGGCGGCAAGGACAAGATGGACCAGGCGCATGCGCATCTGACGTCGCTCGGCGCCGAGGTCGGCATCGATTTCGATTTCGACGCAATCAAGGTCGGGCCGAACACGCTCGATGCGCACCGGCTGATCCACTGGGCCGGCCAGGAAAGCCGCGAGACGCAAACGCGCGTCGTGGATCTGCTGTTCAAGGCGAATTTCGAACAAGGCCGCAATATCGGCGATCCCAATGTGCTGCTCGACATTGCAGCGGAAGCAGGGTTGTCACGCCCCGTGATCGAATCGCTGCTGTCAGGGGATGCCGACGTGAGCCACGTTCTGTCCGAGGTAGAAGCGGCCAAGCAGATGGGCGTCAACGGCGTGCCGTTCTTCATCTTCGACCAACAATATGCCGTGAGCGGTGCCCAGCCGCCGGCGGAACTCGCCAATGCCTTGCGCGAAATCGCCAAGGCGAAGGCCGAGGCGCTGCGCAATCTGAATTGACGGTCAGCGCGAACACTCGTATCCCGGTGAGGTTACCTCCTCCCCGGGATTATCACCTTGTCCGCCGACACCACCTTCAAGGGCGTCCTTTTCGCCTTTATCTGCTTTGCCGCCTATTCCTTCAGCGATGGTGCCGTGAAACTGGTTGAGGGGCGCGTGCCGGCCTTCGAGGCCGGTTTCATCGGCAGCCTGTTCGGCTTCGTCGCCATCCCCTTCCTGATGAAGCGAGGCGACCGCTATACGGATCTGGTGCGCAGCACGAACTGGCCGCTCTGGGGCCTGCGCTTCGTCTGCTCTGCGGTCGGAACGGTCGGCAGCATCATTGCCTTTACCCAGCTTTCGATGGCCGAGGCCTTCTGCCTGATCTTCCTGCTGCCGAGCTTTGCGACGATCATGTCGGTGATCTTCCTCAAGGAAGAGGTGGGCATGAAACGCTGGGCAGCCGTCCTGATCGGCTTCCTTGGCGTGCTCGTGGTCTTGAGACCGGGCTTCCGTGAGTTGCAGGTGGGACATCTGGCAGCGCTGGTCTCGGGCTTTGCCGGCGCCGTCACGATCATCATCTTCCGGGCCATGGGACCGCAGGAGAAGAACATCTCGCTCTATGGCGCCGGCCTCCTCGGCAGCGTGATCATCTGCGCCGTCTTCTCGCTACCGGACTTCCAGGCGCCCGGCGGCCATGACCTGATATTGCTGGCCGCCTTCGGCCTTCTGGCAGCCATTGGCAATATCTTCATGATGCTGGCCTCGTTTTATGCCCCCGCCCCGATTGTCGGGCCTATCCAGTACAGCCAGATGCTCTGGGCGATTCTGCTCGGCTATCTCGTCTTCGGAGACAAGGTCGACTGGCCGATGGGCCTCGGCATCGTGCTGATCGTCGGCTCAGGTCTCCTGACGCTCATCCGCGAGCGCAAGCGCGACACGCCGCTCCCGCCGCCGGTGGCCGGCAAGTCGGATGCAGCGCTGGCGATCAAGCCGGATCAGGGGGAGACCTGACAGCCAAGCGGTTCAGGCGAAGCGGCGCGCCTCAACCCGCCTTCGCCAGTTCCGCCAGCTGCGTCATCACTACCGCTGCGCCGGACAGCCGCTTTTCCGGCGTCGGCAGGTCACGGGTGAGGAATACCGAGTGGTCGGGCCTGATCTTCGCCATCGTGCCCTGCTTGGCGATGTAGCCGACCAGCGCTGCCGGATTGGGGAATTGCTTGCCACGGAACTGGACGACCACGCCCTTGGGGCCTGCTTCCAGCTTCTCGACATTGGCCTTGCGGCAAAGCGCCTTGATATAGACGACCTTCAACAGGTGCTGGACCTCGACCGGCATCGGGCCGAAACGGTCGATCATTTCGGCGCCGAAGGCGTCGATTTCGTTCAGTTCGGTGATCTCGCCGAGGCGACGATAGAGGCCGAGCCGCAGGTGCAGATCCGGCACATAGTCGTCCGGGATCATGACTGACGTGCCGACCTGGATCTGCGGAGACCAGCCGGTGTCGTGGATCTCGTCGACGCCCTTCACCTCGGCGACGGCCTCTTCCAGCATCTGCTGGTAGAGCTCGAAACCGACTTCCTTGATATGGCCGGACTGTTCCTCGCCCAAGAGATTGCCCGCGCCGCGGATATCGAGGTCGTGGCTTGCAAGCTGGAAGCCGGCGCCGAGCGTGTCGAGCGACTGCAGGACCTTCAGGCGACGTTCGGCGCCCGTGGTGAGAACCTTGTTGACCGGGAGCGTGAGCAGCGCGAAGGCGCGCACCTTGGAGCGGCCGACGCGGCCACGGATCTGGTAAAGCTGGGCGAGACCGAACATGTCGGCGCGGTGCACGATCAGCGTATTGGCCGTGGGCACATCGAGGCCGGATTCGACGATGGTCGTCGACAGCAGCACGTCGTAGCGGCCATCGTAGAAGGCGTTCATGATGTCTTCGAGTTCGCCTGCTGCCATCTGGCCATGGGCGATGGCGACCTTCAGCTCCGGCACATTCTCATCGAGAAAGCTCTTGACGTCCGCGAGATCGGAGAGGCGCGGACAGACATAGAAGCTCTGGCCGCCGCGATAATGCTCGCGCATCAGGGTTTCGCGGATCACGAGCGGATCGAATGGCGAGATGAAGGTGCGGACCGCCATGCGGTCGACCGGCGGCGTGGTAATGAGCGACAGTTCGCGCACGCCGGTCATGGCAAGCTGCAGGGTGCGCGGGATCGGGGTAGCGGACAGGGTCAGGACGTGCACGTCCGACTTCAGCTCCTTCAGCCGTTCCTTGTGCTTGACGCCGAAATGCTGCTCCTCGTCGATGATGAGGAGGCCGAGATTGGCGAAGTTGACGCCGGTGCCGAGCAGCGCATGCGTGCCGACGACGATGTCGGTCTTGCCGTCGGCTACTTCCTTCTTGACGAGATTCAGTTCCTTTGTGCCGACGAGGCGCGAGGCCTGCTGGATGCGGATCGGCAGGCCACGGAAACGTTCGGAGAAGGTCTTGAAGTGCTGGCGGGCCAGCAGCGTTGTCGGCACGACCACGGCCACCTGGATGCCGTTCATGGCGGCGATGAAGGCAGCGCGAAGCGCCACTTCCGTCTTGCCGAAGCCGACGTCGCCGCAGACCAGGCGGTCCATCGGGCGCCCGGCGCCGAGGTCGGAGCGGACGGATTCAATCGCGGTTTCCTGGTCTTCCGTCTCGTCATAGGGGAAACGGGCGGCAAATTCGTCGTAGAGGCCTTCCTGGGTGGTCAGCACTGGCGCAGTTCGGGTCATGCGCTCGGCAGCGATACGGATCAGCGCACCGGCCATGTCGAGCAGGCGCTTCTTGAGCTTTGCCTTGCGCATCTGCCAGGCGCCACCACCGAGCTTGTCGAGCTGCACTTCCGTCGCCTCGCCGCCGTAACGCGAGAGGAGGTCGATGTTTTCGACGGGCAGGAAGAGCTTGGCGTCGTCGGCGTAGCGTAGTTCAAGGCAGGCATGCGGGGCGCCGGCTGCTTCGATCGTGCGCAGGCCGACGAAGCGGCCGATGCCGTGTTCGGCATGCACGACAACAGAGCCCTCGTCGATGCCGGCCACTTCCGAGATGAAATCGGCAGCGCGCTTGCGGCGCTTGGAGCGGCGGACCATGCGATCGCCGAGAATGTCCTGCTCGCCGATGATGACGAGATCGGTCGTCTCGAAACCACCTTCGAGGCTCAGGACTGCGGTCCCCGCCTCGCCCTTCTTAAGCTTGGCGACATCCTTGAGGGCCGCGACGGGCACGAGCCTTTCCAGGCCATGTTCGTTCAGCACCTGCAGCAGGCGATCGAGCGATCCTTCAGACCAACCTGACACGATGACCCTGGCGCCGGCCGCGCGCTTGTCGGCGATATAGGTAACGGCCTGGCCGAAGACGTTGGCTCGGTTGCCTTCTTCGCTCGCCTCATTGGCGGACTTTGCCCAACGCGGGGTCGGACGGGCCTTCACCTCCATGACGATACGGCTCTCGCCGCCGTGTTCGGCAAAGGGGGTGATGCGAATCGGGTCGAAGGCGTCGAGACTGGCGCCGAATTCAGCCGATCCGAGATAGAGGCGCTCCGGCGGCACCGGCTTGTAGGGCGTGCCCTGAGCGAGATGGCCCTTGCCGGGGGTCGCCGAATTCAGACGCGCTTCGTAATAGTCACGGATCAGCTTGGCGCGTTCTTCGGCTGCCTCACGTACCGTATGGTCGGTGACCAGACGGAAGCCTTTGATATAGTCGAAGACGCTTTCCAGCCTGTCGTGGAAGAGCGGCAACCAATGCTCCATGCCGGCATAGCGACGGCCTTCGGAGACGGCGGCATAAAGCGCGTCGTCGCGGGTCGCCGCGCCGAACAGCGACAGATAGTTCTTGCGGAACCGGCTGATCGTCTCGGGCGTCAGCGTGACTTCGCTCATCGGGTTCAGGTCGAGGGAGCGGACCTGACCGATGGTACGCTGGTTCGCCGGATCGAAGGAACGGATGCTTTCGAGCGTATCGCCGAAGAAGTCGAGGCGTACTGGCTCTTCCGAGCCAGGCACGAAGACGTCGAGGATACCACCACGCACG
Source organism: Peteryoungia algae (assembly GCF_030369675.1). Taxonomy (NCBI): domain Bacteria; kingdom Pseudomonadati; phylum Pseudomonadota; class Alphaproteobacteria; order Hyphomicrobiales; family Rhizobiaceae; genus Peteryoungia; species Peteryoungia algae. The sequence continues at coordinate 923,736 of NZ_CP128477.1, read as the reverse complement.
GCGAATTCGCCGACTTCGCGCACGGTCGCGACGCGGTCGAAGCCGTTGCGCTCCAGGCGGGCGGCGATGTCGTCCATGCGCAGCTGGTTGCCGGGACGGGCCGAAAAGCCCAGGCTTTCGATGGTCTCAGCCGGTGCCAGCTTCTGCAGCATCGCATTGACGGTCACCAGAATGATCGCCGGATGGGACTTGTGGCTGAGCGCAATCAGGCCCGACAGGGCCGAGAGGCGGCGCGCCGAGACGTCTGCCGAGGGTGAGACACGGTCGTATGGCAGGCAGTCCCAGGCCGGCAGGCTCAGAACCGGGATGTCGGGGGCTGCGAAGCTCAGCGTCTGTTCGAGGTTTTGCAGCCGCTGGCCGTCGGAGACGACATAGGCCACGGGCTTTCCCTCGCGCGCGAGTTCAGCCAGGATGAAGGCATCCATGCCGTCGGGCACATGGGAGAGCGTCAGGGCGGATTGCGCAGCGACAATCCGCTTCACATCGATCAGAGACATAATCGGTTACTTTGCAGCGGTTTCTTCGCCCGTGACCGGTGAGAAATCCGGCCGGAGGGCGGCAATGCGTTCGAACAGGGGCGTCTGGAGATGGGCGGGAACTGGATCAGCGCCGGTGATGTAGCGGACAAGGTCGTTGTCCTCCTCTGCCATGATGCGCTCAAGCTCGTCGAGATCCGCATCGGAAAGCTCCGCGATATGGGCCTCGCAGAACTGGCCAAGCATCAGGTCCATTTCCCGGATGCCGCGATGCCAGCAGCGGAACAGGATGCGCCGACGGCGCGGATCGAGGTCGGCACTGCTTTTCACCAGTCCAGTCATCTTGGCATCCTTCCAATTCCTGCGCCTCTATAGAGCAGGAGCCGGCAATTGTCAGCTTGCCAAACCGGCATATTGCGAGGCATTTTGCCCCCATCATGCGTTCCCACCTTCTCGATCCCCTCTTTGCCTCCGTGGCTTCGCTCAGCGGAGTTGGTCCCAAGCTCGCCCAGCTTCTCGCAACCCTGCTCGGGCGCGAGGACGCGGATGATGCGCGGGTCGTTGACCTGCTTTTTCTCGCGCCACACCGGCTGATCGACCGGCGTCACCAACCCGGCATCGCCCATGCGAGCCAGGGCTCGCTGGTGACCATCACCGGCCGGGTTGACCGCCACCAACCGCCGCCACCGGGCAAGAACAACATGCCCTACCGGATCTTCCTGCATGACGAGACTGGGGAACTGGCCCTCACCTTCTTCCGGGTCAAGGGGAACTGGCTGGAAAAGGCGCTGCCGGTCGACGAAATCGTGATGGTTTCCGGCAAGGTCGACTGGTTCAACGGCCGGCCATCCATGGTACACCCAGACCTGATGGTAAAGGCGAGCGAGGCGGAGAACCTGCCGCTGGTCGAACCGGTCTATCCGCTGACGGCGGGGCTTGGACCGAAGGTGTTGCGCAAGGCTGTCGAATCCGCAGTCGAGAAGATGCCGGATCTTGCCGAATGGGTCGATGCGACGCTCGCGGCCAAACAGGGATTTGCCAGCGTACGCGACAGCCTCGTGGCTCTCCACAATCCGCGCGACGAGAAGGACATCGACCCGCAGGCCCCTGCCCGCCGCCGTCTCGCCTATGACGAATTCCTCGCTGGCCAGGTGTCGCTTGCCCTGGTCCGACAGAAACTCCGGCGTGTGCCGGGCGTGCCGATCAGGCCAACGGGTGAATTGAGCGGCAAGATCCGCGCCGCCCTGCCCTTTACACCGACCAATAGCCAGGTTGCCGCGATCGAGGACGTCCTGAAGGACATGGCAACGGACCAGCGCATGCTGCGGCTGGTTCAGGGCGATGTCGGGGCCGGCAAGACGCTCGTTGCGCTGTTTGCCATGGCCGCCGCGGTGGAAGCCGGCGGGCAAGCCGTGCTGATGGCGCCGACGGAAATTCTGGCGCGGCAGCATCATGCAACGCTCGCCAGGCTCGGCGCACCGGCTGGCCTGAAAATCGATGTACTCACGGGGCGAACCAAGGGCAAGGAACGCGAGGCGATCCTCGAGCGCATTGCCTCAGGCGAGGCGCAGATCGTCATCGGGACACATGCATTGTTCCAGGATGCCGTCATCTACAAAAACCTGACGCTCGCCGTGGTCGACGAGCAACATCGTTTCGGCGTGCATCAGCGGCTGAGGCTGACCTCCAAGGGGATTTCCCCGCATATGCTGGTCATGACGGCCACACCGATCCCCCGCACGCTGGTTCTGGCCGCCTTCGGCGACATGGACGTCTCCAAGCTCACGGAGAAGCCAGCGGGTCGCAAGCCGATCCAGACGGTGACCGTGCCGACAGAACGGGTGCCCGATGTCATCGAACGACTGCGTTCCGCCATTGCCGAGGGCAAGAAGGCCTACTGGATCTGCCCGCTGGTCGAGGAAACGGAAGACAGCGAACTGATGTCGGCGGAGGAGCGACACGCGGTGCTGGCGCAGTTCATCAAGTCCCCGATCGGCCTCGTGCACGGGCGGATGAGCGGGCCGGAAAAAGATGCCGCCATGCTCGCCTTCAAGAATGGCGAGACTCGGTTGCTGGTCGCCACCACGGTGGTCGAGGTTGGCGTCGATGTGCCCGATGCGACGATCATGGTGATCGAACATGCGGAGCGTTTCGGGCTCGCCCAGTTGCACCAGTTGCGCGGCCGTGTCGGACGTGGCGACGAAGCGTCGAGCTGCATTCTTCTCTACAAGGGCCCGCTTGGCGAAACCGGCAAGGCGCGGCTGTCGATCCTGCGCGATTCGGAAGACGGCTTTCTGATCGCCGAGGAGGATCTGAAGCTGCGTGGCGAGGGTGAGTTGCTGGGAACCCGCCAGTCAGGAACGCCGGGTTTCAAGATCGCCAGCCTCGAGCACCATGGCGACCTGCTGGAGATCGCCCGCAAGGATGCAGCCTACCTTCTGGATCGTGATCCGGAGCTGACCTCGGAGCGCGGAGAAGCCGTCAGGACGCTGCTCTATCTGCACCGTCGCGACGAGGCGATCCGCTTCCTGCATGCAGGGTGACGCAAGACGTGTTCAGGAGCGGCCGGCGCGCTTGGGCGGCTCGACCGGATTTTCCGCGTCAAGATCCTGGAACGCAGCCATGACATCGGATGCCGTGGGCTTGTAGTCCGGCGTCACCAGTCCAGCCGAGATCAACAGCTTCACCCCCTCCTCCGGGCTCATGTCGAGCAACATCAGCTTGCTGCGCGGCACGAACATCAGGAAGCCGGCGGTCGGGACTGGCGTCGGCGCGAGGAAGACGGCGACCATTTCCTCGCCGTCCTGGTTGAGCCTGGCGGCAATCTCGCCCTTGGCGTCTGTCGAGACGAAAACCAGCGCCCAGGTCCCGGCGCGCGGAAATTCGATCAGGCCGACCTTCTTGAAGGAATTGCCCTGTTCCTTCAGCACGGTCTCGAAGATCTGCTTGGTGCTCTTGTAGACGGTACGCACCAAAGGCATCCGGTTGAGGATGTTCTCGCTATAGGCGACGATCGAACGGCCGATCAGGTTTCGGCCCAGAAAACCGACGAGCGTGATGAAGAGGATGGCGATCAGCAGACCTGTGCCGGGAACGGCAAACTTCAGATAGGCCTCCGGATTGTAGCGGTCCGGAAGGTAGGGCTTCACCCAGCTGTCGGCCCAGCGGATGAAGGTCCAGGTCAGATAGACGGTGATCGCCATGGGCGCGCAGATGATCAGGCCGGTCAGGAAGTTGTTCCTGAGCCGCGTCGCCATCGAAATCTTGTCAGAACCTTCGCTCATGCCCACCGTCATTGTGCAGCGCCGTAACGCTTGGACAATGACGGAGCGTCAAGGGTGGCGCAAGAGCAAGAATTCGGGCGGTCGCCTCTCCGTCAGATGATCACTCGACCGTGACCGACTTGGCCAAGTTGCGCGGCTGGTCGACATCCGTGCCCATGAAGACGGCCGTGTGGTAGGCGAGCAGCTGGATCGGGATCGAATAGACCATGGGGGAGATGATTTCCGCCACCGATGGCAGCACGATTGTCGCCATAGTCTCCAGCTTCGAGGCGGCAGCCCCCTTGTCGTCGGTGATGAAGATGATACGGCCACCACGGGCTGCCACTTCCTGCATGTTCGACACGGTCTTTTCGAAGAAGCGGTCGAAGGGTGCAATCACGATGACCGGCATGTTCTCGTCGATCAGGGCGATCGGGCCGTGCTTCAGTTCGCCGGCAGCATAACCCTCTGCGTGGATATAGGAGATTTCCTTGAGCTTGAGTGCCCCTTCGAGCGCCAACGGATAGCTGGTGCCGCGGCCGAGATAGAGCACGTCCTTGAACTTGGAGAGATCGCGCGACAGCGCCTCGATCTGCGGCTGCACCAAGTTCAGCACCTGGCTCATGATGCGCGGCATTTCGGCCAGGCTCTTCACGAGCTGTTTTTCCTCGTCCTCGGTCAAGGTGCCACGCGCGCGGCCGGCGGCAATCGCCAGCGAAGCGAGAACGGCGAGCTGGCACGTAAATGCCTTGGTCGATGCAACGCCGATTTCGGGCCCTGCCAGAATTGGGAAGACGGCATCCGCTTCGCGCGCGATCGTCGATTCCTTGACGTTTACGACGGCGCCGATCTTCAAGCCGTTGTCGCGGCAGTAGCGCAAGGAAGCGAGCGTGTCTGCGGTCTCGCCAGACTGGGAGATGAAGAGAGCGGCCTGATCCTTCGAGAGCGGCATCTCGCGATAGCGGAATTCGGAGGCGACATCGATCTCGACCGGCAGGCGGGCATAGCGCTCGAACCAGTATTTTCCGACGAGGCCCGCCAGATAGGCCGTGCCGCAGGCGGAGATGGCAAGACCGCGCAGGTTGGCGAAATCGATTTCAGCCGCCGTATCACGCACCCTGTGCTCGGCGAGATCCACGTAGTAGGAGAGCGCGTGGGAGATGACCTCCGGCTGCTCGTAAATTTCCTTCTCCATGAAGTGACGATGGTTGCCCTTGTCGATCATGTAGGCACTGGCCGAAGAAATCTGGACAGGACGATCGACCGGGTTCCCGTCCATGTCGAAGATGTGCGCGCCCTGCTTGCCGATGACGGCCCAGTCGCCGTCGTGCAGATAAGAGATGCGGTTGGTAAAGGGCGAGAGCGCGATGGCGTCGGAGCCCAGGAACATCTCGCCATCGCCGAAGCCGATGGCAAGCGGCGGGCCGGAGCGGGCTGCCATGATCGTCGAGGGATCATCCTCAAAGATAACGGCAAGCGCATAGGCGCCCGTCACGTGGCGCAGCATCTCGTGCATGGCTTCGCGGCGGCCGAGACCCTGGCGGCGATACTTGGCAAGCAACTGGGCGACCACTTCCGTGTCGGTCTGGGTGGTGAAGGCGGCGCCTTCGGCGGCCAATTCATCCCTGATCTCGGAGAAGTTCTCGATGATGCCGTTGTGGACGACGGCGACGCCGTCGACGAAATGGGGGTGGGCGTTCGTTTCGTTCGGCACGCCATGGGTGGCCCAGCGGGTATGGGCAATCCCGATATTGCCTGCAAGCGGATCACCCGCGAGCTTGGTTTCGAGATTGAAGAGCTTGCCTTCGGCGCGGCGACGATCGAGCTTGCCATCGTTGATCGTGGCGACACCGGCGGAATCATAGCCGCGATACTCGAGCCGCTTCAACGCGTCGACCAGACGCTCCGCCACGGGCTGGTTACCGACGATGCCGACGATGCCGCACATGCAATTCTCCGTTTCATATCGTTCTCGCGGACTGTTCCTAGCGGTTCCGCCGCAATAGGCAATCGCACGACAGGTCAAATTGCGTTTCGTCTCGTAATGCAACGCAGCATAACAAGCGGTGAAGTCTGGTCTGACGCGGTTACTTGCCAGCCTTTTTGGCCGCCTTGATCGCCAGGTTCCGCTCGCGAATGACCGCGGCACGACCAGCCTTCATTTCCTGGTGCGCGCGACCGAAGGCGAGCGCATCGGCTGGCACATCCTTGGTGATGACGCTGCCGGAGGCGATCAGTGCTCCGTCGCCAATCGAGACGGGAGCGACGAGGGATGAATTGGAGCCGATGAAGGCCCCTGCTCCAATCCTCGTCTCGTGCTTGTTCACGCCATCATAGTTGCAGGTAATCGTGCCGGCACCGATGTTGGCCTCGGCCCCCACAATGGCATCGCCTATGTAGGTCAGGTGGTTGACCTTGGCGCCGCGGCCAATCTCGGCCTTTTTTACCTCGCAGAAATTGCCGACTTTGGAGCCTTCGGCAAGGTTCGCACCGGGACGCAGGCGGGCGAAGGGTCCAACGCTCGCGCCGGCTGACACATGGGCGCCTTCGAGATGCGAGAAGGCATGGATGACAGCGCCGCCTTCGACGGTAACACCGGGTCCGAACACGACGTTCGGCTCGATGAGCGCATCCTGGCCAATCACCGTGTCGTGGCTGAGGAAGACGGTCTCCGGCGCGATCATCGTCACGCCCGAGACCATCAATTCGTGGCGGCGGCGCTCCTGCCAGAGCCGCTCGATTGCCGCAAGCTCGGCACGGTTGTTACAGCCGGTCAGTTCGCTCTCGGGCGCATCGACGGCGACCGCCCTGCCGCCCAGGGAACGCGCGATCTCGACGAGGTCAGTCAGGTAGAATTCACCCTTGGCATTGCTGTTGCCGATCCGGCTCAGGAGATCGAGCGCCTTATGGCCGTTGATTGCCATGAGGCCGCTGTTGCACCAGGTGATGGCGCGCTCGGCATCGGTCGCGTCCTTTTCCTCGCGGATTGCGATCAGCTCGCCATTGTCCACCAGCAAACGGCCGTAACCTGTCGGATTCTTCGTGTGGAAGCCGATGACCGCGACATCCGCGCCACCGGCCAGCGCTTCACGGGCCGCCCTGAGCGGGCCGGCGGTAATCAGAGGTACATCGCCATAGGCGACGAGAACTTCATCGTAACCTCGAGCAATTGCGTCGCGGGCCATGAGAACGGCATGGCCGGTGCCGAGGCGCTCCGTCTGCAGGACGCTCTCGAGAGTAAGTTCGCCGATCTTTGCCGCCGCCTCGACTTTGTCGGCATCTCGCCCGAGCACTAGAGCCACATCCGAGACCCCGCTGGCTGCGATCGAGCCCATGACATGGGCAATCATCGGCCGTCCCCCGACAGGGTGCAGCACCTTGGACATCGAGGACTTCATCCGGGTGCTGTCGCCGGCAGCAAGGACGATGGCAAGGCATGTGCGGGTCATGGTTGGCTCCGGGCATGAGAAACGCGATTCTCACTAACGCCCGCGACGCGGGGCTGCAAGACCGGCGTTTAACGTCAGGTCCGATTGGTGGACGCGTCGACGGCCCTCAGGGCCGTGATGCGGCCGAGCTGAACGACCTTCTCCGTCGCAGCCCGTGCGGCGTCTGCATCCTTCTGCTCGATTGCATCAACGATTGCCAGATGGGTATCGATGATTGTCTCGCCCCGCCCTGCGAGTTTCGGGTCGAAGGCCAGCGTGAATGCGCCGTCAAGAGCCGCCTTCAGGAAGCCGATCATGCTTTCGAGAAAGGGGTTGGCACCGGCCAGGACCAGCAGCACATGGAAGCGCAGGTCAGCCTCCACCTGGCTCTGCCAGTCGAGGTCTTTGGCGCCGAGCAGGTTTGCGTAGCGTCGCAATTCGGCGCAGTCCTCGGGCGTTGCCCGCAGCGCGGCATAGGCCGCCGAGGCCGGCTCGAAGACCAGGCGGACGTCATAGAGATAATCGATGAACTCGCGGGTCACGCCGGCCTTGAAATGCCAGCGAAGCACGTCTTCGTCGATCAGGTTCCAATGGCAGCGATCCGTCACCCTCGTTCCGACACGTGACTTCGCGACGACCAGGCCCTTGGCGGTCAGCGTCTTCATGGCCTCGCGCAAGACGGAACGCGACACGTCGAACTGGGATTCCAGCTCGCTGTCGCCGGGCAGCGGTTCGCCGATGGCGAACTGCCCGCCGACGATTGCCAGGCCGAGCTGATCCACCACCCGCGCATGGCTGGTGCGAAGGTTTGTTACGACCCTCAGATCCCGAACTTCATCCTTGCGCATCCGCCACCAGTCCCTGCTTTATCATGGGACGGCTTGTTATAGGAAACAGCAAAGATCGTGAAGTGAGTATCTGAGAATTTTCCAATTCACGGAAACACTTAAAAGAAAGGGCGCCAAAGGCGCCCTCTCCACAGGTCTCAACCGCAGAGCTTACTGCGGAAGCTTGTCGTCTACACCTTCGATATAGAAGTTCATGCCGAGGATCGTGCCGTCATCCGCAGACTCACCTTCCTTCAGCCAGGCCGAACCGTCCTGCTTGTTGATCGGGCCGGTGAAGGGCTTCAGTTCACCCGACTTGATCTTGGCTTCGCTATCCATAGCCATTTCCTTCACGTCGTCAGGCATGTTCGTATAGGCCGCCATCGACAGGATACCGTCCTTCAGGCCATCGAAGGTCTGGACGGAGGTCCAGGTGCCGTCGAGAACGGCCTGGGTCCGCTTGATGTAGTAAGGCGCCCAGGTGTCGACGATGGCGCTGAGCTGCGCGGTCGGGCCGGCGGCGATCATGTCGGAAGCCTGACCGAAAGCCTTGAGACCACGCTCTTCGGCGACCTGCATCGGGGCTGTCGTATCGGTGTGCTGTGTCAACACATCGACGCCCTGGTCGAAGAGAGCCTTGGCGGCATCAGCTTCCTTGCCCGGATCGAACCAGGTGTTGACCCAGATCACCTTCAGCTTGAACTCGGGGTTTACCGTACGCGCGCCGTGCAGGAAGGCATTGATGCCCGCAACGACTTCCGGGATCGGGAAGGAGGCGATGTAGCCGGCAACGCCGGTCTTCGAGATCTTTCCGGCAATCTGGCCGTTGATGAAGCGGCCTTCATAGAAGCGCGAGTTGTAGGTGGCGACATTGTCGGCGGTCTTGTAGCCGGTCGCATGTTCGAACTTCACGTCCGGAAACTTTTCGGCGACCTTGAGCGTCGCGTCCATGAAGCCGAAGGAGGTTGTGAAGACCATGGCGCAGCCGGAACGGGCCATGCGTTCGATCGCACGCTCGGCATCCGGGCCTTCCGGAACGTTTTCGAGGTAAGGCGTTTCGATCTTGTCGCCGAAATGCTCCTGCAGCTGCTGGCGGCCGATGTCGTGGGCCTGGGTCCAGCCACCGTCGGTCTTGGAGCCCACGTGGACGAAGCAGACCTTCGTCTTGTCCTGGGCTGCTGCCGGCGCCGCGACGCCGACGATGGCGGCTGCCGAAGCAGCAAGCGCGAGGAGGATGTTTTTCATGATTTACCCCTGTTGGTTTGGTTGAACTTTTGTTTTCTTTATCGATCCGGCACGAAAGGCTTGCCGAGGCAGGCCGGCGTGTTGATCAGCGTCGTGCGGCGATTATGCGAGATGATGATCAGCACGACAATGGTCGCCGCATAAGGCAGCGCGGACAGAAACTGTGACGGCAGGCCGATACCGAGTGCCTGGGCGTGGAGCTGACCAATTGTGACGGCACCGAAGAGATAGCCGCCTGCCAGGAGACGCCACGGGCGCCAAGCCGCAAACACGACAAGCGCGAGCGCGATCCAGCCGCGACCCGCCGACATGTTCTCGACCCATTGCGGCGTGTAGACCAGCGACAGCTGCGCGCCAGCCAGACCGGCGCAGGCGCCACCGAACATCACGGCGAGATAGCGCGTGCGGATGACCGAAAGCCCCAGCGTGTGCGCCGAACCATGGCTGTCGCCGATGGCGCGCAGCTTCAGGCCGGAGCGGCTCTTGAACAGATACCAGTTCACGCCAGCCACCAGGAGGATGGAGAGGTAGAAGAACAGGTCCTGAGCAAAGAGGATCGGGCCGACAACCGGGATGTCCGACAGAAGCGGAATCACGATCGGCTGCATCTTCACACCCGGTACGCCGACGACACCTTCCCCGACCATGCCGGATACCCCGAGGCCCAGAATGGTCAGCGCCAGTCCGGTCGCGACCTGGTTGGCGACCAGCGTCAGGGTAAGGAAGCCAAAGAGCAGGGAAAAGGCGGCGCCACTCGCAACGCCCGCGAGAAGGCCGACATACGGGGATCCCGTCATGTTGGTCGCGATGAAGGCGCAGACGGCGCCGATGATCATCATGCCCTCGACGCCGAGATTGAGCACGCCCGAGCGTTCGGTCACCAGTTCGCCCATGGCGGCGATCACGAGGGGGGTCGAGGCGGTAATGATGGTCAGCAGGATGGCTTCGAACATGGTCATGCCCCCTTTGCCGACGCGTTGCGGGCCCGATCGAAGACAAGGCGCACCTTGTAGAGGATCAGGGTGTCACAAGAGAGCACGAAGAAGAGCAGCAGGCCCTGAAAGACGCGCGTCACCTTGTCGGAGACACCGATCGACAGCTGCGCTCCCTCGCCACCGAGATAAGTCAAGGCCAGCACGAAGCCGGATGCGATGATGCCGAGCGGGTTGAGGCGGCCGAGAAAGGCGACGATGATGGCGGTGAAGCCGTAGCCCGGCGAGATGGTCGGCTGCAAGTGGCCGATCGAGCCCGAGACTTCCGCTATGCCGGCGAGACCAGCAAGGGCGCCGGAGAACATCATCGAAAACCAGACCATCTTGCGCGACGAAAAGCCGGCAAAACGCCCCGCCCGTTCAGACTGTCCAAGCACCACGACCTGAAAGCCCTTGAGCGTGTAGCGCAACATGAACCAGACGGCGACGGCGGCCACCAGGGCGAAAACGATGCCGAGATGGGCGCGTCCGGACGACAGGATTTCCGGCAGGACGGCTTCGGACACGAAGGACCGCGACTGCGGGAAGTTATAGCCCGCCGGATCCTTCCAGATGCCGCGCGTCAACCAGTCGAGGAGGAGCTGGGCGATATAGACCAGCATGAGGCTGGTCAGAATCTCGTTGGTGTTGAAGCGCGTCTTCAACAGCGCCGGGATCGCGGCATAGGCGGCACCACCGATCGCGCCCATGACCAGCATCAGCGGCAGGAGCAGCGGTGAGCTCCATTCATAGAAGGTGATCGGCAGGATGGAACCAACGATAGCGCCCGCGATGAACTGACCTTCAGCGCCAATGTTCCAGTTGTTCGAGCGATAGCAGACGGAGAGACCTACACCGATCAGGATCAAGGGTGCAGCCTTGACCGCGAGCTCGTGCAGCGACCAGACCTCCAGCAATGGCTCGATGAAGAAACTGTACAGGGCCGAGACCGGGTCCTTGCCGAGCAGCATGAACATGATGCCGCCGAAGAAGACCGTGAGCGCCAGCGCAAGAAGCGGCGACACAATGGCGAAAAGGTTCGATTGACGGGACCGGCGTTCGAGCTCAATGCGCATGGGCGGCCTCCGGGGCAGTCTGGAGACCATGAACGCCTCCCATCAGGATGCCGATGCGCTCTCGGGTCATGGTCGAGGCCGGATAGGCATCCGAGAGCTTGCCTTCGGAGATGGCCGCGATTGCGGTCGCGACCTCGAAGATTTCATCGAGATCCTGGCTGATCACGACGACCGCCGAACCCGCCTTGGCAAGATCGACAAGTGCCTGGCGGATACGGCTTGCAGCCCCGGCATCGACGCCCCAGGTCGGCTGATTGACCACGAGAACGGAGGGCTGGCGATCGAGTTCACGGCCGACGATGAATTTCTGCAGGTTGCCGCCCGAGAGCGAGCCCGCTGCCGGATCGTCGCCGCTCTTGCGCACATCCATCATCTCCGAGATCCGCCGCGCCGCCTGCTGAACGAGGCCGTGGCGGATCAGGCCGATCCTGCCGCCCGAGAGATAGGCCGAGCGATCGGAGGCATTGCGTGAAAGAAAGAGGTTTTCCGAAAGGCTCATCGCCGGGATCGCCGCATGGCCATGGCGCTCCTCGGGGACGAAGCCCGCGCCGAGCAGGCGGCGCTCATTGATGCCGAGACGTCCAACCGACTTGCCGCGCAGGCGGATCGCGTCAGGGTTCTCCACCGCGTATTCGCCGGACAAGGCATCGAACAACTCGCTTTGCCCGTTGCCGGCGACACCTGCAATGGCGAGGATCTCGCCTGCCTTCACCGTGATAGAGACGTTCTTCAATGGCATCGCAAATGGCGTGCGCGGGCTGACGGAGAGATCCATCACCTGAAGCTGGACGGCGCCGTCCGAGGGTGGTTCCGCCTTTTCGACGCCAGCCACATCGGCGCCGACCATCATGCGGGCAAGCGAAGCCGGCGTTTCCTGGCGCGGATCACAGGTGCCCGTCACCTTGCCGTGGCGAAGCACCGTGGCGCGATCACAGATGCGCTGCACTTCTTCCAGGCGGTGGCTGATATAAAGAACCGAGCGTCCTTCCGCCTTCAGCTTGAACAGTGTCTCGAAGAGCTTGTCTGCCTCTTGCGGCGTCAGGACCGAAGTCGGCTCGTCGAGGATGATCAGTTTCGGGTTTTGCAACAGCGCCCGAACGATCTCGATGCGCTGGCGCTCGCCGACGGAGAGATCGGCCACATGAGCGTAGGGGTCGAGCGGCAAACCGTAAGCGACCGACAACTCCGCCGCCTTTTCCGCGAGATCGGAAATCGAGATCTTCTCGTCGAGCGAGAGCGCAATGTTCTCGGCGACGGTCAACGCCTCGAACAGCGAAAAATGCTGGAATACCATGCCGATACCGAGGTGCCGCGCCGCGGCCGGATTGGCGATCTCCCGATCAAGCCCTTCCCAGCCAATCGTGCCGGCGGACGGCGCGAGGATGCCGAAGAGCATCTTGACGAGGGTCGACTTGCCCGCGCCGTTCTCGCCGAGAAGCGCATGGATCTCGCCATGGCCGACATCGAGATCGATGCCGTCGCAGGCCTTGAAACTGCCGAACAGCTTCGTGAGGCCCCGCACGGTCAATAGCGGCTTGTCACCCTCTGGCGATTGTTGCGGCACAGGTCCCCCTTGCACTCTCATGCGTCCCGGCCAGGTCTTGCGCCCAGTCCATCGCTCAATTCATAACCGGTTTGCGGCAGCGCACAATATATAGGCAACAGTTTTTTTGGTTTTTGCCCAGACGCATTCGGTCCGATGTCAGTTGCGGCGCCCAAGTCCGGGAAAAAACTGCAGCACGCCGCCGATCACGTAGAGGTAGATTCCGCTCAAGACCATGCCGGTCACGACCCATGGCGGTGAATTGAAATGCAGGAGGAGCGCATAGCCACCGAACCCGCACCAGAGGAAGAATACGGCAAGGTTGAGCGTGCGCAGCCGCTTGACGCGGACCGGGTGCAGAAAACTGATCGGCAGGAATGTCAGGACGACGGAAACGAGGACGGCGAACAAGGCCGTTGTGGCGCTGGCGTCGATCACGAAGAGCGTGAAGATCAGCATGTTCCAGACGACCGGGAAGCCGGAGAAAAAGTATTCGTCCGTTTTCATGCCCATGTCGGCATAATAGATGGCGCTGGACACCACGATCAGACCGGCGGCGACAAAGGACCAGGGCTCGCCGATCATGCCGCTCTGATAGAGCGCGAAGGCCGGCAGAAGCACGTATGTGACATAATCGATGATGTTGTCGAGCGTGTCGCCGGACCAGTTGGGCAGGACTTCCTTGACGCGCACCTTGCGGGCGATCGGGCCATCGATGCCATCGACGGCAAGCGCGAGGCCGAGCCACCAGAACATGTCGACAAAACGATGTTCGGCTGCCGCAACGACGCCGAGAAAGGCCAGGAAGGATCCGGAAGCGGTCAGGATATGGACCGAGAAGGCACGGATCTCGGCATAGGGTACCCGCTTGTAATTGAAGATCTTCATCCCTGCTCCAGTCGGCGGCACTACGGAGGAACCGGTATCGGATGAAATGGCGGTGTTTGCAACACGAGAGGCAGAATATGCCCGCAAATCGCCAACGCATGTCCGGCCATCTGCGCCAAATGGGCCCATGGATTTTATGGCGGCGCAGTTCTAGATATCCTGGTGACATCGCCAATCAGGAATTCTGACCATGAGCCACGAATACGACATTGCCGTGATCGGTGCCGGTCCGGCCGGCCAGATCGCCGCCATTGCCATGGCGCGGGGCGGGCGTCGCGTCGTGCTGGTGGGGCCTGAGCCGGATGCCTCCGATCGGCGGACCACGGCCCTGATGGAACAGTCCCTGTCGATGATGGGGCGCCTCGGCCTCTGGCAGGACCTGAAGGCCAGGGCCGCCCCGCTTGCGGTGATGCAGATCATCGACGGCACACAACGGCTTTTGCGCGCGCCGACCGTTGCCTTCCGCAGCGCGGAGATCGGGCTCGAGGCCTTCGGCTACAACATTCCCAATTCGGCTTTGCTCGAGACACTGTCGAGGGCTGTTTCAACAGAGCCGTTGATCACCCGCAAGACATGCGCGGCGGACACCATTCAAATCGGCACGGATGGCGTGAAGATCGAGCTGAGCGGCGAGGATGCGATCACGGCCGCCTTTGCGATCGGTGCGGATGGACGACGCTCCAATACGCGTGAAAGCGCCGGCGTCGGCGTGAAGACATGGTCCTATCCGCAGACCGCGGTCGTGATGAACCTCACCCACACGCTGCCGCACCAGAACATATCGACCGAATTCCACACGGAATCGGGTCCGTTTACCCAAGTGCCCCTGCCCGGCCTGAGATCGAGCCTCGTCTGGGTGGTGACGCCGCAGGAGGCCGAGCGTCTCACGGCGCTCCCTGTCGAGCAGCTCTCGGGCGAAGTCGAAGCGCGCATGCAGTCCATGCTCGGTCAGGTGACGGTGGAAGACGGCGTGCAGGCATGGCCGCTCTCGGGCATGACCGCCACGCGCTTCGGCAAGGGGCGCGTAGCCTTCGTCGGCGAAGCCGGCCACGCCTTCCCGCCGATCGGGGCGCAGGGGCTCAACCTCAGTCTGCGCGATATTGCGGCGCTCGAGGACATCCTCGCCGACCATAATTCGGGACCCATCGCGCCTGACTGCGGTGACCGGTTCGACCGCAAGCGCCGGCTCGACATCGCCAGCCGAACGGCAAGCGTCGACCTGCTCAACCGTTCGCTGTTGTCAGACCTGCTTCCGGTTCAAATGCTGAGGGCTGCCGGGCTGCAAGTGCTCGCAAGCGTGGCGCCCTTGCGCAATCTCATCATGCAGGAAGGCGTGGCCCCCGGGCGGAGCCTGAGGAGCCTGCCGTCGCTGTTACGGAAAAAGGTCGGGCGGTAACACGCCACTGGTGATTGCGAACAGCAGCGCCGAAACCGAAACGACCGAGATGACTGTCGTGACGAGGATGGTGGCGGAGGCCCGTTCCTGCCAGACGCCATATTGCTGGCCGATGACGAAGACATTGGTGGCCGTCGGCAGCGAGGCGAGCAAGACGGCCGTATAGACCCAGAGCGGGTCGAAATTTCCGACGAAACTCAGGACGACATAGACCAGGATCGGGTGAAGGACGAGCTTGATCGGCACGATATAGCCGATCTCGACCGGGATGCGTTTCAACGGGCGCAGTGCCAAAGTCACGCCCATTGCAAAAAGCGCACAAGGGGCGGCCGCCTGGGCGAGATAATCGATCAGGCGCTGAAGCGCGAGCGGTGGCTCGAAAGCAAGGGCTGCTGCCAGGAAGCCGACAAGAGTGGCAATGATGAAGGGATGCGTCAGGATCTTGCGGACGACATCGAGCGCCAGTTGGGCGGGCGGCCGCTTGTCACCTCCGGCAAAGGCCATCATGGCGGGAGCGACCATGAAATGGACCGCGTTTTCGAAACAGAAGACCAACGCAACCGGAACAGCCGCCTTCTCCCCGAATGCCAGGAGCGAAAGGCCAGGCCCCATGTAGCCGATATTGCCATATGCTCCGGCCAGCGCCTGGACGGTCGATTCGGCGATATTGTTACCGCGAACATAGCGGCCGATCACGAACACCAGCACAAAGATGGAATAGGTTGCGGCAAGGCAGGCGGCGATGAAGTCGATGCGTGTCAGCTCTTCAATCGGCGTGCGCGACACCAGCTTGAAGAACAGCGCCGGCAGCGAGACGTAGATGACGAAGAAATTCAGCCAGCCCAGCGCCTGGGAGGAATGGTCACCGAGCTTGCCGGACACGTAGCCGATCAGGATCAGGCCGAAAAACGGCAATACCAGTGCGACGATATCCGCCATGGGCTCTCTCCCTCAGAACGCGCATCTGCGCCTGATCCGCACTTAGCCGATTTGCGAGAGGATTGGAAAGGTCTGCTGAAACCAGATCGCCATGTCGGAAACATAGCCGAAGATGAAAGCGAGGCCGGTGAGCACCAGAAGGGTGCCCATCGCCTTCTCCACCACGCCGAGATGTCGACGGAAGCGCGTCAGGAAGCGCATGAAGGCGCCGGAAAAGCCGGCAGCGATCCAGAAGGGAACGGCAAGACCCAGCGAATAGACGGCAAGCAAAAGCGCGCCGTCGCCGACGGTTTCCTTCGACGCGGCCACGCCGAGGATCGCACCGAGCACGGGACCGATGCAGGGCGTCCAGCCGAAGGCGAAGGCGAGTCCCATGACATAGGCGCCCGACAGGGTGGCCGGCTTGCCGCCGCCGGCGAATCGGTATTCCGACGACAGCAATCCGAGGCGGAAGACACCGAGAAAATTGAGGCCCATGACGATGATGATGGCGCCGCCGATCTTGGAGAGGAGGTCCATGTGCTGGCGCAGCAGCCCGCCGATGGTCGACGCCCCCGCCCCCAGCGAGACGAAGACCGTGGCGAATCCCAGGGTGAATACAAGCGACGTCAGCAGCACGGTCCGCCGAGCGGCCGCGTTTTCCGCCTGCTCACCATCACGGAACTGGTCGACCGAAATCCCTGCCATGTAGCAGAGATAGGGCGGCACGAGCGGCAGCACGCAAGGCGACAGAAAGGACAGGGCTCCGGCCAGAAGCGCGCTGAAAAAGGAAATATCGGCAATCGACACGATCAACTCCGGAACCCAAACCGGGCCCTTCCTAATCCCGCCGACCCCAGCTTGCCAATCACCATTGCGTAGGCTGCGACAACGGGGCTACATTTTGCTCGCATAACTGCATTTTTGCGGTTGACCGGTCGGGGTCACCTGCCTATGTTCCGCGCACTTCTTGAGGCGGCGCCAGAGCCGCACGGGAGAGCGTAGCTCAGCCGGTAGAGCAACTGACTTTTAATCAGTAGGTCCAGGGTTCGAACCCCTGCGCTCTCACCACTTTCAAAATTCCATGAGATCATTCGGATTGTAACGATCGGCTTAGCTGATCCCCAATCGGGCTGTCCTATTCTGAGCCAGGCTCTGGCTAGGGGGTAGCCCATGCGCGTAATGGTATTCTTGATGATCGCGGCGGTGTTCAGCATTCTGGCGATCAAGCATTCGGACAATTCGCTCGGGTCCAGACGCCTGACAGCGTCACCGGCCGAGGTGGCGAGCAGCTGAGGGATCCGTTAGCGAATCTGTTGCTGATCAGCAACAGTTAAGATTCATCCGCAGCGGCGAACCCTCAAAGGGTGTGCGGCTGGAACTGCTTTTGCCGCAATCTCGTTGTCGATGGTCAGGCAGGAGCCAAAAACAATGCGATATATATTCGTCCTGCTGGTCGCCTCGGTGCTCAGCATTCTCGCTTTCAAATATGCCAACAATTCAATGGGCGGTGGCGAGCTCATGGCGTCGCCCATGGATGTGACGAAAGAATCGTGACATTTCCACACCACAGGGAAGGCGCCTGAATTTCATCCGCCGCCAAGCAGCTCGCGCAACCATTCGCGCGACAGGCGTTGCTCAAGTTCCAATGCCAGATCGTCGAGCGCTTCGTCGACCATGTCGCGATAGCTCCGTCCTCCCCCCTCTATCCCGAAACTCGAAAGCAGACGGTGGCGATAAGGGTCACTGGAAAACAGGCCGTGCAGATAGGTACCTGTGACCCGACCATCGGCAGAGGCCGCTCCGTCGGTCCGGCCGTCGATTGCGATCGGGGCGCGGATCGTGTCGGGGCCTTCGGTCAGTCCGAGATGGATCTCATAGCCTGACAGCGGCACGTCATGCTCGAGTGAATGAGCCCTGCTGTTGCGCACCGTCTTTTCTGCCGCCATCACGGTCTCGACGTCGAGCAGGCCCAGTCCCTCGACCGTGCGTGGCCGGCCTTCCAATCCCAGTGGATCGGCAACGCTGCGGCCAAGCATCTGGTATCCACCACAGATGCCGATCACGCGGCCTCCCCGACGGACATGCATTGCAATGTCGCGGTCCCATCCATGCGACCGAAACTCCTCGAGATCGGCGATCGTCGATTTCGAGCCCGGCAGGACGACGAGGCCTGCATCCGCGGGCAAGCGATCACCGGCGCGGACGAAGACCAGGTCGACTTCGGGTTCGGCGGCCAGTGGATCGAGATCGTCGAAATTGGCGATGCGTGACAACACGGGAACGGCGACCTTCAATGCACCGCCGCTGCCCTTGACCAGTCGCTCCAGAACCACCGAATCCTCTGCCGGCAACCGACCGGCGGCCTTGAGCCAGGGGATGACACCGAGGCATGGCCACCCCGTGAAAGCGCCGATCGCGGCAATGCCCTCGTCGAACAGGGTGACGTCGCCACGGAACTTGTTGATGATGTAGCCGCAGATCTGATGGCGGTCCTCGTCGGGCAGGATCGTGTGGGTTCCCACGAGCGAAGCGATCACTCCTCCCCGATCGATGTCGCCGACCAGAACGACAGGCACTCCGGCGCGCGTGGCAAACCCCATATTGGCGATATCGCCCGCCCGCAGGTTGATCTCGGCCGGTGAGCCGGCGCCTTCAACAATTACGAGGTCCCTGCCCGCACTGACCCTTGCGAAACTGTCCATGACCGCTCCGAGGAGCTGAGGCTTGAGGCGCTGATAGTCACGCCCCCTCGCCTGTCCGAAAACCTTGCCCTGAACGATGATCTGACTGCCCGTCTCGCTCTGGGGCTTCAGCAGGACCGGATTCATATGCACCGACGAGGGGGTGCGCGCGGCAAGCGCCTGCAGCCACTGCGCCCGGCCGATCTCTCCCCCGTCGTCGGAGACGGCGGCATTGTTCGACATGTTCTGCGGCTTGAAGGGGGCGACGTTCTGGCCGCGATTCGATGCCAGCCGGCAAAGGCCTGCGACGAGTATCGTTTTTCCGACATCCGACCCTGTTCCCTGCAACATGATCGTTCGCGTCATCGCATCCTGTCCTGTTTCCGCCATGGGGTTTGCCGCCTGTTTTCCTTCGTTTTGCCACGATCCCGCCATGAAGGTTTCCGCGATTGCGACACTGCGACAGGCTGCCGCGGGCTTTTCTTCGTCAGTTTGTCGTTTGCGACATATGGTGACGGTTTACGCTCTGGCGCGCGGGCAGATCAGTGGTTATCTGCGCCTCGAAACCAGCGCTCGAAGAGGCGCGGCAATCTAGGAAACACCCATGCTCTACATCCTGCAGAACCGCAATAGACTTGCCATTGCCTGGAACAGCCGTGCCCCGCACAGCCAGACGATTGCCCGCTGGGAAGTGCGCCGTCCGCGCATGCCTGTCATCTCGGTAAAGGGCTGATCGCATCCGCGAGGCCAATCGGGCGCATGCCACCCAGGCAGGGTCTGCACCGTGACCCTATCCACAAAAAACAAACGCCCCGGGACGCAATACTCGATCCGGGGCGCAACCGACAGCGAACTGCCGGCTGACCCATCTATCGTTTCATGCGTTACCGTATCGTTAGCGCCTACTCTTTCTGAAACATTTTTAGAATTTTTTTTGTGTCTGTGAAACCGGACGCATACCCTCTATATTGGCGCATCTGGGATATCCGAAGTCTCAACCGGGACGGCAAATTGGCCTCCACTGCGATCCGCCGAATTCAACAGCCCGTCTCTTGAGCGACTTGCCTTCCAGCAGCGGCCGAATTGCGTCAAAATCAGTCGCACCAATGACTTGGTGGTTGCGCCCCCGGACCACCCCGCGTCGTTCGGGAGGTTGATTTTCGGTCCCAAAGACGTAGGTTGTCCAGCGTGACAGACGGTCGACAGGGCAAAATGCTCTCCATGACAAGACCGGGTCCAATGGATGTCGCACCGGCTCGACGCGTCCCGGTCGCCATCCAAAATGAAGACATAATTGGCCGAGCGGTCTGCAGTAGCCGTCTCTGCCCGTCCCGATGAACGCTGCCAGATAAGACTGGGAGGTCTTAACTCCATGAAGAAGCTCCTCGCTTCCACACTTCTCGCCGCGGGTCTCTACGCAGTTGCAGGGTCCGCCCAAGCTGCCGAATGCGGCGATGTATCCATCGCAGAAATGAACTGGGCCTCGGCTGGCGTCGCCGCCTACGTGGACAAAATCATCCTCGAAAGCGGCTATGGTTGTAAGGTGACTGTTGTCACCGGCGACACCATGCCGACCTTCGCCTCGATGAACGAAAAGGGCCAGCCGGACATGGCTCCGGAATTCTGGGTCAATGCCGTGCGCACCGCCCTCGACGAGGCAATCGCCGAAGGCCGCCTCATCCAGGCCGCTCCGCTCCTCTCCGACGGCGGCGTGGAAGGCTGGTGGATTCCGAAGTTCATTGCCGACGCCAATCCGGATATCAAGTCGGTCCAGGATGCCTTGAATCATCCGGAACTGTTCCCGGCGCCGGAAGATCCATCCAAGGCTGCAGTAACGAACTGCCCCTCGGGCTGGAATTGCCAGGTCTCGACCTCGAACCTCTATCGTGCCCTCGGCGCGAAGGAAAAAGGCTTCGAACTGATCGACACCGGTTCGGCTGCCGGCCTCGACGGCTCGATCGCCAATGCCTTTGAAAACAAGAAGGGTTGGCTCGGCTACTACTGGGCCCCGACCGCAATTCTCGGCAAATACGAGATGGTCAAGCTCTCCTTCGGCGTCGAGCATGACAAGGAGTCCTGGGACGCCTGCACGGCCGTTCCGGATTGCGCTGATCCGAAGGTCAATTCCTATCCGATCTCCGACGTCTACACTGTCGTGACCAAGGGCTTTGCAGACAAGGCCGGCGTTGCCATGGACTACGTCAAGACCCGCAAATGGGACAATGCCACGGTCGGCAAGGTCCTTGCCTGGATGGAAGAAAACCAGGGCACCAATGAAGACGGCGCCAAGCACTTCCTCGAAACCTACCCGGACATGTGGACCACCTGGGTCGCCCCTGAGGTTTCCGAGAAGGTCAAGGCAGCTCTCTGAGCGCAGCCTCAAATGATTACACGCGGCGGGCTTCGGCCCGCCGCGCTTTCTGCGAGGCGGCCTGCCGCGTCACACGATTGAAACGACTTCCGACGTCGCAGACGGCATGAATTCCCTTTCGGAACTCGGTTAGCCTCTCGCCGCGGGAATATGGGGCAGCGCCGCCAAGGCCGACCGCAGCGTTTTAAACGCCACAGTAAGCGGGGGTCGACAAGGGGAACGAGATGGCTTCAACTTTATGCAACTACCTGCCGGAACTGCTCTGCACGTTTCCGGAGATCGACGACACCGCCATGCGCATCGCGCGCAAAGGCATAGACGACAGTTTCAAGGGTTTCGTACGCGCTTACGGCAACGTGATCGACGCTGTAACAGACCCTCTGCAAATCTTTCTGAACTGGCTTGAAGCCCTGCTCGTCGATACGCCATGGTTCATCATCCTCGCGGTGATGGTCGTGATTGTGTATCTGACCAGCCGCAACATGCGGATCGTCGCCCTGACGATCATTGGCATGCTCTTCATCGGTTTTGTCGGGCTCTGGGAAGACACGATGATCACGCTGGCGATTGTCACTGTCTCGACGTTGCTCGCGATTATCATCGGTATCCCGATCGGCATCATGATGGCGCGCTCGGATCGTGCCCAGGCGGTGGTCAATCCGATCCTCGACGTGATGCAGACCATGCCGAGTTTCGTCTACCTGATCCCTGTCGTCATGATCTTTGGCATCGGCAAGGTACCGGGTGTCATCGCCGTCGTCATCTATGCGGTGCCGCCGATGATCCGCCTGACCAATCTCGGCATCCGGCTCGTCGATGTCGAGGTTCTGGAGGCGGCAGACGCCTTCGGCTCTTCGTCACGCCAGAAACTGATGAATGTTCAGATCCCGCTGGCGTTGCCGACCGTGATGGCCGGCATCAACCAGACCATCATGATGTCTCTCGCCATGGTCGTGGTTGCCTCGATGATCGGCGTTGGTGGCCTCGGCAAGAATGTGTTGCAGGCGATCGCCAACCAGTTCCTGACCATCGGCTTCCTCAATGGCTTCGCGCTCGTTACCATTGCCATCATCTTCGACCGCGCCAGCCAGGCATATGGCAAGCGTCTTCAGCGCCACACGGAGGTCGTCCATGGCTAGTCACGACATTGAAATCCGCAGTCTCTACAAGATCTTCGGACCAGACGGCGCCGCCTATATCGACCAGGTTAAATCCGGCCTCTCCAAGGCGGATCTCAACGAGAAGCATGGCCATGTCCTCGGCCTGAAGGACATCAACATCCATATGCCGGGCGGCGGAATCACCGTGGTGATGGGCCTGTCCGGCTCCGGCAAGTCGACGCTGATCCGCCATATCAACCGGCTGATCGAGCCGACTGCCGGAGAAGTGCTCTATGATGGCGTCGATGTCTGTCAGATGAGCCCGCTGGAGCTCAGGGAGTTCCGCCGGCACAAGACGGCAATGGTGTTCCAGAAGTTTGCGCTCCTGCCGCATCGCACCGTGCTGGAGAACACCATCTACGGTCTTGATATCCAGGGCATTCCGCGCTCGAAGAGCGAAGAAACAGGGCGCGGCTGGATTGATCGGGTGGGCCTTTCCGGCTTCGAAAGCCATTATCCGAACCAGTTGTCTGGCGGCATGCAGCAACGTGTTGGGCTTGCGCGCGCGCTGTCGAACGATGCGGACATCCTGCTGATGGACGAAGCATATTCAGCACTCGATCCGCTGATCCGCGTCGATATGCAGAGCGTGCTTCTGGAACTGCAGCAGGAGCTGAAGAAAACCGTCGTTTTCATCACCCACGATCTCGACGAGGCACTGCGCCTCGGGGACCAGATCGCGATCCTGCGGGATGGCGAGGTGGTTCAGCAAGGTACGGGCCAACAGATCGTGCTGCAGCCGGCCGACGACTATATTTCCGCATTCGTCAAGGAAGTGAACCGTGGCCGTGTCATTCGCCTCGACACCATCATGGGTCCTGTATCGGGTGCGGGCGACGGGCTCGCCTTGACCGGAAGTACCGTGCTTGAGGCTGCCGCGCGGATCATGACAGATGCCTCGCAGTCGAGCATAATCGTCACCGACGAGGCAGGTAAGCCGATCGGAAGAGCGGATCTGCAACAGATCATCTCCGCCATGGTCACGCCGAAGAGCCACGACGACAACCAACTGGCTGCGGAATAGCGGCAATCACTCTCCCGATCAGGGACATGCGGCTCGACGGCCCCGCCAATTGCGGGGCCGTTGTCGTTTTGGAGATTGATACGATATAAAGACTTCTTTATATGACTGGCATGACAAAGAGAGGAACCGCCATGGCAACCCCGTCCAATCCGCTTTCCGAACTGCTGGCCGAGAAGGGCGCGCTGCTCGCCGACGGCGCGACCGGGACCAATCTCTTCGCGCAGGGTCTCGAGGCGGGCGAGGCGCCTGAACTGTGGAACGAGGCGCAGCCTGAAAAAATCGTCAAGCTGCATCAGGATTTTGTCGATGCCGGCGCCGATATCATCCTGACCAATTCCTTCGGCGGCACCCGTCATCGCCTGAAGCTGCACCATGCCCAGGACCGGGTGCATGAACTCAACAAGAAGGCTGCCGAGATCGCCCGCTCTGTCGCCGACAAGGCGCCGCGCAAGGTGATCGTGGCCGGATCCGTCGGTCCGACCGGCGAATTGCTGATCCCGCTCGGTGCGATGTCCTACGAAGATGCGGTCTCCGCCTTTGTCGAGCAGATGGAAGGTTTGAAAGCCGGCGGCGCGGATGTCGCCTGGATCGAGACCATGTCATCGCCGGACGAGATCCGCGCGGCGGCCGAAGCCGCCGTCAAGGTCGGCATGCCCTACACCTTCACCGGTTCCTTCGACACGGCGGGCAAGACCATGATGGGGCTTCATCCGAAGGACATCCACGGTGTAGCTCCTGATGTCGGCTCCGGACCACTCGCCGTTGGCGCCAATTGCGGTGTCGGCGCCTCGGACATCCTCCAGAGCCTGCTCGACATGACCGGCGCGAACCCCGATGCAGTCGTGATCGTCAAGGGCAATTGCGGCATTCCGGAATTCCGCGGCACCGAGATCTTCTATTCGGGAACGCCACCGCTGATGGCGGAGTATGCCCGCCTCGCCCGTGACGCCGGCGCAAGGATCATCGGCGGCTGCTGCGGCACGTCCTGCGATCATCTGGCCGCCATGCGCAAGGCGCTCGACGACTACACGCCTGGGCCCCGCCCGACATTGGAGGTGATCGTCGACCGGATCGGCCCGTTGCGCAACAAGACCGCAGACGAGAGTGGCGCGCAGGAAAGCAGCCGGCGCCCGCGACGCCGCGGCAACTGACCCGTCGGAAAGAATCATAAAGAAGGGCGCCTTGCGGCGCCCTTTCTCATTCTGCTCTTCTGTCGCAGGCGCAGCCGGCAAGGTCCAGCCATTCGCCAGGATTGCAGAGAAAGGCATAGATCTCCGCTGTCACCCAATCGTGAAATGCAACTTCGGAGGCAGACCGACACAGTGAACCCGTCACATTGTTCCGCCGTGCCTCGGCGATGCATCAAGGAGATGTTTCCGTGTGGAAAGCAGGCCTGCTGATTTCAATCGCATGCACCGTTGCGGCAGGTTCCGCGTCCGCCCAGGATACGAGGAAATTGCCCGACGGCGAGATCAGTCGCCTTGGAACCAATTCCGCCTGGCTGGTTGGACCGACCGGCGTCTATGGCCATGCTGCACTTGGAGACGCCATCGAGGCGGCAGGCTTTGTCATTGAGCGAAATGGGGTGAAGCTCTATTTTCGACTTCCGGCAGATCAGGTTTTCGAGGATCGGCGGGTCAGGCTTGCTGATGTCAATGCGGATGGCAGTCCGGAAGCCTTGATCGTTCGGGCGCATCTGACGCAGGGCGCGTCACTTGCCCTCTACACCATCAAGGGGGACCGTATCGAGCTGATGGCGGACAGCGCGCCCATCGGCCATAGAAATCGCTGGCTCAATCCCGTTGGCATTGCCGATTTCAGCGGCACAGGCGAGCTTTTCATTGCCGCAGTCGTCACACCCCATCTGAGCGGATCGTTGCGCTTCTACCGCATCGAGGGCAAACGGTTGGTTGATCTCGGTGGCATCGACGGCGTGACAAACCACATCAATGGCAGTCGGAATCTCGACCTGTCGCATGTTGCAGACCTGGATGGTGACGGCAGCGTGGAGATCGTTCTCCCCTCGCTGGACCGGACGCGGCTGGTTGCCGTCTCCTTTCACCAGGAACAGGCCGTCATCACCAATGATTGGTCTGTTCCCTCCCCCATAGAGCGAATGGCTGCAGTCAGTGACAGCACACTTCAACTTGAACTGGCCAACGGTCAGAGAATGACCGTCGAACTGCAGAAATGAAAACGCCCGGCGGGTCGGCCGGGCGTGGGGTTGGACCCTCGTCTTTGATCAACCGACGAAGGCGCGCTCAATCACGAATTCGGCCGGCTTGTTGTTGGCGCCTTCCGTAAGGCCAGCCTTTTCCAAGAGCGCCTTGGTGTCCTTCAACATCGCTGTCGATCCGCAGATCATGCCGCGGTCGATCGCGGGGTCGAGCGGGGGAACGCCAAGGTCCGTGAACATCTTGCCGTTTTCAACCAGATCGGTGATGCGGCCCTTGAAGGGGTAGTCTTCGCGCGTAACCGTAGCGTAATGCTTCAGTTTATCGCCGACCAGCTCCGCCAGAAATTCATGGTTCTTGATCTCGTCCACGAGGTCGAAGCCGTATTTCAGCTCAGCCACCTCACGGCAGGTGTGGGTCAGGATGACTTCCTCGAACTTCTCATAGGTCTCCGGATCGCGGATCAGGCTGGCGAAGGGCGCGATGCCGGTGCCGGTCGAGAACATGTAGAGGCGCTTTCCGGGGGTGAGTGCGTCGAGGACAAGTGTCCCGGTCGGCTTCTTGCGCATCAACACCTTGTCGCCTGGCTGGATGCGCTGCAGATGCTGGGTCAGCGGACCATTCGGGACCTTGATCGAAAAGAATTCGAGTTCTTCGTCCCAGGACGGGCTTGCGATGGAATAGGCGCGATAGATCGGCTTGCCCTCGACCATCAGGCCGATCATGGCAAATTCACCCGAGCGGAAGCGGAAGCCAGCCGGTCGCGTCATGCGGAAGCGGAAAAGATGGTCGGTATAATGCGTCACGCTCAGTACCGTTTCAGCGAATACGCCTTCGGGCACGATCAGTTCGGCATTGTCGGTCTTCACGGGAGCATTCATAGGCTGTCGGTCCTATCCTTCGGTCGATTGGGTAGAGCCTATAATCCAGACCGCCCCATTCCACAATTCAGCCGGCATGCAGATTTCGCAGCCGAGGTATCTGCCAAAGCGAAGGCGGCAACCTTGACCGAGGTCAATTCACCGCCCGCACATAGCGTTTTATTTATCTCTCAAGCGCCCGTTGAGCCCAGACGGCGCCAGCTGAAACCGCTGACTGCCTCAGCATCCCGAGCCGTCGGCTGGTAGTGCTGTGCAACGCCCGTGAGACGGTTTTCGGCAAGCCGGCGCTGGGCAACCGGATTGGTGACGGCAAAGCTGTCGAAGCCGGTGCGCAGCATCAGCGGCACCTGGTCGATCAGGACGTCACCGACGGCGCGAAGCTCGCCCGTATAGCCGAGCCGGTCGCGCAGCAGTGTCGCATGGCTGAAACCGCGGCCGTCGCTGAAGGCCGGAAAGGCAACGGCGATCAAGGCGATACGGTCGAGATACGGCTCAAGTTTCCGCACGTCATCGGCAGGTGCCAGGAGTACACCGAGTCCGACATCGTTGGTGTCAGCAACGGATTCGAGGAAATCCTCCACGGGCAGAAGGGCCTTCTCGCCCTCGCCTGCCTTGCGCTCTTCCGTCTCGGTCACCCAGATATCGCCCTCGACGAAACCGGTTTCTTTCCAGATCTTGGTCATGTCTTGTCCTGTCTCAGGCGGCTTCGACTGGGGCTGCGCCATAAAGCGCATCCTTGAACGGTTTAGGGCCGACGCGACGATAGGCCTCAAGGAAGGTTTCCCTGGGGTTGAGGCGCAGGCCGAGATAGGTGTCGACGATCGTCTCGACCGCATCGGTTACCTTTTCCGGCTCGAAACCGCGACCGATAATTTCCCCGACCGAGGAGTTCTCGTCGCCGGAACCGCCAAGCGTGATCTGGTAGAGTTCGGCGCCCTTCTTCTCGACACCGAGCAGGCCGATATGGCCGACATGGTGGTGACCGCAGGCATTGATGCAGCCTGAAATCTTGATCTTGAGCTCGCCGATTTCCTCCTGACGCTTCTGCGAACCGAAGCGGGTCGAGATTTCCTGAGCAACCGGAATGGAGCGCGCATTGGCGAGCGCGCAGTAGTCCAGGCCCGGACAGGCGATCATGTCGGTAATCAGGTTCGAATTGGCGGTGCCGAGACCTGCCTTTTCCAGCGCCTGATACAGCGGATAGAGATCACCCTTGGCGACATGCGGCAGGATGAGGTTCTGCTCGTGACTGACGCGGATTTCGTCGAAGGCATAGCGCTCGGCAAGATCGGCAACGAGGTCCATCTGGGCATCCGAGGCGTCGCCCGGCGTGCCACCGATCGGCTTCAGCGAAATGGTGACCATGCCATAATCGGGATGACGATGGGGCTGGACGTTCTGCTGGACCCAGGAGGCGAAGGCGGGATCGGCCTTCTGGGCGCGGGCGAGTGCTTCCCAGCCGTCTGGTCGAGCGGTGAGAGCCGGCGGCGCAAAATAGGTTTCGATGGCGCGGATATCGCCTTCCGGCAGCTTCAACTCGCTGTCGCGGATTTCTGCAAATTCAGCCTCGACCTGACGCGTCAACTCCTCGACGCCCGTCTCGTGAACGAGGATCTTGATGCGGGCCTTGTATTTGTTGTCTCGGCGGCCATGCAGGTTGTAAACGCGCACGATGGCGGTGATGTAGGTCAGGAGATCGGCCTCGGGCAGGAAGTCGCAGATCTTCTTGGCGATCAGCGGCGTGCGGCCCTGGCCACCGCCGACATACACGGCGAAGCCGAGTTCGCCGGCCTCGTTCTTCTTCAGGTGCAGCCCGATGTCATGGACCTGGATCGCAGCGCGATCCTTTTCGGCACCCGTCACGGCAATCTTGAACTTGCGCGGAAGGAAGGAAAATTCCGGGTGCAGCGAGGACCACTGGCGGAGGATCTCGGCATAGGGGCGCGGGTCGGCAACTTCATCGGCGGCAGCGCCTGCGAAATGATCGGCCGTGACGTTGCGGATGCAATTGCCGGAGGTCTGGATCGCGTGCATTTCGACGCTTGCAAGATCCTCGAGGATCGCAGGCGTATCCGAGAGCTTCGGCCAGTTGTACTGGATGTTCTGGCGGGTGGTGAAATGGCCATAGCCGCG
The DNA here is from genome assembly GCF_030369675.1 of Peteryoungia algae. Taxonomy (NCBI): domain Bacteria; kingdom Pseudomonadati; phylum Pseudomonadota; class Alphaproteobacteria; order Hyphomicrobiales; family Rhizobiaceae; genus Peteryoungia; species Peteryoungia algae. Next base: position 895,278 of record NZ_CP128477.1, on the reverse strand, counting down.
GTCGTATTTTCGGGCGACTTCGGCCAGCATGCGCATTTGCTTCGCGTTCAGCGTGCCGTAGGGAATCGCGACGCGCAGCATGTATGCATGAAGCTGGAGATAGACGCCGTTCATCAGGCGCAGCGGCTTGAAGGCGTCTTCCGCGAGTTCGCCCGACAGGCGGCGGGCCACCTGGTCGCGGAACTGCTCTACGCGCGCTGATACAAAGGCGTGGTCGAATTCGTCATAGCGATACATGTCTTACCTCAGGCTCAGGCGGCGATGAATGCCGGGTCGGCATAACCGTGACCCTCGGCATATGCAATGGTCGGGCCTTCCGCCCGAATACGCTCGCGCAGACGCAGCGGGCGGAGCTTGCCATCCTTTTCCTCGATCTCGATGACGTTGACGTCGACGACGAGGTTGCTCGCGAAGGCCTGCTTGCCTGCGGCTTCCAGCGCCTCGACGGCCTCGGAGTGGCGCGCCACGAAAGCTTCCTGCAGACGGTCGGTCCACTGGCCGCTGGCGTCGAGCCAGACGGCGATGCCGTCGGTAAGGCGGTTTGCTGTCAAAACCTTGTCTACCATCCTCAAATCCTTGCAAGTTGCGGTTCGGCCGAAACGAGCGCGCCAAGCGGCTCGGAACGGCTGAAATCGGCTCCGGCGACCGCGTCGCCGATGATGACCATGACCGGACCGGTCAGCTCGGTGCGAGCCTCCAGTCCCGGCAATTCCTTGAGCGTGCCGTGCAGAAGACGGCTGTCCCGACGCCCGGCATTCTCCACGACGGCAACCGTCGTGTCCTCGGCCAGCCCACCGGCCATCAGCCGCTCGGCAACCGAAGCTGCGACAGTGCGGCCCATATAGACGGCGACCGTGGCGCCCGACAGCGCGAGACGCGCCCAATCCGGCAGCACATTGCCCTGAAGGTCGTGACCGGTCGTGAAGACCAGCGACGACGAGACGCCGCGGAGCGTCAGCGGCAATTCGAAATCGGCCGCTGCTGCAAGCGCAGAAGTCACGCCTGGGACGATTTCGTAAGCAATGCCCGCATCCCGCAGCGCGGCCATTTCCTCGCCTGCACGGCCGAAGATCAGTGGATCGCCTGATTTCAGGCGCACGACGCGCTTGCCGGCATGGCCCAGCTCCACCAGAAGCGCGTTGATTTCAGTCTGGGATTTCGAATGACAGCCCTTGCGCTTGCCGACAGGAATGCGCTCGGCGTCGCGACGGCCCATATCGACCACTTCGCGGGGAACCAGGGCGTCATAGACGATAACATCGCATTCCATCATCAGGCGATGGGCGCGCAGGGTCAGCAGATCCTCGGCACCGGGACCAGCACCGACGAGAAAGACGCGGCCTTCAACACGATCGGCAGCCACGCCCTTCAGGAGGCGTGTCGCCTCGCGGCGGGCCAGGCTGATGTCGTCCGACTCGACGTGGTCTGCGACCTTGCCCTTGAAAAAATCGCGCCAGAACAGCCGACGCGGCGCTCCGCGCGGCACGAGGCGATCAACGGCACGGCGATAGGAATTGGCGAGGCGCCCCAGCTTGCCGAGCGAGCGCGGCAGGAGACGATCGATATCGGCGCGGATCATCTGGGCGAGAACCGGGCCGACGCCCTCTGTGCCGATCGCAACCGCAACCGGGGCACGGTTGACGAGCGCGGGCGTGTAGAAATCGCACCAATCGGGCTGGTCGACGGCATTGGCCGGGATGCGGGCCTGACGTGCGGCCGCCACGATCTCACGGTCGAGCGCGCCCTCACCCGTCGCAGCAAATACAAGACATGCGCCCTCGACCTGAAGGGGTTCGAATGGCTCTGCGACCTGCTCGATGCCGTTCTGGGCCAGGAAGGCGGCGTAGTCGGCTTCCGGGGCGTCGGCATAGGCAATGATCCGGGCTTCGGTGTTTCTCAGCAGACGCGCCTTGGCATAGGCCTCGTCACCGTTTCCGAAAACGGCGGCGACCTGATTCTCAACCTTGAAGAAGGCCGGGAAAACCGAAAGCTGTTTGTGCTGCTGCGTCATGAATCATCCGATGCCAGAGAAACCCAATATCGCGTCCCGTGCTGATAATTTGAAGAAACAGAAATCCCTTGGCCGGAGGCCTTGCGTATTTCTGTCCTAGTCCCGTCACCGTTGCGAGCAAAAGTCACCGGGTCCTCTACTTACGTGCTTCCATCAGCATTCAAAGCCCGAACCGCCGCAAAAAGTTGGAGACAGTCCATCATTTCGCTTTCGGCGCATGTTTGCCAGGGGCTAGGATCGAAGTCCCAACAGCGCGGAGTGGCAACACGTGACGACCCCCGAACTCACCCGTCGACTGCTCGACGTCATCGAGCATGATATCCTTCCTCTGACGCAGCGCGGCGTTGCCCTAGGCAATAAAGTGTTCGGTGCGGCGATCCTCAGGAAGTCGGACCTGTCACTGGTGCTGGCCGAAACCAACAACGAATTGGAAAACCCGCTCTGGCATGGCGAGGTGCATACCTTGAAGCGCTTCTACGAACTGGGCGAGCGGCCTGACACGAAGGATCTGATCTTTCTGTCGACGCACGAACCCTGCACGATGTGCATGTCGGCGATCACCTGGGCGGGCTTCGACAATTTCTATTATTTCTTCAGCCACGAGGATAGCCGCGACGCTTTCGCCATCCCGCACGACCTGAAGATCCTGAAAGAGCTCTTCGGGCTTGAGCCCGGTGGTTATCGACGGCAAAACGCCTTCTGGCTCAGCCATGCGATGATCGAGATGGTCGCTTCGGCCAGCGACGCCGAGCGCCCTGCCCTTTTTGAACAGGTGAGCCGGATCAAGTCGGAATATGACCGTCTTTCGGAGAGCTACCAGTCGTCCAAGGGCGCCAACGACATTCCGCTCAACTGAGCGACGTTTACAGGACCATCATGGAAGCCTCCCACGACATCAATCGCCTGCTCGAGATCATGGCGGCGCTCCGTCAACCCGAGACCGGCTGCCCCTGGGACATTGTGCAGAGCTTCGAGACGATCAAGCCCTATACGATCGAGGAGGCCTATGAAGTCGCGGACGCGATCGAGCGCAAGGACCCGGACGATCTCTGCGAGGAACTGGGCGACCTGTTGCTGCAGGTGGTCTTCCATGCGCGGATTGCCGAGGAAGAGGGATTGTTCTCATTCGGCGATGTGGTCGAGGCAATCACCCGAAAGATGATCCGCCGCCATCCGCATGTGTTTGCCCGCTCGGACGCCGATACGCCCGAAGCGGTCAAGGCGCAGTGGGACAAGATCAAGCAGCAGGAGAAGGCCGAGCGTCTCGCCCGGCGTGCCGCCCGCGGATCGGCTGACGATCCCGATACCGGCTATCTCGGTTCGGTGCAGCGCTCCTTCCCCGCACTCACCGAAGCACTGAAGCTGCAGGAGCGCGCCGCCAAGGTTGGCTTCGACTGGTCGGAGGCAGCCCCTATCCTCGACAAGATCGAGGAGGAGATCGGCGAATTGCGCGAGGCGCTGGCCGAGAACAAACCGGACAAGGTCAAGGACGAACTCGGTGACCTGATCTTTGCGCTGGTCAATATCGGCCGGCATGTCGGAGCGGAACCGGAGCAGGCGCTACGTGGCACGAATACCAAGTTTCGGAATCGATTCAGCTATATAGAACAGTCTCTTCAAGGGGCAGGTGAAACGCTCGAAGCGGCTTCGCTGGCGCGCATGGAAGAGCTTTGGCAAGCAGCGAAGGGCAGATGACAGCCCCGCCGCCTGCAGACCTCCACAGGACTTAGCGCTCCCAGTCTTCCTTCTCGGTCGGCTTCTTGCCGCCGAGCTTGCGCTCCAGTTCATCGGCCTGACGGTCGGTGAGGCGCACGTCCAGGCTGACGCTGCCATCCTCATGATCCTCGCGGCCGCTCACCACGGCATTTTCATAAAGCCAGGAAATCACGGCATGCCTGTCGGCGGCAATGGTGATCGTGGCCTCGGTCAGCACGCCCGAGAGGCGTTGCGAGATGACGTCCAGCAACGTGTCGACACCTTCACCGCTGATGGCGGAGACAGGCAAGACATTCTCGCGGCCTGCGGCCTTTTGCAGAAGTCCGTCGTGATTTTCAGGATCGAGCCGGTCGATCTTGTTCCAGACCTCGATAATGCGCTCAGAGCGCTCCTTCTCGTCAATGCCGAGATCGTCGAGAATGCGCAGGACGTCAGCCGACTGGGCCCCGTTGTCTGGGTCGGACATGTCGCGGACATGCAGGACGAGATCGGCTTCCAGCACCTCTTCCAGTGTCGCGCGGAAGGCGGCGACCAGGTGGGTCGGCAGATCGGAGATGAAACCGACGGTATCCGACATGATGACGGTCCGGCCATGCGGCAACTTCATGCGGCGAAGCGTCGGATCGAGCGTCGCAAACAGCATGTCTTCGGCCAGCACGCCCGCACCGGTGATACGGTTGAACAGCGTCGACTTGCCGGCGTTCGTATACCCCACGAGTGCCACGATCGGATGTGGCACCTTGCGCCGCTTGGCGCGGTGCAGCTGGCGCGTGCGGACCACTTGTTCGAGCTCGCGCTCAAGCTTGATGATCTTGTCCTGCAGCTGGCGGCGGTCGGCCTCGATCTGGGTTTCACCCGGGCCACCCATGAAGCCTGCACCACCGCGCTGGCGTTCAAGGTGGGTCCAGGAACGCACGAGGCGGCCCTTCTGATAGTTGAGGTGGGCAAGCTCGACCTGCAGCGTACCTTCCTTGGTGGAGGCGCGGCGGCCGAAGATTTCGAGGATCAGACCCGTACGGTCGATGACCTTCGCGTTCCAGGCCTTTTCGAGATTGCGCTGCTGTACCGGTGTCAGCGGATGGTCGACGATGACAAGGCCCGCGTCGTGCTCGTCGAGCAGGGCCGCCACTTCGGCAATCTTGCCGGTTCCAAGCAGGGTGGCCGGGCGCGGCTGGTTGACCGCAACGATCAGGCCCTGGACGATGGTGAGATCTATGGCGCGCGCAAGGCCGATCGCCTCTTCGAGACGCGCATCGTTGGATCGGCTCGGGGCTGGCGGCGCACCGTCCGGCAGAGGCTGGACCCGCGCCTGCTTCAGCACCGGCACGAGCACGAGCGCCCGCATGTCATCCCGGTGCTTTTCGTCCTCCGGGATGATCGATTCGTTTTTTGTATCGCGGCTGGTGATGATCTCAATCCTGTCCGGAAGCGGCGTCGTCACTCTCGAACATCGTCATGGGCTGGCCCGGCATGATGGTCGAGATGGCGTGCTTGTAGACCAGCTGGGAATGGCCGTCGCGACGCAGGAGAACACAGAAATTGTCGAAGGATGTCACAACACCGGTCAGCTTCACGCCGTTGATCAGGAAGATCGTCAGCGAAATCTTCTGCTTGCGAACGGTATTGAGGAAGAGATCCTGCAGGTTCTGAGAACGTTCCGCCATGGCGCCGCTTCTTTCTTTCTTGCCGGTCTTTTGTCGACCGGTGTGATTATTGTTTGATAGTTGGCAAGCTTGGGGAATTGGCCCCTCGCCCCTCCGCCGAAAAACGTGGTATCAAATCACCGTCTTTTCCGCAACGTCGAAAAAGGACGTACGGATGCGCTCTGCCATGGCGCCCGGATGCCCATTTCCGATTGGTTGGCCGTCAATCTCGACGATCGGGAAACAAATGCTGGTCGCCGCTGTAATAAAGACTTCCCGGGCCGACAGCATCTCGTCGCGCGAAAACTCCCGTTCCTCCACCTTTACTCCGAGCTCAGACGTCACATCCATCAGGCCGGTGCGGGTAATTCCGCGCAGGATACCGCGTTCGGCAGGTCGCGTGACCAGCACGCCATCCTTGTCGACGATCCAGACATTGGTCGCCGCTCCTTCCGTGACCATCCCGCTGGCATCGACATAAATTGCTTCCTGGGCACCTTTGTCCTTCGCCGCCTGGCGGGCCATGGCGTTCGGCAGCAGACCGACCGTCTTGATGTCGACCCGATCCCAACGGTTGTCCGGCATGGTGATCGCCTTCATGCCCGTCTCGTTCTTCTTCGCGATGACCGCCGGATCGGTGATCTTGGCTGAGATCACGAGGCTGGGCGGCGTATCGGCTGAGGGGTAGACATGGTCACGGCGTGCAACACCGCGGGTGACCTGGAGGTAGAAAAGGCCGTTCTTCACCCGATTGCGACGGCAGACCTCGCGGATGACCTGACTGAGCGCCGGACGGCTCATCGGCCGCCTGATCGCCAGTTCCGAGAGAGAGCGGTCGAGCCGATCGAGGTGACGGGTCAAATCGACGATCATGCCGTGGCGGATCTCGCAGACCTCGTAGACACCGTCGGCGAATTGATAGCCCCTGTCCTCGATATGCACGGCGGCTTCAGAATGGGGCAGATAGCGGCCGTTGATGTATGCAATGCGGGGCATGGGTTGGCGAACCTTCAAAAATACTGGATCGAGACACGGAAGAGCTGCTCGACATGGCGAACGGCTTCGGCGGCAGCGAAGAGGACCACCCGATCCTTTGCCTTGATCCTGGTTTCCCCATCGGGGCGGATAACCGTCTTGTCGCGCAGGATGGCGCCGATGCGCAGACCGGGTGGCAGATCAAGCTCCCGGAAGGGCTTGCCAACGAGCGGCGACGTTTCGAGCGCCTCTGCCTCGATCACCTCCGCCTTGCCCTTCTGGACCGCATAGACGGCGCGTATGCGCCCCTTGCGGACATGTTGCAGCACGCGGGAGATGGTGACGGCCCGCGGATTGATATGCGCGTCGATGCCGATCGACGTTGCGAGATCGTGGAAGGACGGGCTGTTGATCAGCGCCATGCCCGACTTGCAACCCAGGCGCTTGGCCATGGCGGCGCTCAGAATGTTCGTCTGGTCATTGTTGGTCAGCGTCACGATCAGGTCGGCATCGTGGATATCGGCCTGCTGCAGGATGTTCTGGTCGAGCGCCGATCCATGCAGCACGATCCCGTCCTTCAACTGGTCGGAGACGGCGAGTGCGCGCTCACGATCGTTCTCGATGATCTTGAGGCGCGTCTTGGGCTGCATCTGCTCGATGGCCTGGGCGACGTAATAACCAATATTGCCGCCGCCGGCGATGACAATGCGGCCCGCTTCCTGCTCCTCGTGACCGAAGAGACCGAGCGTGCGGCGAGCATGGTCGCGCTGGCAGATGACATAGGCGAGGTCGCCGACGAGAAGATGATCCTGCGAGCGGGCCACGTTCAGGCGGCCATTGCGCCAGATCGCGCAGACCGTCGCCATCAGGTCCGGAAATAGCTCGCTCAACTGGTTGAGTGGCGTATCGACGACCGGGCAATCCTCCATGCATTCAATGGCGAGCATGGCGATGTGATCATCGGCGAAGCGGACGATGTCTGTTGCACCCGGAAACGAAATGCGCCGCAGCACCATCTTGCCAACCTCAATCTCGGGCGAGATGGCGACATCGATCGGCAGATTATCACGGCTGAACAGGTCGGAATATTCCGGCAGCAGGTAGTTCTGCGAGCGAATGCGCGCGATCTTGGTCGGCACATTGAAGAGGGAATGGGCGACCTGGCAGGCGGTCATATTGATTTCGTCATAGAGAGTGACGGCGATCAGCATTTCGGCCTGATCGGCGCCGGCGCGGGCCAATACGTCAGGATGAGCGCCGTGGCCGACATAACCACTGACATCGAGCGTCTCGGTGATATGCGAGACGAGCGAGGCCGAGGTGTCGATCACGGACACGTCGTTGCCCTCCTGGGAAAGGCGTTCGGCGATACCGTAACCGACCTGGCCTGCGCCGCAGATGATGACTTTCATGGAATGATTCCCGCCCCAGGGTCGATTGTCTACCGGTTACGCTTCGCCCGCTTATACGCCAAGCGATTTCAGTTTGCGATGGAGAGCGGAGCGTTCCATGCCGACGAATTCAGCGGTCCGGGAAATGTTACCCCCGAAGCGATTGATCTGGGCAATCAGATAGTCCCTTTCGAACATCTCGCGTGCTTCGCGCAGCGGCAGCGTCATGATGTGTGTATCGTTTCGCGCCGAGACCTTGGGCAGCATGTCGGAGAGATCCTGCGGCAGCATTTCGGCGGTGATCGGCGCATCGGGGCTGTCGCCCTGGGCAAGGATCATCAGCCGTTCCATGTTGTTGCGCAGCTGGCGGATATTGCCCGGCCAGTCATTGGCCTGCAGAACCGCCATGGCGTCATCGCCGATCTTGCGCTGGCGAATGCCGGCCTGCTCGGAGATCTGGCGCATGAACATGTCAACCAGGAACGGAATGTCCTCGCGGCGTTCGGCAAGCGCCGGCACCTTGACCGGTACGACGGCCAGGCGATGGAACAGGTCCTCGCGAAAACGACCCTCGGCGATGAGGCTCTCGAGATTGTAGGCGCTGGATGAGATGATGCGGACATCGACCTTCACCCGTTTGGAGCCGCCGACACGCTCGAACTGTTGCTCGACAAGCACGCGCAGGATCTTGTTCTGCGTTTCGCGCGGCATTTCCCCGATCTCGTCGAGATAGAGGATGCCGCGATGCGCTTCTTCCAGCGCCCCGATGCGCCGTGGCTGGCCTGGTGTGCCCTCCGTGCCGAAAAGAGCCATTTCCATCCGGTCCGGCGTGATTGCGGCCGCGTTCAAGGACACGAAGGGCCCGCCCGAGCGAGACGACCGCTTGTGGATCATGCGCGCAACCAGTTCCTTGCCGGATCCGGAGGGGCCGAAAATCATGATGCGACTGTTGGTCGGAGCCACCTTTTCAATGGTCTGGCGCAACTGAGAGACGGCAACCGAGGTGCCGATCAGTTCTATCGCGTCACCCGTGCGCCGCTTCAGTTCCGAGACCTCGCGCTTCAGCTTCGAATTTTCCAGAGCACGTTCCGCGATCAGGATCAGGCGATCGGCCTTGAAGGGCTTCTCGATGAAGTCGAAGGCACCGCGCTTGATTGCCGAGACGGCCGTCTCGATATTTCCGTGACCGGAAATCATCACGACCGGCAGATCGGGATGGCGGGCCTTGATTTCATCGAGCAGCGCAAGGCCGTCGAGGCGGCTGCCCTGCATCCAGATGTCGAGAAAGACCAGGCGCGGGACCCGGTCCGAGATGGTTGCAAGGGCGCTGTCGGCGTCATGCGCGGTGCGGGTCTCGTGCCCCTCGTCGCTCAGAATGCCGGAGACGATCTCGCGAATGTCCTCTTCGTCGTCGACTACCAGAATATCAGAGGCCATTGACCATTTCCTTATCGCTTTCAGTCTCGATGGCGGGCCCGTCCGCGCGTGGCAGGATGATTCTGATCATCGCGCCCCTGCCCCGGTCGAAATCGGCCGGCGCATCATGCAGCTCCAGCTGTCCGCCATGCTCTTCAATGATCTTCTTGACGATGGCGAGGCCGAGGCCGGTGCCCTTCTCGCGCATGGTCATGTAAGGTTCGAGAATCCGGTGCCGGTTCTCGTTCGGAAGACCGCGGCCATTGTCGATCACGTCGACGATGAAACGGTCCTGCTCGCGATCGAAGGACGAGCGTATCAGGACCTTGCCCTTCCCCTCCAGTTCCTCTTGCGGCACCGCCTCGATCGACTCGACGGCGTTCTTGACGATATTTCCGACAGCCTGGGCCAGCATGCGCGCATCGAAACTGCCTTCGAGCGGCACCTCGCCAAACTCACGCTGGAATTCCACCTCGGCGCTGCCGATCTCACGCAGGAAGACGGCATCCGTCAGGATCTCGCGCAGATCCGAGCGCTGTTTCGTCGGCTTCGGCATGCGGGCAAAGGCGGAGAACTCGTCGACCATGCGACCGATGTCCTCAACCTGTCGGACGATGGTGTCCGTGCATTGATTGAAGATGGCCTTGTCGTCCTCCGCGATCTGCTTGCCGTAACGGCGTTTCAGTCGCTCCGCCGAGAGCTGGATCGGAGTGAGCGGATTCTTGATCTCATGGGCGATGCGGCGCGCCACGTCCGCCCAGGCCGTGGAGCGCTGGGCGACAACGAGATCGGTGATGTCGTCCAGGGTGATGACGTAGGAATCCACCGAACCGCGCGTTTCCTCGCGCGTGACCTGAACGTTCAGCGTACGCTCCTTGCCACTGCGGATCATGTTAATCTGCTCTCGATACTCGCCGCGGTGCCGCACGGCCGCCTCTGCAAGGACGCGATCCACCTCCGGCGCCACAAGCGCGAGCTTCTGGCCCATCAACTGCTCCGACGGCAACGCCAGGAAGTATTCTGCCGACGGATTGACGATGGTGATGATGCCATCATCCTCGACGCCGATGACGGCGGCCGTGACGCCCGAGAGAACCGCTTCGATGAAGCGGCGGCGGTCATCGACCTCGTCCTTGGCTTCCAGGATCTCGTCACGCTGCGAACGGATCTGGGAAACCATCTTGTTGAACGTTCGCGACAGGCTGCCGACATCGCCATCGGCGGCGCGGACCGGCACCAGCACATTGAGATTGCCCGAGGCAATGCTGTCGGCAGCCCCGATCAGCAAACGGATCGGTCGGACGATCCGGTCGGCAACCGCGATCGCGGTCCAGATCGCCGCAAGCAGAACGATCAGTGCGAAGCCCAGATAGAGAATGGCAAAGGCAATCTGCAGCGTCGTGCGACCATCTTCCATGGCCTGGTATTCGGCGGTGTTCTCTTCCATCAGGCGCATGGCCTGCATGACCTTGGGATCGACGGCGCGGATCGTGTAGAGGAAGGTACCCGACAGGCTGTCGAGCTTGATGATGGCACCGACGAGATTGGTGATCCCCGGTGGGATCAGCGTCGGCTGGCCGCCGGCGGCACTGACCAGCGCATCGCGCGGGATCGCCGGCAGGGGCTTTTCCGTGTCGATGTCAGCCTGTGTGATGGCAGAACCGTCCTCACGGACGAGGAAGGCACCGAGCATGCCACGCCCGCGCGCCTGCCGAGTCATGAGTTCGACGAAGCCGGTGCGATCCAGGTAGAAAAGCGCGCGGTTGCGCTCCAGATCGTTTGCCATGGAGATCGTCTGGCCCTGCAGATAGCTGGCATTTTCCAGCATATAGGCCTGGGCGACGTTCATCGACGAGGAGACGATCGACTGGGTGCGGATCGAGAACCACCGGTCCAGGCCGACATTCAGCGTGATCGAGGCGAAGATTGCGACAAGGATCGCGGGCGTGATCGCAATCACCGAGAAGAGGGTCACGATCCGCACATGAAGGCGGGCTGCGGCCCGTCCGCGATGGCGGGCCTTGAAAAGGCGCAGCACCTCCCGAGCGATGAGAACCATCAGTCCGACGATGAAAAGCGAGTTGACGACCGCCGAGGCGACAAGCACCCGGGACGTCGGCTCGATGCGCGTCAGGCCCAGAAGGATCGGGAGTGTCAGGGATGCGCAGAGCAAAGCCCCGCCCGCCAGCAACAGACCCGGTAGCGCAAAGGATGCGCGCCGATCATGTGTCAGTGCCGTATCGACCTCTGCTGCGGAGATTCGCCTCACGCGTGCCATCATTTCCCCCGGATCCGCGCAATCGGATCTCGTTCACCCGACCGCCACCAGGGCTGAAGTCGGCTTGTTGCTGCAAGGCTCTCAGGTCCCATAGCCGGGCAACCAGCGAATCCGGTCACAAGGCGACGTGTCTTTTGAGCAACGCAATGTGGCGAAAATGCAACGGGGGTTCCACCTGTGTCAAGCGGAACGGGAGCTTCGATAAACGGAGACGCCGAGCTCCCGGATCTTCTTGCGCAAGGTGTTGCGATTGAGGCCGAGCAGATCGGCCGCCTTGATCTGGTTGCCACGGGTGGCGGTCAGAGCGGCAAGGATGAGCGGATACTCCATTTCCGTCAGCACGCGCTCATAGAGGCCCGACGGCGGCAGTGCGTCGCCGAAGGAGGAGAAGTAGGTCCGCATGTTTTCTTCGACAGCCTGGGAAATGGTCATTGCCCCCGCCGGCATTCCAACCTTGGCAATCGGACTGTCCGCCACATCGGAGCGCAGTTCCTGCTCTACGACTTCCCGCGCAATGACATCTTGTGGATAGAGCGCCATCAGGCGTCGCACGACGTTTTCCAGTTCGCGCACATTGCCTGGCCAGGCATAGGACTTCATCACTTCCAGGGCTTCGTGATCAAAGCGCTTGGCGTCGAGCCCTTCCTTTTCGCCTTGCTGGATGAAGTGGCGCACAAGATCCGGAATATCCTCGGCACGATCACGCAGCGGCGGCAGACGCAGCGGAACCACGTTTAGGCGATAGTAGAGGTCTTCGCGGAAAAGACCCTGGTTGATCGACTGTTTCAGGTCCTTGTTGGTCGCGGCCACGATGCGAACATCCGTGCGGATCGGCGTGCGGCCACCGACGGTCGTATATTCGCCCTGTTGCAGCACGCGAAGCAGGCGTGTCTGCGCGTCCATCGGCATGTCGCCGATTTCATCGAGGAAGAGCGTGCCGCCCTCGGCCTGCTCGAAACGACCGGTGGAGCGGGTTTGTGCGCCGGTAAAGGCGCCCTTCTCGTGGCCAAAAAGTTCGGATTCGATCAGGTCACGCGGGATGGCGGCCATATTGATCGCAACAAAGGGCCCGTTGCGCCGCTTGCCGTAGTCATGCAGCGCCTTGGCTACCAGTTCCTTGCCCGTACCGGACTCGCCCGTGATCATCAGCGTCAGGTCCGTCTGCATCAGGCGGGCCAGCACGCGGTAGATTTCCTGCATGGCGGCCGAGCGGCCGACGAGCGGCATGCCGTCCTGCGTGTCGTCGTCGAGGCGTGCCGGACGCTTCTTCGGCTCCGACAGCGCGCGGCCGATGATGGCGATCAGTTCGGTGAGGTCGAAGGGCTTGGGCAGATAATCATAGGCGCCCTTTTCCGAGGCCTTGATTGCGGTCATGAAGGTATTCTGGGCGCTCATGACCAGGACCGGCAGGTCCGGCCGCGCCTTCTTGATGCGTGGCAGGAGGTCGAAGGCATTTTCGTCCGGCATGATCACGTCGGTCACCACCAGATCGCCCTCGCCCGCCGAAATCCAGCGCCAGAGCGTGGCGGCGTTCGAAGTGATCCTGACGTCGTAACCCGCGCGGCTGAGCGCCTGGTTCAGCACCGTGCGGATCGCAGCATCGTCGTCTGCAACAAGGATCGTGGCCGTCATCAGTTCGTTCCCGTGGATTTGGCAAGGGGGGCTTCGTCGAGCGCCGTCTCTTTCGACATGGGCATCAGGACCCGGAATGTGGTGCGGTTCGCCTGGCTGTCGCATTCGACGATGCCGCCATGGGCGCCGATGATCTTCGCCACGAGCGCCAGTCCCAGGCCGGATCCGTTCGTTTTCGTCGTGATGAAGGGATCGAAGAGATGCGGCAGGAGATCGGACGGCACGCCCGGACCGTTGTCGTGGACGCAGAATTCGAGGGGCAGAGAAATCTTTTCACGCGAGCCGGCGACCGACAGACGAATGCCGGGGCGATAGGCGGTGGTCAGCTGAAGCTCACCATCCGACCGCTCACCAATGGCTTCCGCCGCATTCTTCACGAGATTGAGAAAGACCTGGACGAGCTGGTCTCTATTGGCGAAAACTGGCGGCAGGGATGGGTCGTAATTCTCGGTGATGCGGATATTGCGGGCAAAGCCCGCCTTGGCGACGGCCTTCACCTGATCGAGCACCGAATGGATGTTGATGGACTGGCGGTCCACCGGTCGCTCATCCGAGAAGACCTCCATTCGATCGACCAGCGAGACGATGCGATCGGTCTCGTCGCAAATCAGGCGGGTCAGGGCGCGGTCTTCGTCGGATACCGCTGTCTCGAGCAACTGGGCGGCACCGCGAATGCCAGACAGCGGATTCTTGATTTCATGCGCCAACATGGAGGCTAGACCGGTGACGGAGCGGGCGGCGGCACGGTGGGTCAGCTGGCGGTCGATCTTGTCGGCCATCGAGCGCTCCTGGAAGACCACGACGACATTGCCCGGCTGACTGAGGACCGGGGCGACATAGAGATCGACGAGCTTTTCCTGCCCGAGACGCGGAGAGCTGAGGTCGACGCGATATTCATTCACCGGCGCACGGCGCTCGCGCACCTGCTCGATCAATGACAGCAGCGGGCTGCCAAAGGGAATGAAGGTCGAAATGCGGTAGCGGGAGAGATGGGTTGCGCTCGCGCCGAAGAAGGCCTCGGCTTCCCAGTTGGCGAAGGCAATGTGTCCATTTGCATCCACCATCACCACAGGGTTCTGGATGGCGTTGAGCACGGCCATGGCGAGGCCACTGCCCTTGTCGTTCGCCGTCATGCGGCCTCCTGTCTGGTGGTATCGTCACGGCTGCTCGACAGCGCATGCTCGATGGCATCGGTGACGAAGTCCGTGTCCTTCGAGGTCATGATCGCGGCCTTTGCCTGCGGCGCCAGATCCGGTGAATGGCGATCGAGATACCAGCCGAGATGCTTGCGCGCATGACGGACACCGACGTCGGCGCCGTAGTGCTCCAACATCATTCTGTAGTGTTCGACGACGAGGCCGGGGATCGCTTGCCGTTCCGGAGATGAATGTCCGGCCAGCACACCGGCATGCCACGGCCGGCCTTGGCAGGAGCGTCCGACCATCACGGCGTCAGCGCCTGAGCGGCGCAGGATTTCGTTGGCATCCTCGACCGTTTCGACATCACCATTGGCAATCAGGGGAATGCGGATCGCGTCGCGCACGGCTGCGATTGCGTCCCAGTTCGCACGGCCTTCATAGAACTGCATGCGCGTGCGTCCGTGCACCGTGATCAACTGAACACCGGCCGCTTCGGCGCGAGCGGCAATCTCGGGCGCGTTGATCGACGCGTCGTCCCAGCCGAGCCGCATCTTGACCGTCACCGGGATCTTGACCGCGTTCACCGTCGCCTCGATCAGCGACAGGGCGTGATCCGGGTCGCGCATCAGCGCAGACCCTGCATAACCACCGATCACTTTCTTTGCGGGGCAGCCCATGTTGATGTCGATGATATCGGCGCCATTCGCCTCGGCGATGACAGCGGCCTCCGCGAGCCACCTGGCTTCGCGCCCGGCGAGCTGGACCATGTGGGGGGAAAGCCCTGCCCCCTTGAGGCGCGACCAGCTTTCTGCGGCATTGAAAACCAGCTCGCGGCTTGCGACCATCTCGGTAACGACGAGACCGGCGCCGAACCGAAAGGCCAGTTGCCGAAATGGCAGGTCCGTCACGCCGGACATCGGCGCGAGCACAATCCGGTTCCGGACAGGGACTGAGCCGATGCAAAACGGCGTTTGCAAAGCAACAATATCCAACTGATTATCTTTCAGGCAGCGAGCGCATTTGCATTATTTTTAGACATTCGACTCCTGCTTGCCAAGAGGCAAAGCTCACGCATCGATAAAAAATCGTGCAAATGCTGGAAAATTCGATCCCGAGCCGATAGAGCACGATGCGAAGAGAATGTGTCATGGACCAGGCGGGGCGATGGAGCAAGGGCGCAGCGAAACAATCGGGATCGTCGTGGTGGCTGCGGGCCGCGGCGAACGGGCTGGCGCATCCGTCGAAGGACCTAAACAGTATCGGCGGATCGGGGGCAAGCCGGTCATCTGGCATACCCTCACCACCTTCCTCGACTGGCCCAGAAGTGGCCCGATTGCCGTGGTGATCCACCCCGACGATCGGGCATTGATCGAAGCAGCCGTTGCAGACCTGCCAAAACGGGACGAACTGACCATCGTCACCGGTGGCGCCACGCGACAGGCATCCGTGCTGAATGGCCTGCGGGCGCTGCGGGATCATGACATCGATCATGTGATGATCCAGGACGGGGTGCGCCCCTTCGTCGACGCAGAACTCCTGGAGCGGATCGCTCGCGAACTTGCGGCTGGCAAGACGGCCGTGCTGCCGGCCCTGCCCGTATCCGACACGATCAAGCGTGCCGACACCTCCGGGGTCGTTGCAATGACAGTTCCGCGCAAGGCTCTTTTCGCCGCCCAGACACCACAGAGCTTTCACTACGCAGCCATCCTCGAGGCCCACGAAAGGGCTGCCGAGGAGCTGGCCGTGGATTTTACCGACGACGCATCGATCGCGGAATGGGCTGGCCTTCCGGTCCACCTGGTCGAGGGCTCGATCGACAACATAAAACTCACCGTGCAAAGGGATATCGCCATGGCCGACGAAAAGCTGAAGGGCGCAGCGCTGCCCGACGTCCGGACCGGAAACGGCTATGACGTGCATCAGCTCGAACCGGGCGATGGTGTGACGCTCTGCGGGATCTTCATTCCCCACGATCAGAGGCTGAAAGGCCATTCGGATGCGGATGTCGCGCTGCATGCGCTGACGGACGCGCTGCTTGCTACCTGCGGCGCCGGCGATATCGGCGATCATTTCCCCCCGTCGGACATGCAGTGGAAAGGTGCGCCGTCGCGGATCTTCCTCGAGCATGCTGCAAAGATCGTGCGCGAGGCGGGCGGCACGATCATGAATGCAGATATTTCGCTTATTGCCGAAGCACCTAAAGTTGGGCCGCATCGTCAGGCGATGCGCGAGACACTCTCGGACATCCTCAGCATCGCGCTTGACCGATGCTCGGTAAAGGCGACGACGAACGAGACGATCGGCTTTGTCGGCCGACGCGAGGGGATCGCGGCTATCGCTACGGCAACCGTCGTTTTCCGGGGGACAGACTGATGGGGCTCTATCCGGCTGAGATCGAGCAGCAGGCCGCAGCAATCATCGCGGCCTATCGGGATCTGGGCTGGATGGTCGCGACGGCCGAATCCTGCACCGGTGGCCTGATCGCCGGGGCTCTGACGGAGATTGCCGGATCTTCGGCGGTCGTCGATCGCGGCTTCATCACCTACACGAACCAGGCGAAGACGGAACTGATCGGTGTTTCTGCCAAAGGACTGGAGACCTTTGGAGCCGTCTCGCGGGAGACCGCGCTGCAGATGGCGCAGGGGGCGCTGATCCGTTCGAGCGCGTCGGTCGCCGTTGCGGTCACGGGTGTCGCCGGACCGGGCGGAGGATCTGTAGAGAAGCCAGTCGGCCTGGTGCATCTGGCGCTGAAGAGTCGTCGCGGGGACGTCGACCACAGGGAAATGCGATACGGCGATATCGGCCGTGATCAGGTGCGGCTTGCAACGGTCAGGACGGCACTCGAGATGCTGGCGCAGGTGGCTCAGAGACCGGCATAGATCTTGTCGGCGCGCGCCTCGAAGGCTTCCGAGAACATCCGGAAAGCGCGGTCGAACATCGAGCCCATCAGGGCGCCGAGGATGCGGTTCTTGAACTCGTAATCGATGTAGAAATGCACCGCGCAGCTTCCATCGGCCGCCTCTTCGAAGCGCCAGCGATTGTCGAGATAGCGGAACGGGCCCTCGATATATTTGACATCGATGGCGTGATCGGCGGGCGTTAGCAGAACCTGTGTCGTGAACGTCTCGCGGATTGCCTTGTAGCCCACCGTCATATCCGCCAACAGCAACTCCTTGCCGTCGCGCTCGCGGCGCGACCGGATTGCAAGCGCTTCGCAAAGCGGCAGGAATTCCGGATAGCGCTCGACGTCGGCGACGAGGGCGTACATTCGGTCGGGCGAGTGCTTGACGATGCGGCGGGTTTCGAACTGGGGCATATCCGCGACTTAATGAGGAAGCCCCGCAAGATCAAGCAGGTGCGCCATCTCGCCATGGAATTTCAGGGTGATCACGGGCACGTCTGGACCATGTTTCTCGATCTCCTGGATGATCCGAGGAGTGAAGCGGTGCTCAAAGTGCCAGATGTAGGCGAGGAATTCGCGACCTGGCCATCGCTCGACGCAGCCGTCTGCCATGTCGGGCCTGTGCTTCCCGACGTATCTCGCCGCCCGGCGGTAAACGCCAAGCAGACAATGCCAGCGCGGAAGCCGCACCCAGACAACGAGATCGGTGCGCGGAAGACGAATGTCGAAGCTCGACGGATTGGTGCCGTCGAGGAGCCATCTGTCTGCCGATACGATGTCGGAAATGATGGCGCGCTGCTCAGCCCTGGGGCGCTCGACCCAATTCGGAAGCCAGAAAACTTCGCGATCCATGGAATGGTTGGGAAGATCGAGCAGAGTGGCGAGCTCGCGACAAAAGATTGACTTGCCGCCGCCGGAGCAGCCAATGACCATGATGCGCTGCGCCTGGCGCAATTGCGCGGCTGCATCTTTCAACGATTCAATGCACAAAACCATGCCCACACACTCCTCGCGTGTGGGGATCTAGCGCCATCTCACGTCGTTTGAAAGACTGGCGACGTCTTCAAACCCTGGCGACAAGCTTTTCCCGCGCCGCCTTCAGCCGTGCGAAGTCATCACCGGCATGGTGCGAGGACCGCGTGAGCGGGCTCGAGGAGACCATGAGGAAGCCCTTGGTGTAGGCAATGTCTTCATAGGACTTGAACTCTTCCGGCGTCACGAACCGCTCGACCTTGTGGTGCTTGCGGGTCGGCTGGAGATACTGGCCAATGGTGAGGAAATCGACATCCGCCGTGCGCAGGTCGTCCATCAACTGAAGCACTTCGTTTCGCTCTTCGCCCAGACCGACCATGATACCGGACTTCGTGAACATCGTGGGGTCGAGCTCCTTGACCCGCTGCAGCAGGCGAACGGAGTGGAAGTAGCGCGCACCAGGCCGGACGGTCAGATAGTTGCCAGGCACCGTTTCCATATTGTGGTTGAACACGTCGGGCTTGGCTGCAACGACACGCTCCAGCGCGCCCGGCTTCTTCAGGAAGTCCGGCGTCAGTATTTCGATGGTCGTGTGCGGTGATGCGGCACGGATCGCCCAGATCACCTTTTCAAAGTGTTCCGCGCCACCGTCGGCCAAGTCGTCCCGGTCGACGGAGGTGATCACCACATGCTGTAGGCCCATCTGGTGGACCGCCTTGGCGACGTTTTCGGGTTCATCCAGGTCAAGCGCATTCGGCTTGCCGGTCGCGACATTGCAGAAGGCGCAGGCGCGGGTACAGATCTCGCCCATGATCATGAAGGTGGCGTGCTTCTTGTCCCAGCACTCGCCGATGTTCGGGCAGCCGGCTTCCTCGCACACGGTGACCAGCTTGTGGGAGCGAACGAGGTCACGGGTCTCGTGATACCCCTTGGAGGTCGGGGCCTTGACGCGGATCCACTCCGGCTTGCGCAGGACTTCCGTGTCGGGCTTGTGAGCCTTCTCCGGATGGCGGACGCGTTTATCGTCTGCGGAAGTCACAACGGCGGCGCCGGAGAGATTGGTGCTGTCGAGAATGGTGACCATGATGAGAACCCTGTGCCGCAGCGCATGCGGCCTTTTTTGTTTACCGCCGGACGAGCTTGGCGATGAAGAGAAGAATGCTTGCACCGACGAAGCTGGTGATCAGATAGCCCAGCCAGTCGCCTGCGACGAAGATGCCCAGACGGCGGAAGATCGCCGCGGCGATCACCGCGCCGATGATGCCGATGATGATGTTCATGATGACGCCGAAGCGCATGTTCATGAGCTTTCCGGCAAGCCACCCGGCGAGACCGCCGAAGAAGATCGTCGCGAGAATACCGACTTCAAACCCTGCCACGGCGCATTCCTTTTCGAATATTCCGTTTGAACCTGCCGCCCATATAGGCGGCACGGCTCCTTTTCACAACCTGGCTTCAGGCGTTGAGCACCCGCCCATACGCATCCAGCACGCTTTCCTTCATCGTCTCCGAGATCGTCGGATGCGGGAAGATCGTGTGCATCAGGTCTTCTTCAGTGGTCTCGAGATTCATCGCGACGACGAAGCCCTGGATGAGTTCGGTCACTTCAGCGCCGACCATGTGGGCGCCGATCAGTTCGCCTGTCTTCTTGTCGAAGATCGTCTTGACCATGCCCTGATCCTCGCCAAGGGCCACCGCCTTGCCGTTCGCGGCGAAGGTGAAACGGCCGACGCGGATCTCGCGGCCCTCGGCCTTGGCTTTCGCTTCGGTCACGCCGACGGAGGCGACCTGCGGGTTGCAATAGGTGCAGCCCGGGATCTTGTTCTTGTCCATCGGATGCACATTCGGCAGCCCGGCGATCTTCTCGACGACGATCACGGCCTCATGCTCGGCCTTGTGAGCCAGCATCGGCGGGCCGGCGACGTCGCCGATCGCGTAGATGCCCGGCACATTGGTCTTGCCGTAGCCGTCGATGACGATGAAGCCGCGATCGGTCTTCACGCCGACGGCTTCGAGACCGATGCCTTCGATATTCGCCTGCACGCCGACAGCCGAAATCATCCGGTCGGCGGTGATCTTCTCGACCGAGCCGTCCTTCTTCTCGATGGTGGCGGTGACGGAGTTTGCACCCTTTTCGACCTTGGCGACTTTCGCCTCCAGCAGGATTTTCATGCCCTGCTTGTCGAACATCTTCTTGGCGAAGGCCGAGATTTCCTCGTCTTCGACCGGCATAACCTGCTTCATGATCTCGACGACCGTCACATCGACGCCCATGGTGCGGTAGAAGCTGGCGAATTCGATACCGATGGCGCCCGAGCCCATGACGAGCAGGGACTTCGGCATCTCTTCCGGCTTCATCGCCTCGAAATAGGTCCAGATCAGCTTGCCGTCCGGCTCGATGCCTGGAAGAGCGCGCGGACGGGCGCCGGTCGCGACGATGATGTGCTTGGCGGTATAGGTGCCCTCGCCCAGCGTGTTCTTCGGTACCGGGCCCATCGGCTCGACTGCCTTCTTGGTCGGCTTGCCGACGACAATCTCGCCGGGCTTGGTGATCTTCGCCTCGCCCCAGATGATGTCGACCTTGTTCTTCTTGAAAAGGAAGCCGACGCCGTTGTTCATGCGATGGGCGATGCCGCGCGAGCGCGCAACGATGGCCTTGATGTCGGGCTTAATCGACCCTTCCAGGGTCAGACCGTAGTCCTTGGCGTGGGTCGCCGTGTGCATCACGTCGGCGGTGCGCAGCAGCGCCTTCGTCGGTATGCAGCCCCAGTTGGAGCAGATGCCGGCGAGATGCTCGCGCTCGACTACAGCGACTTTCATGCCAAGCTGGGCTGCGCGGATCGCGGCAATGTAGCCGCCGGGGCCGGAGCCGATGATGATGACGTCGTAAGCATTCGACATGGGCGCTTCCACTCCTCGGTTTCCTGCGAGCCCCCGCTCAAGCGGAGGCCCGGTTCGGGACTGGAAGCGAGCGCCTCAGACGGGCGGTGTCTCGGCCTCCGGTTCGTGACGAACCAGCATCCCGTAGATTTCATCCTTGAGCTGCATCCGCTTCTTGCGCATTTCCACGATGTGGAAGTCGTCTGCAGGCTCGACATCGGTTTCGGCGCGGTGGATGGCCCGGTTCACCTCATGATAGGTCTCGAACAATCTTGCGAAATGACCATCCGTTTCCTTCAGATGACGCATCTGCGCGACGTGTTCCGGGAATTCCACTGCCAGTTCGTGCGGTGTGTTCGACATGATCTCATCTCCTCTAGCGGGTTGATGAGTTCAGGTTAGACGCAGCGCACAAGACCTCCTTGATTTTGATCAATGCGCCCTGCCTCAGGATGCAGGATGCGCGTTTTCTTCAAAGTCCAAGCATCATCCGAACGATCGGCTCGAGACCGCGTCCGATCGCACGGGTGTTTTCAGCGTCCAGATGGATGCCGTCGAGCGGCGTGGTTTCGGCGACCGATCCCGCATCGAAAAAGGCACATCCAGCTTCGTCCGCCGCATCTCGATACATGCCGGCCAGCATGGCGCCCTCGCCAACCGAGTGGTTGAACATGGCGCCGAAGACCGAATTGGCCGTCTCGCGGATCGGCGGCGGCGCGACGATCAGGATCTCGGGTTCTTCGAACTCGAAACCCCAGTCATGCTTCTGCACCTGCTTGACCAGGCGCTTGGCGCCACTGGTTGCGCCGATCGCTGTTCCCTGGATGCCACGCTTGAGGTCATTCGTCCCCAGCATGATGATCACCAGATCGATCGGCTTGTGCGTGGCCAGAATGGTCGGCAACAGCTTCACGCCATTGCGTTCGCAGTCACCCAGGTGGTCGTCATAGGCCGTGGTACGGCCGTTCAGGCCTTCGGCGATCACCCTTACCCCGTGACCGAGCGCCTTTTGCAAGACGCTCGTCCAGCGGTCCTCATAGGCATGCCGACCCAGGCTCACCGGGTCGTATCCCCATGTCAGGCTGTCGCCATAGGCGAGAACGGTCTTCATCGCACCGCTCCCCGGATCAGACCAGCATGCCCATCGGATTTTCGATGTAGCGCTTGAAAGCACCGAGCAGTTCGGCACCGAGCGCGCCATCGACGCAACGATGGTCGGTCGAGAGCGTCACGGTCATGACCGTCGCGACCTTCATCTCGCCCTTCTTGACCACAACCCGCTCTTCACCGGCGCCGACCGCGAGGATCGTCGCATGCGGAGGGTTGACCACGGCCGAGAAGCTCTTCACGCCCATCATGCCCATATTGGATACGGCGGTCGTGCCGCCCTGATACTCTTCGGGCTTCAGCTTGCGGTCCTTGGCACGCTTGCCGAGGTCCTTCATCTCGTTGGAGATGGTGGACAGGCTCTTTTCCTCGGCCTTGCGAATGATCGGAGTGATCAGGCCGCCGGGAATGGAGACAGCCACGCCGACATCGGCATGCTTGTGCTTGACCATGTTGGTGTCGGTCCAGGAGACATTGGCATCCGGCACATCGCGGAGTGCGAGCGCCAGCGCCTTGATCACCATGTCGTTGACCGAGAGCTTGTAGGCCGGCTTGCCGTCCTTTTCGGGGGCAGCCGCATTGAGCTGGGCACGAAGCGCCATCAGGCCATCCAGTTCGCAATCCACGGAGACGTAGAAATGCGGGATGGTCTGCTTGGATTCCTGCAGGCGCTTGGCGATCGTCTTGCGCATGCCGTCATGCGGCACGAGCTCGTAGGAGCCTTCGGCGAAGTTCTTGAGAACGGCCTCTTCCGACGCGCCCTTGGCAAGCACCGGTGCGGCAGCTGAACCTGCACCTGCGGCGGAAGCCGGGGCAGCCTTTGCACCGCCGGTGCTGACGGCCTTTTCAACGTCGCTCTTGACCACACGGCCCTTCGGACCGGAACCAGAGACAGCCTTGAGATCGAGACCGGCCTCCCTGGCGAGACGACGCGCGAGCGGCGAGGCGAAGACGCGCTCACCGGACGACACCGCCGGAGCAGCCGACGCGGCTGCAGGCGCCGGAGTTGCGGTTTCTGCAGACACCGGTGCGGCTTCTGCCTTTGGCGCCGGAGCAGCTTCGGCCTTCGGCGCGGACGAACCGCCACCAGCGGCCGCAGCGGCGGCAACATCCTCGCCTTCTTCGGCGAGGATGGCGATCAGTGCATTGACCTTGACGGCTTCGGTGCCGGCGGGAACCACGATCTTCGCGACGACGCCCTCATCGACGGCCTCCACTTCCATGGTGGCCTTGTCAGTCTCGATCTCGGCGATCACGTCGCCGGACTTGACCTTGTCGCCTTCCTTGACCAGCCATTTGGCCAGATTGCCCTCTTCCATCGTCGGAGACAGGGCCGGCATGGTGATGTTGATCGGCATGGACCTACCCTCCCCTTATTTGTAGCAGACGGTCTTCACCGCCTGGACCACTTCGCCGACATTCGGCAGAGCGAGCTTTTCGAGGTTCGCCGCGTAAGGCATCGGAACGTCCTTGCCAGCGATCGTCAGGATCGGCGCATCGAGATAATCGAAGGCCTGCTGCATGACACGGGTGGCGATTTCGGTGCCGACCGACGACTGCGGATAACCTTCCTCGACGGTGACGAGACGGCCGGTCTTCTTGACCGATTCGATGATCGTCGGGAGGTCCATCGGACGGATCGTGCGCAGGTCAATCAGTTCGACGTCGATGCCTTCCTTCTCCAGCTCGGCGATCGCCTTGATGGCGTAGGTCATGCCGATGCTCCAGGAGACGATGGTGACGTCCTTGCCGGTCTTGTGGATGCGCGCCTTGCCGATCGGCAGGACAAAGTCATCGAGCTTCGGCACTTCGAAGGACTGACCGTAGAGGATCTCGTTTTCCAGGAAGACAACCGGGTTCGGATCGCGGATCGCGGCCTTCAGCAGGCCCTTTGCGTCGGCGGCCGAATAGGGCATGACGACCTTGAGGCCCGGAATCTGGCTATACCAGGCGGCATAATCCTGGCTGTGCTGTGCGCCGACGCGGGCGGCAGCCCCGTTCGGGCCACGGAAGACGATCGGCGCACCCATCTGGCCGCCGGACATGTAGAGCGTCTTGGCGGCCGAGTTGATGATCTGGTCGATCGCCTGCATGGCGAAGTTGAAGGTCATGAATTCGATGATCGGCTTGAGGCCCGCCATGGCAGCACCAACGCCGACGCCGGCGAAACCGTGCTCGGTGATCGGCGTGTCGACGACGCGCTTCGCACCAAACTCGGCCAGCAGGCCCTGCGTGATCTTGTAGGCGCCCTGATATTCGGCGACTTCCTCACCCATGACGAAGACATCGGGGTTGGCGCGCATTTCTTCCGCCATGGCTTCGCGCAGGGCTTCGCGGACCGTCATGGTGACCATTTCGGTTCCGGCCGGGATATCCGGATCAGAGGCGACATCGATCTTCGGGGCCGCGGGGACCTTGTTATCTGCAGTGGAATCCGGCTCCGCAGCCGCTTCGCGCGCCTTTCCGCCTGCCGCATCAGAAGCGGCCGCCGGTGCATCGGCTTCCTTCTTCGGTGCGACGGCAGCATCGGCGCTTTCGCCGTCCTGCAGCAGAACGGCAATCGCGGTATTGACCTTGACGTTTTCAGTGCCGGCAGCGATCAGGATCTTGCCGAGCACACCTTCGTCGACGGCCTCGACTTCCATCGTCGCCTTGTCGGTTTCGATTTCAGCGATCACGTCGCCGGACTTCACGGTATCACCTTCCTGCTTGACCCACTTAGAGAGTGTGCCCTCCTCCATGGTCGGAGACAGGGCGGGCATGAGGATTTCGATCGGCATGGGTTCCCTCCCCGATTACAGCAGGATGTCGGTGTAGAGCTCGGATGCATCCGGCTCCGGATTGGCCTGGGCGAAATCGGCCGAGTCGGCCACGATGTCGCGGACGTCCTTGTCGATCGCTTTCAATTCGTCCTCGCTCGCCCAGCCCTTTTCGAGCAGACGTGCGCGGACCTGCTCGATCGGATCCTGCTCGGAACGCATCTTCTGCACTTCTTCCTTGGTCCGATACTTCGCCGGGTCAGACATCGAGTGGCCACGATAGCGATATGTCTGCATTTCGAGGATGATCGGGCCCTTGCCGGAACGGCAATGCTCGACCGCCAGATCCGCGGCAGCCTTGACCGCACGCACATCCATGCCGTCCACCTGGATGCCTGGAATGTTGAAGGACACACCGCGCTGGGAGAAATCCGTCTGGGCAGAAGCGCGCGAGACAGAGGTACCCATGGCGTATCGGTTGTTCTCGATGATGTAGATTACCGGCAGGTTCCACAGACGAGCCATGTTGAAGCTCTCGTAGACCTGGCCCTGGTTGGCGGCGCCGTCGCCGAAATAGGCGAGCGAGACATTGTCGTTGCCACGATACTTGTTGGCGAAGGCGAGACCCGTGCCAAGCGAGACCTGGGCGCCGACGATACCGTGGCCGCCATAAAAATTCTTCTCCTTGGAGAACATGTGCATCGAGCCGCCCTTGCCTTTCGACAGGCCGCCGCGACGGCCGGTCAACTCGGCCATGACGCCACGCGCGCTCATACCGCAAGCCAGCATGTGGCCGTGGTCACGATAACCGGTGATGACCTGATCGCCGTCCTTCAGCGCCATCTGCATGCCGACAACGACAGCTTCCTGGCCGATATACAGGTGACAGAAACCACCGATGAAGCCCATGCCGTAAAGCTGCCCGGCCTTTTCTTCAAAACGACGAATGAGCAGCATTTCGCGATAGGCCAGGATCTCCTGAGCCTTGTCGAACTCGACGATCGCTCCTTGCGTGAACTCTTTCTTGGCAGGCTTGGTCGAAGGCTTCCGACCGGTCGCAGTCGCAGGCTTGCGAGGCGCCATGCATCCCTCCCATGGGTTATTATGGTGCAAAGTTGACGACAGAATAGGGAAGAAAGCCGACGGCGGCAATGCCATAAATGCATGGCTCTCATTCGCCGCAAGCAACTGTAAAAAATGAAAGAATTCGAATTAACCCGATTTGAGTTAATCAGAAATAGGTGTTGAAGATCACGATTTCATCCGGGCGCGACATATTGAGCTGATAGCGCGCCTTTTCGTCAATGATGTCCTCGTCCAGCGAGCCGTCACTCAAGAGGCTCACTTCCTTCTCCAAGACCATGCGCTGCGCAACGAGCCTTTCCAGCTCGGAGGCGCGCTCCAGCCGGATGCGCTCGAACTGCTGTCCTGCCCTCAAGCCATAGTCGCCATGGATCGAATGGTAACCGAAATAGGACAGGAAAGCGATTGTGACAGCGGGCAGAATAAGGCGGCCGTATTTCTTTTTCTTGTGATGCCTGGTCCACATGCCGACAATTGCCCTGAAACGCGAAACTGGCACTCAGATTAGCGGGCATGTCTTAACCGATGGT
Organism: Peteryoungia algae; assembly: GCF_030369675.1. Taxonomy (NCBI): domain Bacteria; kingdom Pseudomonadati; phylum Pseudomonadota; class Alphaproteobacteria; order Hyphomicrobiales; family Rhizobiaceae; genus Peteryoungia; species Peteryoungia algae. The sequence goes on along the minus strand of NZ_CP128477.1, from coordinate 868,844 downwards.
TGACCCTGTCGCAGCGCAAAAGAAAAAGCCCGCGCCGGGATGACCGGCACGGGCTTCGAAGGGAGATCGGGCAGGATCAGCCGCGCAGGATCGAGGCGCCTGCGTAGACGGCCTGCGGGCCAAGCTCTTCCTCGATGCGGATCAGCTGGTTGTACTTCGCGGTGCGGTCGGAACGTGCGAGCGAGCCGGTCTTGATCTGACCGCAGTTGGTGGCAACTGCGAGATCGGCAATCGTCGAATCCTCGGTTTCGCCCGAACGGTGCGACATCACGGCTGTGTAGGCGGCGCGGTGTGCGGTCGAGACGGCGTCGAGGGTTTCCGAGAGCGAGCCGATCTGGTTGACCTTGACCAGGATGGAATTGGCGACACCCATCTTGATGCCGTCACGCAGACGCGCGGAGTTGGTGACGAAAAGATCGTCGCCGACGAGCTGGACCTTCTTGCCGATCTTGTCGGTCAGCGACTTCCAGCCATCCCAGTCGTCTTCGGCCATGCCGTCCTCGATCGAGAAGATCGGGTACTTGGCAGCGAGTTCGGCAAGATAGTCCGCCATGGCTTCCGGTTCGAGCGTGCGACCTTCGCCTTCAAGCACATACTTGCCGTCCTTGAAGAACTCGGTCGAGGCGCAATCGAGCGCGATATGCATGTCCTCGCCCGGACGGTAACCAGCCTTTTCGATCGACTTCATGATGAAGTCGAGGGCAGCGGGAGCGGATGCCAGGCCCGGCGCAAAGCCACCTTCGTCGCCGACATTGGTGTTGTGGCCATCGGCTGCGAGCTGCTTCTTCAGCGTGTGGAAGACTTCCGAACCCATGCGCACGGCGTCACGGATGGTGTCGGCGCCAACCGGCACGATCATGAATTCCTGGAAGTCGATCGGGTTGTCGGCATGGGCACCGCCGTTGATGATGTTCATCATCGGAACCGGCAGGACATGGGCGTTCGGGCCGCCGATATAACGATAGAGGGGCAGACCGGAGGATTGGGCCGCGGCCTTGGCGACGGCCAGCGATACGCCAAGAATGGCGTTGGCGCCGAGGCGTGCCTTGTTCGGCGTGCCATCGAGTTCGATCATCAGATTGTCGATCTGGATCTGGTTTTCGGCCTCGTGACCGCCGATTGCATCATAGATCTCGCCATTGACGGCTTCGACCGCCTTCTCGACGCCCTTGCCGAGGTAACGCGAGCCACCGTCACGCAATTCGACGGCTTCATGCGCGCCGGTCGAGGCTCCCGAGGGGACAGCCGCACGGCCCATGCTGCCGTCTTCGAGATAGACGTCGACTTCGACGGTCGGATTGCCGCGGCTGTCGAGGATTTCGCGGCCGATGATGTCGGTAATGGCGGTCATGTTCGCTCCCTGGTGACGGAAATTGGACAAGGCTCGGCGGCCGATCACCGGGCGCGGAGCCCCCGGACCTGCCTTTGAGTCATCCTCTCTTATCCGATGATCGGGAAAATACAATGACGGATAGGAGCCGGAACGGACGAAATCTAATCGATTTAAACCGCAAGGACCCGCGGCGCTTCCCGTTCAACTGCTGAAAGCGCCGCGAGAGTCCGTCAGGATGCCTTGGCCAGATCGTCGAAGGCGATGAGTTTTTCCAGAAGCCGGCGCATGTCGGTGATCTTCACCATATTCGGACCATCCGACGGGGCGTTGTCCGGGTCCTGGTGAGTCTCGATAAAGAGCCCACCGACGCCGACAGCGACGGCTGCGCGAGCCAACGTCTCGACGAATTCACGCTGGCCACCGGAGGAACCACCCTGCCCGCCCGGCTGCTGCACCGAATGGGTGGCATCGAAAACGACAGGCGCGCCCATGGCCGCCATGATCGGCAGCGAGCGCATGTCGGAGACGAGCGTATTGTAGCCGAAGGACGCGCCGCGTTCGCAAAGCAGCACGTTCGGATTGCCGGAACCGGTGATCTTGTTCAGCACGTTCTTCATGTCCCAAGGGGCCAGGAACTGTCCCTTCTTCACATTGATCGCGCGGCCGGTCTTGGCGGCGGCAACAAGCAGATCCGTCTGCCGGCAGAGGAAGGCGGGGATCTGCAGGACATCCACAGTCGGCGCGACGGCCGCGCACTGCTCTTCCGTGTGGATGTCGGTGAGGACGGGCACACCGAATTCCTTCTTGATGTCGGCAAAGACTTCCATCGCCGTTTCCAGGCCGATGCCGCGCTCGGCAGACAACGAGGTGCGGTTCGCCTTGTCGTAAGAGGATTTGTAGACGAGCCCGAGCCCGAGTTCGCGGCACAACTCGACGAGTTGCCCCGCGATCATGAAGGCATGGTCACGGCTTTCCATCTGGCAGGGGCCGGCGATCAAGGCGAAGCGGATTTTTTGTGAGAAGACAGCCTTGCCGGCGCCTTCGCCAACCACGACTTCCGAATTGGGAGAAATGCTCATTTCAACTCCTCGAAGGCAAAGGTGACGCCCTGGCCCTTTTCCGGCGCGACAACCAGCCGCGCGCCCGTTTTGTGATAGCCGACGCCATTAGCAGCGAGGCAGGCTTCTGTCACGCCGAGATCGGCGACGGCGACCACCACGGCCGCGCCCAGGAGACCGCGTTCCAGATGCCTGGAATCCAGACCGTAATGGGCCGAACACCCTTCGGAGGTCAGGACGTCAACCGAGGCATTGGATGCCTCGATCGCCATGCCGAAGGAATGCGCCGTGACGTCGCGCTGATCGAGCACCATTTCCAGCAGATACTGGAAATCACTCGGATTTTCCTCGACCAGGACGATTCGCCGAAGACCGGCGGCACCATTGGCGTGCACGACCAAGTCACCGCGATCCGCCGGTATCGGATTTACGCGTTCACAGGCGAAGCCGAAGAAATCAGGCGAACGCAGGTCGGCTGCAAAGGCGAGCCGGAAAGCCCCCTCCGCCGATCGCCCATCAGGGAATCGGAACTGCCGCGAAAATTCGAGAACGGGCCCGCCGCTCTGTCCCTCATCGCGATACCGTCTATCATCTGCAGTTGCATCGTCCGTCTTCACGACGATGGCCGAGAGGCCTTCGCCACGGCGAAAGCGGAAGGCGAGATCGCGTGCGACAAACACATTGCCGATGCGTGCAGCCTCAAGGCAGCCTTCTCGGCTGCCGACGGCCAGGGGCTCCAGATAGGTATCATCTGCAAAAAAGACGCAGGCGTTCTCGGTCCCAAATGGATGGCGGGCATCGGCCGCAACCGTGAAGCCGAGGCGGCTCATCCGATCGCGGGAGGTTTCGAGATCCACGACCGGGAGGACGAGATGATCGATGGCGCGGGGGGACGTGATGGGATTGGACATATTTCTCTCGAGTTCTGCGTCAGATTTGGGAATTGCGCGGCTGGATTGAAAGGGTTTCGAGCGTCTGGCGCAATGCGTCGATTTGCTGCCGCGCTTCGCGCAATTCCTTGAGTACCTGTTCGTCGATCTTGTGATGAAGGGCCAAAACCTCGATCTCTGCCTTGAGGTTGATCTCATAATCCTTTGCCGCCATGAACCGATCGCGCTCGGCCTGGCGGTTCTGGCTCATCATGATGATCGGGGCCTGGATCGCGGCCAGCATGGACAGGAGAAGGTTGAGGAAGATGAACGGATAAGGGTCGAGGGAGCGGGTCGCCAGAACCACGGTGTTGAGAACCACCCAGGCTACGAAGAGCACCATGAAGGCGATGATGAAGCCCCAGGAGCCACCCACCCTCGCAATGCCGTCTGCCAATCGTTGACCGACGGTCGCATGGGCCAGGAATTCCTCGCCGGCGTTGGTCGAAACCGTGCGGCGCTCCCGAGCCCGCTTCAGCACCTTCTTTTCCGCAGAAGACAGATCGGCTTGCGTCTTCCCCAAAACGAGATTTTCAATGTCCTTGAGCATTCGTCTTATTCCCCGAGAAAGGTCCGCTGGGCTTTGAAAGTATCCGCTCTTTGCATTGCAGCGGTACAAAATCGGACTGTTTCAAGACCTGCACATCAGGCCATCGCATTTTCTCACCGGCTCTTCACGAAAATTTATCCCCTTGCGGAACACAAATGGAACAGATAGTGTCTGTTCTGTATTTGTTTCACCTTAGGGGCACCGCATATGCTGACGCGCAAGCAACAGGAACTGCTTCTCTTCATCCACGAGCGGATGAAAGAATCGGGCGTCCCGCCTTCCTTCGACGAGATGAAGGACGCGCTGGATCTCGCATCGAAATCCGGCATCCATCGGCTGATCACGGCGCTCGAGGAACGCGGCTTCATCCGCCGGTTGCCGAATCGAGCTCGCGCCCTTGAGGTTATCAAACTGCCGGAAGCCTATTCTCCGAGCATGCAGCCCCGTCGCGGTTTTGCCCCGAGCGTGATCGAAGGCAGTCTTGGCAAGGCACCGCCAGCGCCAACACTCACCAAGCAGCCGGTTGAAGACAGGAGTTCTTCCATCTCGGTTCCCGTCATGGGCCGTATCGCGGCTGGCGTACCGATCTCTGCAATCCAGAACAATACGCATGACATTACCGTGCCGGCCGAGATGATCGGCTCCGGTGATCACTACGCCCTCGAGGTGAAGGGCGATTCGATGATCGAAGCCGGGATCCTCGACGGTGATACCGTCATCATCCGCAATGCGTCCAACGCCAATCCGGGGGACATCATCGTGGCGCTCGTCGACGACGAGGAAGCAACATTGAAGCGGTTCCGCCGGCGTGGCGCGTCGATCGCGCTGGAGGCCGCCAATCCGGCCTATGAAACGCGAATCTTCCCGCCGGATCGGGTCAAGATCCAGGGCAAGCTGGTCGGCCTCATCCGCCGGTATCACTGAGCGTCAGCTGTCGGCGACAGTTGTTGCGCCGTTGTCCGGCTTTCTGATGCTTGGGGGATGGTGTGTTCGTCTGCCGCCGATGCCGTGCGCCAGTCGTAGAGGCGGTGTTGCGTCCACGGTCTCGGCTTCCCCTCGAAAGATGTTCTGATCACCAGGTGCTGCGGCGCGTCTGCAAGGCCGGAAATTTCGACAGCGCCGGTGGCCCTGAGGCTGCTTTGCGACAGAAGCGCCGCACCCGAGCGGCAGGCGGTCAATCGCGTGCGAGCCGCCAGAACGACGACATCGGCAAGGTCGCAGCCAACCCCGACCAGGTCGGGACGGTCGAGGGTCATCAGCAATTTCCCCGTGTCCATCCGGGCGACACAGGCCTGCTTGATGCAGGTGAACCGGTCCATCCTGGCAGATTTGGTCAATTGATCGAGAAGCGTTGCAGCAGCCGATCGCTGCGCTGCGCTCCAGGTCTCTCCGGTTCGCCAGTCAGGTGGCGCTGGCAATTCGCCAATCGTAAGCATTTGGGGCGGCATCGTCGTCTCGACATCCAGCACCGGTCGCCATTGATCGAAGATGAAGGCCGGCGGCCGAGTTCGGTTGATAGCGAGGGTCCGTGCGGCGCCGTCACCGCTCCAGAGCGCCACTAGTCTCGCATCCTCGCTGATCATCAGTTCACCGGGTTCCTGTCTCGGCCCAAGCCATGTCGCAACGAGCGTCACCGCGATCAGGACGGTTCCTGCATGTCTGAGACTGCTGCGAAACAGCGTCAGCAGGAGCATGCCGGTGATCGTTCCGAGCATGAACCAGCCGGGTAGGCGCGGAAAGACGTAACCTCCACCCCAGCCGGCAACCATGTAGGCGACATGCAGAACCAGTTCGAGCCCCTGCCCCATGATCCAGAAGAAGGGTGCATCAAGGCCGAAGGGCATGAGCAGCATGGCAATGAAGCCTGCCGGCATGACCACCAGCGAAATCAGCGGCATGGCGGCGAGGTTGGCTTCAAGTCCATGGGTCGACAGGCGGTGAAAATGGGTGATGGCAAAGATTGCGGTGGCCAGTCCGCCGATCAGGGATGTCGCCAGAGTACCGCCGATGAGTTTTCCGCCGCCCGCAGCAACGCGCAGGCCGAGTGACCGCATCGGCGGCAGCATGGCCCGTGGCCTGGAGCGCCAGCCGGCATAGCCGGCGATCAGGCCTGCAGTGGCCGCAAAGGACATCTGGAAACTCGGCCCCATCACAGCTGAAGGCTGTACGACAAGAATGGCTGTTGCAGCCAGGGCCAGGTTGCGCAGGCTGACGGCCGGACGGTCGAAGAGAACTGCAGCCAGCATGATGGCGGTCATCAGATAGGCACGCAGCGCAGAGACCTGATAGCCGGAAATGAGCACATAGCCGGTCGTGGCAATCAACGCGCCCGCAGCCGCGATCTTCTTGATCGGATATCGCTCGGCCAGCGCCGGCACGAGGCTGAGCAGACCGCGCAGGCCGACGAAAAATATGCCGGCGGCGAGGGCCATGTTGAGACCCGAGATTGCGGTGATATGGGCAAGGCCCGAAGCCCGAAGCGCCTCGGTCGCCGCGGTCGACATGGAGCGACGCTCTCCCGTGATGATCGAGGCGGCAAAGGCGCCAGGATCGCCTGGAATGACGGAGCGGATGCGATTCGAGATCCGGTCCCGCAGGGAGAACAATGCCGCATCGAAGCGCGCGACCAACCCGGCTCCATTATCCTCTCCGGCCAGTTTCGCCTGAGGCGGACCGAGAAAGAAACCGACAGCGCCGATGCCGGAGAAATAGCTTTGAAAGGCAAAGTCGTTCAGACCGGGCAAGGCGGGACCCGACGGTGGCGAGAGCCGCGCCCGCCCGCTGAGCCAGTCGCCGATCGCAGCCGGTGCATGTTTGCTGCGTGCCAGCAGAGTGACCCTTTCAGGCGGCCGCCGCACGGTAGGCTCCACCGTCCCCGTCAGCCTCAGCGTATAGCGCCACTCGCCGGCCGCGCCTTGCTCCCTGCGCTCGACGATACCAGTCACGGTGGTGACGAGCGGCTGGTCGATGATGACGGTCGAAACGCGCCTCGCCTCCCACTCCGCAAGCAGCATGCCGACGACAGCAAGGCAGGCGCTCCAGAGAATCAGATTTGACGCCGTGTCCCGCGCCGATCGCGACAGCGCAAACAGGAGAGCAAGCACAAGCGGAGCAAGGACCGGCGCCAAGGGTGGACTCGACAAAGAAAACCAGATTGCAGCGCCGGCACCGAGGCACACCGGGACAAAGTGGAAGAAATGCCCGTAACTGATCTCCTCCATGAGGCGCTCGCGAACATAGTCGCGGACGCGACGCAAAACGGTTGAAATCGAAAGGTGGAAACCGGAGGCTGTCCGACGAGTTGCGGTGGACCAGGAAGGCGGATGAAGCACAGGGCGACGAGCCGGCAGCAGACCGGATCGAATGTCTGGTTCCCCCTGTTTTTCCGCCACTTCGACCATTGCGCTCGCTCGGCCGGATCCACACCATCCAAGGCCAAGATAAGGCAAAACGAAAAACAATCAAAGCTTGCAGAGCCTGGTGATTCTGCCGCCTATCCGAGCCGCAAACGACAAGAACCGATCGGTTCGATTGTTGCCGATTTCGCGATGCACAATTTGCCCTTTGGATAGCTTGGCATTAACTTCGGTATCATATAGCTAACATCAACACGCTTAACCGATGGCGGCTTTTTCGAGACGCCTTCCCGCCAATACCGGAGGATCAGCATGACGGACAAAAGCGCTTCTTTGCAACTTGGGGACAAGACGGTCGACCTGAGCGTCAAGGCCGGCACGATCGGCCCTGACGTCATCGACATCGCCGCCCTTTACAAGCACACGGGCACGTTCACCTACGATCCGGGCTTCACGTCCACGGCATCCTGCGAATCCAAGATCACCTATATCGACGGCGACGAAGGCACGCTTCTGCATCGCGGTTATCCCATCGAGCAGCTTGCCGAAAAGGGCGACTTCCTGGAAGTCTGCTACCTTCTTCTCTACGGCGAACTGCCGACGGCAGCGCAGAAGAAGGACTTCGATTATCGCGTCACGCATCACACGATGGTGCACGAGCAGATGAGCAAGTTCTTCTCCGGCTATCGCCGCGACGCCCATCCGATGGCCGTCATGGTCGGCACGGTCGGTGCGCTCTCCGCCTTCTATCACGACTCGACCGACATCACCGATCCGCACCAGCGGATGGTCGCCTCGCTGCGCATGATCGCCAAGATGCCGACAATTGCGGCCATGGCCTACAAATATCACATCGGCCAGCCTTTCGTGTATCCGAAGAACGACCTCGATTATGCGTCGAACTTCCTGCGCATGTGCTTTGCCGTACCCTGCGAAGAATACCAGGCGAATCCGGTTCTGGCCCGTGCCATGGACCGCATCTTCATCCTGCATGCCGATCATGAGCAGAATGCCTCGACCTCGACCGTGCGTCTGGCCGGTTCCTCGGGCGCCAATCCGTTCGCCTGCATCGCGGCCGGCATCGCCTGCCTCTGGGGCCCAGCCCATGGCGGCGCCAACGAGGCGGCCCTCAACATGCTGATGGAAATCGGCTCGGTCGACCGCATTCCCGAATACATCGCCAAGGCCAAAGACAAGAATGATCCGTTCCGGCTCATGGGCTTCGGCCACCGGGTCTACAAGAACTACGATCCGCGCGCCAAGATCATGCAGAAGACCATGTACGAGGTCCTCGAAGCCACCGGCCATGCCGACGATCCGCTGATGAAGGTCGCGCTCGAACTCGAGAAGATCGCGCTCAACGATCCCTATTTCATCGAGAAGAAGCTCTACCCGAACGTCGACTTCTACTCGGGCATCACGCTGCGTGCGCTCGGATTCCCGACGACCATGTTCACCGTTCTGTTTGCGCTCGCCCGCACCGTCGGCTGGATCGCGCAGTGGAACGAGATGATCGAAGATCCGCAGCAGCGCATCGGTCGCCCGCGCCAGCTCTATACCGGTGAGCCGCAGCGGGACTACAAGGCACTTTCGGAACGCTGAGGCGCCCGTTATCATCGCGATCAAGAAGGCCGGCTCTGTCCGGCCTTTTTTCGTTTCGGTTGGCTGATTGTCTGTCCGGCGGGCCCAAAGCGGTCAAACTCCGCGTGATGGCTGCGCATTTCGCACCCTGATGCCTTCATTTCCCGAGAGCTTTGTTCTAAGGAAGTCAACCTGCTTCGTCCCACACGAAGAATTACAATGAGGTTCATGCGTCCCGATGCTCGTCGTCTTGAGAAAAGCTTCCCAAACCCTGTTCGCCAAGATCCTGCTTGTCCTGCTCGTCGCCTCCTTCGGCGTCTGGGGCGTATCGGCATCGCTGTTCAGCAACACGTCCGATACCGTTGTCGCCGTCGGAGACCAGACGGTTTCGTCGAGCGACTTTGCCTTCGCCTATCAGCGGCAGGTGTCGGACATGAGCAGCCGGTTCGGCATGCAGCTCACCACCGAGCAGGCGCGAGCCTTCGGCATCGAGGCACAGGTGTTTTCGCAGCTCGCAGCCGGCGCAGCCCTCGATCAGCTCGCCACAGACATGAACCTCGGGCTTTCGCAGGATCGACTGGCGCAGCTGATCGCCGATGATCCGGCCTTCAAGAATGCAGCCGGCAGCTTCGACCGTGGCCTGTTCTCCTCTCGCCTGCGCAGTGCGGGCCTGCGTGAAGACGACTACATCCAGGAACGCTCCAAGGTCGCGATCCGCAGCCAGATCGTCGATGCCACTGCGGACGGCTTCGTCGCTCCCAAGGTGCTCATCGATGCGATCAAGTCCTATCGTTACGAGAACCGTGACATCAATTATCTGCTGCTGACCAATGCCAATATAGAGCCGGTCAAGGCACCCGACGACGCGACGCTCGCTGCCTGGTTCGACACGACAAAGTCGGGCTATCGGGCTCCGGAATATCGCAGCTTCAACTATGTGAAGCTCGAGCCTGCCGACATCGCGGACACGTCTGCGATCACCGACGAACAGATCCGCGAAGATTACGAACGCCGGAAGGCGACCTACGAAATCGCGGGCACGCGCACCATCGAGCAGCTGTCCTTCGAAAATCGTGAAGTTGCGGATGCCGCCCTTTCGGAACTTCAGAACGGCACTAGCTTCGACCAGCTGGTTAGCGATCAGGGCAAGACTGCGGGCGACGTGCTGCTGGGCGAATTCACCCGCGACCGCCTGCCCGATCCGGCCCTTGCGGAAGCGGCCTTCGCCGTCACGACGGAAGGTGGCACCACCCCCGTAGTCGACGGGGCGCTCGGACCGGTGATCCTCCGCATCAGCAACATCAAGGATGGACGCACCCAGAGCCTTGACGAGGTGAAGGAAGAGATCCGCACTGCGCTTGCCGAAGCCGCTGCGATCGCCGATATCACCACCGTGCACGACCAGTTCGAAGACCTGCGCGCCGGCGGTTCGACGCTGAAGGAAGCCGCAGACCAGCTCAGGCTCAAGACTGCGACCATCACCGACATCGACCGCCGCGGCCTCGACAATCGCGAAACGGAAATTGCGGGCATTCCGGAGCGTGACAAGCTGCTGACGGAAGTCTTCCGCACCGACATCGGTATCGAAGCTCTTCCGGTCAATCTCGGCAACAATGGCTTCATCTGGTTCGATGTCACCGATATCAAGCCGGAACGTGACCGGGAACTTGCCGAAGTGCGCGAAAAGGCCGTGGCTGACTGGACGGCCGAACAGCAGCGCATTGCGCTCGGCGCCCTCGCCGAGAGCCTGCGCAAGCGGATCGCCGACGGCGGCAAGCTGGAGGATATCGCGTCCGAACTCGGCATCGCCGTCGAAAGCAAGGCCGGCATTACCCGCCGCAGTGAAGATGCCGTTCTTGGGCCGGCAGCCGTCACAGCCGCCTTCTCGGGCCCGCAGGGCACGGTCGCGACCGCGTCGGGCGCCGATCCCTCGACGCAGATCCTGCTTTCGGTCACGGCTGTCCGCGATCAGCCGACCGGCGGCGTCCCGCTGAGCGAGGACCAGCAGATCGGCCAGCTGGCCAATGCGGCCGGAGACGACATTCTCGACCAGATGGTGAGCCAGCTGCAAGCGGAATACGGCGTGGTCTTCAATCAGGCGTTGGCCCAGCAGGCCATCGTTCGATAAACGCAGACCATCAAGGGGGAGCTGTGTCATGTCCGGGTTGAAACCCTTCATCGCCAAGATCGCTGCGCGCCAGCCACTGACGCGACAGGAAGCAAGCGACGCATTCGAAATCCTGATGTCGGGCGAAGCCAGCATGGCGCAAGTCGGCGGCTTCCTGATGGGCTTGCGTGTGCGCGGCGAGACCGTCGACGAAATCGCCGGCGCTGTGTCCATCATGCGGCAGAAGATGGTTCCGGTGGATGCGCCTGAAGACGCAATCGACATCGTCGGAACCGGCGGCGACGGCACCAACACCTACAATATCTCCACGCTGGCAGCGCTGATCGTCGCCGGTGCGGGGGTTCCGGTCGCCAAGCACGGCAACCGAGCGCTCAGCTCGAAATCCGGCACCGCCGATGCGCTCTCGCAGCTCGGAGTGAAACTCGACATCGAGCCTGACCTGATCTCGCGCTGCATTCGGGAGGCCGGGATCGGCTTTATGTTCGCACAGCTGCATCATCCGGCCATGCGCCATGTCGGACCCGCCCGTGTCGAACTGGGCGCCCGCACCATCTTCAATATTGTCGGCCCGCTTTCGAGCCCGGCACGGGTCAAGAAACAGCTTTTCGGCGTCTATTCGCCGGAATGGCTCATCCCCGGGGCTGAAGCCTTGCGGGACCTCGGGCTGACCAGTGCCTGGGTCGTTCATGGCAGCGGCCTCGACGAAATCACCACGACCGGTCCGAGCCATGTGGCGGAACTCAAGGATGGCGACATCCGAAGCTTCGAGCTCTCCCCCGACGATTTCGGTGTCGAAACCGTGTCACTCGATGCCATCCGCGGTGGCGATGGCGCGGTGAATGCGGCGGCCCTCCGGGACGTGCTCGGCGGGGCCAAGACAGCCTATCGCGACGTGGCACTGTGCAACGCGGCCGCGTCACTCATCGTCGCCGGCAAGGCACAGGACGTGACCGAGGGCATGCATCTCGCCAGCCAGTCACTCGATACCGGCAGTGCTGCACGCGCACTCGAAACGCTGGTCACCATTTCCAATTCCGCCACTCAGGGCTAAGCTCCAGACCATGACCGACATCCTGAAGCGCATAGAGACATACAAGCGGGAAGAAATCGCGGCGGCAAAGGCTGCCGTTTCGCTCGCCGAACTCAAGGACCGGGTCGCGGCCCAGGACGCGCCGCGCGGTTTTCATGATGCGCTTCTGCACGCCCGGAACGAAGGCCGCTTCGGCCTGATCGCCGAGATAAAGAAGGCAAGTCCATCCAAGGGCTTGATCCGACCGGATTTTGATCCGCCATTGCTCGCTGCGGCCTATGAGGCCGGCGGCGCAACCTGCCTCTCGGTGCTCACGGATACGCCGAGCTTTCAGGGCGCCCCGGAGTTTCTGACGGCGGCGCGCAAGGCCTGCAGCCTGCCGGCCCTGCGCAAGGACTTCATGTTCGACGCCTATCAGGTCTATGAAGCGCGCGCCTGGGGCGGCGACTGCATCTTGCTCATCATGGCCTCGCTGTCGGACGGCGAAGCGGCTGAGCTCGAGGGCCTCGCCTTCGAACTCGGCATGGACGTGCTGGTCGAAGTGCATGATGCCGAAGAGATGGAACGGGCACTAAAGCTCAAGTCGCCGCTGGTCGGCATCAACAACCGCAATCTGCGCACCTTCGAGGTCAGCCTCACTGTCAGCGAAGAGCTGGCGCCCATGGTCCCAGACGATCGGCTGCTGGTCGGCGAAAGCGGTATCTTCACCTATGAGGATTGCCAGCGGCTGGAGAAATCCGGTATTTCGACCTTCCTCGTCGGCGAAAGCCTGATGCGCAAGGACGACGTCGCTTCTGCAACGCGCCTGCTGCTGACCGGCAGGACCGGCACCCTGGCGGCCGAATGACGGCCGCGCCCGGCGGACTGACGCATATCGGCGCCTCCGGTGAGGCGCATATGGTGGATGTTTCTGCCAAGAATGACACGGTTCGTGTCGCGGTCGCCGAAGGATTTGTGCGGATGAATCCCGGCACTCTTGCAACGATCATGGCCGGGAATGCCAAGAAGGGCGACGTGATTGGCTCCGCTCGGATCGCCGGCATCATGGCGGCCAAGCAGACCAGCAATCTCATCCCGCTCTGCCATCCGCTGATGCTGTCGAAAGTCACCGTCGACATCGCCGAAGATCCGGCCCTTCCCGGACTGAGGGTCGAGGCAACCGTCAAGCTGACCGGCAAGACCGGCGTCGAGATGGAAGCGCTGACGGCTGTCTCGGTCACCTGCCTGACGATCTACGACATGGCGAAAGCCGTCGACAAGACGATGGAAATCGGCGGCATCCGCGTATTGGAGAAAAGTGGCGGCAAGTCGGGCGATTTCCGCCATCCGGAGCGCAACTGATGTCGCTGCTACCGGTCGAGGACGCGCTGGCGCGGCTTCTGGCCGCAGCCCGTCCGATTGTCGCGACTGAAGAGATTGCCCTTTCTGACGCCAATGGTCGCGTGCTCGCGGCCGACCTCAGCGCCCGGCTCACCCAACCACCCTTTGATGCATCCGCCATGGATGGTTACGCGCTTCGCGCGGGAGACGCAGCCGCGGTGGGATCCGTGCTCACCGTCATCGGCGAGTCAGCAGCTGGTCATGGATTTTCGGGCAAGGTCGGTCCCGGCGAGACCGTGCGGATCTTCACCGGTGCACCCGTCCCGGATGGAGCCGACACCATTCTTCTTCAGGAAGATGCCGAAAAGCTCGATGACGGGCGGATCCGCACAGCCTTTGCCGTTACAAAGAGCCGCCACATCCGTCCGAGAGGTCAGGATTTTGCCGAGGGCGACGTAGCTCTCGCTGCGGGTATTCAGCTCGATTTCAGTCACCTGACGCTGGCAGCGGCCATGAACCATGCGCGGCTTCCCGTCTTCCGACGTCCGAAGATCGCGATCCTTGCTACCGGCGACGAGCTTGTCTCGCCCGGCAGCACCCCCGGTCCGAGCCAGATCATCGGATCCAACACATTTGGTATAACAGCACTCGCGCGAGACAATGGTGCTGAGATCCTCGACCTCGGCATCGTGCCTGACGATCGGGATCTGCTGCTGAATGCGGTCAATCGGGCGCGTGATTGCCGTGCCGACGTGCTCGTCACGCTCGGTGGCGCCTCGGTCGGCGATCACGACCTGGTTCAGCCCACGCTGGTTTCAGCCGGCATGCAGCTCGATTTCTGGCGGATCGCCATGCGGCCGGGCAAGCCGCTGATGGTCGGACGGCTGGACGAGATGCACGTCCTTGGGCTTCCTGGCAATCCGATTTCCAGCCTCGTTTGCGGGCTTCTCTTCCTGGAGCCCCTGCTCTGCCATCTAGGGCATCGACAGCCACGACAGCGCATGGCAATTGCCCGGTCACACACCGCGCTGTCTGCCAACGACAAGCGGCAGGACTATGTCCGGGCGCGGCTGATGGATGGCTGGGGGGACATGCCCGCCGTCGAGAGCTTCGGCAAACAGGATTCATCGATGATGCGGATCTTCGCGCAATCCGATTGCCTTATCGTGCGTCCACCCTATGCACCAGCCATCGTTGCCGGAGACACTGTCCCGGTCCTGTTGCTGCGTCCCTGAACGGCCAGGCGGTCTGCGCCTTCCACCCTTGTCCGAGAATCGAAAGACCCGGCACATGGCCGGGTCTGTGGTCGCTATGGTGCTATCGGTCTCAGACGAGGCGGCTCTGCTCAAGGGCTGCGCCGACGAAGCTTGCAAAGAGCGGGTGCGGGTCCAGAGGACGGGACTTCAGCTCCGGATGGTACTGGACGCCGATGAACCATGGATGGTCCGGATATTCGACCGTTTCCGGCAAGAGGCCGTCCGGCGACATGCCCGAGAAGACCAGACCGCAGGATTCCAGCCGGTCCTTGTAGTCGACATTGACCTCGTAGCGATGGCGGTGGCGCTCAGAAATATCGGCCGATCCATAGATTTCGGAGATCTTCGTGCCCTTCTTGAGCGATGCCTTGTAGGCGCCGAGACGCATGGTGCCGCCGAGGTCTCCGACAGCCGAGCGCTTTTCGAGCTCGTTGCCCTTCATCCACTCGGTCATCAGACCCACAACAGGCTCTGCCGTTTTGCCGAATTCGGTGGAGGACGCATTTTCAATGCCAGCGAGATTACGGGCGGCTTCAACGACCGCCATCTGCATACCAAAGCATATGCCGAAATAGGGGACCTTCCGCTCGCGGGCAAACTGCGCGGCCAGGATCTTGCCCTCGGAGCCGCGTTCGCCGAATCCGCCTGGCACAAGAATGCCGTTGACCTTCTCGAGCCATGGCGACGGATCCTCTTTTTCGAAGATCTCGGATTCGATCCATTCGAGGTTGACCTTGACCCGGTTGGCGATGCCACCGTGATAAAGTGCCTCGATCAGCGACTTGTACGCATCCTTGAGGCCGGTGTATTTGCCGACGATCGCAATCGTGACTTCACCTTCCGGCGTCCGGATGCGGTTACAGACCTCTTCCCATGCGTCCAGACGCGGCTTCGGTGCCGGTTCGATCCCGAAGGCGGCCAGAACCTCGTTGTCGAGGCCTTCCTTGTGATAGGCCATTGGCACGTCGTAGATGTTGGCGACGTCGAGAGCCTGGATCACGGCGCTTTCGCGAACGTTGCAGAACAGCGAAAGCTTGCGGCGCTCGGCCTGGGGGATCTCGCGATCGGCACGAACCAGCAGGATGTCAGGGTGGATACCCAGCGCCTGCAGTTCCTTGACCGAATGCTGCGTCGGCTTGGTCTTCAGCTCGCCGGCTGCCGGTATAAAGGGCATCAAGGTCAGATGGACATAGACGGCAGTGCCGCGCGGCAGGTCGTTTCCGAGTTGGCGGATCGCTTCCATGAAGGGCATGGCTTCGATGTCGCCGACGGTGCCGCCGATCTCGCAGATGACGAAGTCGTAGTCGTCATTGCCCTCGATGACGAAATCCTTGATCTCGTTGGTCACATGCGGAATGACCTGGACGGTCGCGCCGAGATAGTCGCCGCGTCGTTCCTTGTCGATGATGTTCTTGTAGATGCGGCCGGTGGTGATGTTGTCGGTCTTGGTCGCCGAGCGCCCGGTAAACCGCTCGTAGTGGCCAAGGTCGAGGTCGGTCTCGGCACCATCGTCGGTGACGAAAACTTCGCCGTGCTGAGTCGGGCTCATGGTGCCCGGGTCAACGTTGAGATAGGGGTCCAGCTTGCGCAGACGCACGCGGTAACCCCGTGCCTGCAACAATGCCCCGAGAGCTGCGGCCGCAATTCCTTTACCGAGAGAGGAAACCACGCCGCCAGTGATGAATACATATCGCGCCATGGGCTTCACCGGATACCGTTTCAGATTCGATTCCGCCAGCCCCAATCGGGTTTGTCCCACATTTTTCGTGTGGAGTGGCGGAATTCAGACAAAAGAAAACCGGCGGACCCTGGAGCCCGCCGGAGTGATGGATCCCGTTCCGATCAGTTGTTCGGAACGGCGTTGGGGTCGGCAGCCGGAGCCGGCGTCGCCGGTGCGGATTCTGCCGGAGCCGTCGTCGAGGGCTGTGCCGGGGCTGCGCCCGGGAGCTGGTCGAGAACGCTGCCGCCGCCCTGAGTGGTGCCGCTGCCGGCCGGTATCCGGTCGAGGATATCGGTCGGACGGGTTTCGTAGCGGGCGAGAATGCCAAGCGCCAGCGAGATGATGAAGAACAGGGTCGCGAGGATAGCCGTCGTGCGGGTCAGGGCATTCGCCGTGCCACGCGCAGACATGAAGCCCGATCCGCCACCGACACCGAGACCGCCGCCTTCCGACCGCTGGATGAGGACGACGCCGATCAGAGCGACGACGACCATGAGATAAATTACGAGCAATACGGTCTGCATGGAATGTCCATCCTGCCCGACAGGGGCAAAATCAATGAGGTTGGCGGCTCTTTACATGAGAGGAACGGGCAATGAAACCCCCTACTCCGCATTTCCAGGCTTTGCCCTTCAGGCGGTGAGGTCCTCGTAGACCCGGTATATGGCGAGGAAATCTTCGGCCTTCAAGCTTGCACCGCCGATCAGCGCACCATCGACGTTCTCGACGGCCATGAGTTCTCTCGCATTCGATGGCTTCACCGATCCGCCATAGAGGATTGGCATCAATTTGCCCTCGGCGCCGAAACGCTCGGCCAGTTCGGTCCGCAGAAATGCATGGGCTTCGGCGACATCGGCCGTCGTCGGGGTCAGCCCCGTCCCGATCGCCCAGACCGGTTCGTAGGCGATCACGGTGCGCTCGGCCTTTGCGCCATCGGGAACCGAGCCGGCGAGCTGGCGCTTGAGGATATCCAGGGTCTGGCCGGACTTTCGCTCCTCCGCCGTCTCGCCGATGCAGATGATGGCTGTCAGGTCAGCGGCATAGGCAGCCTCCGCCTTGGCGCGCACCAGATGGTCGGTTTCGGCATGGTCGGTGCGGCGTTCGGAATGGCCGACAATCACATGGGTACCGAAACAATCCGCGATCATTTCAGCTGCGATGTCACCGGTATGCGCGCCGGATACGTTCTGGTGGCAGTCCTGCGCGCCGATCTGCAGCGGGCTGTCGGTGCACAGTGCCGTCGCAACATAGAGCAAGGTCGCCGGTGGGCAGATCAGGCAATCGACCTTCTCAGACAGGGGGCCCTGGACGCCTTCCGCGATCGCCTTGATCTGGTCGAGCGAAGCCCGCGTGCCGTTCATCTTCCAATTGCCCGCAACCAGCGGACGAACATCCGGTGTCATATCGTCAAAACCCCTATTTCGCTCCTGCGAAGTAGCAAATCTGAGCGCTAAAGGAAAGATTGCGGTGAGAGATTGGCTGCTTAATCAGGCAGCATGGTAAAATCCGGACCGAGATTGCCTAGACAAGCGGCAAAATCACCGACAACGGCCAGCGGGTGATCAAGCCCTGGCCCTGACGATCGAGGTTAGCGGACCAGCCAGTTGAGCAAGGCGCGCCAGTCCGTCATGCGCACCGGCGTGCCGTGCGAGCCGCTTTCAAAGAGCGTGAAACGAACCGGCTGACCTGCGCCGCGCAGCTTGCGATAGATCGCCAACTGGTCGTCTGCGGCATAGACGCTGTCGCGGCTGCCATGGGTGAACCAGATCGGCAACTGGGCCTTTGCCGCGGCACTCTGGGGCAAGGCCGGATCCGGTGCCCCCCCGAGGATCGCCATTCCGGAGAGTTTCGCCACAGTTGCCGGATCGCGCGAAAGACCCCAGCAGATGAAGCTGCCCATCGAGGCGCAGGCGAGGACCACGGGCTTGCCGCCGGATCGGGCCGAAGCATAGGCCACAAGGGCGGCCACGTCCGCGACACCCTTCTCGTCGAAGCTCTTGACCGAAGGAGCGTAATAGGTCCCGCCGTTTTCGGCGGCGAGGTTCTTCAGCCGATTGAAGTTGCCGCCGAAGCTGATGTCATTGAGCCCCAGGCGCCGGTCCCCGCCCCGGCCATGGATGAAGATCACGGTGAAAGCCTGGCCCTGATCGAGGCCGATTCTCCCGACTTGCATGGGTCCGGTTGCCAGATCGAGGGTCTGGTTCTCCTGAAAGCGACGAACCTTGAGCGAGACGTAGCGATCCTTCACCCGGCGTTCGGGAATGCTGTCGCGGCCATTGATGTCGCGCATCTCATCATAATCGATGATGGTAAAGTCACCGCCATCGCCGGCTTCGATCACGGTCTGGGCCGAGAAGAGCTCATCCTTGAATGGACCGACGGCCTCGGCACGGGCACTTGCCAGAAACAGAAACGGAAAGAGAACGCAGGAAATCGCCGCGGTGCGGAAATGAGCTGTGGACATCTGCATGGAAGATGGGTTTCCTCTCGGCTCACGCTTGCCTTCGCGAAATGCGCCACGCAAAGCTGGCCCGAATTCAACATGCGCCGGCTGTCTGGCCCTTCGCGCCTGCCCTGCCTTTCTGGCACAATCCGACTGATTCGCAGATGCGACTGGCCAGGTGCAGAAGCTTTTGGAAGGTGCCTCAGGTCCGGCATCGAACAGCAACAGAGTATCGAACGACGCCATGGACGACAACGATCTCTTTTCCGGAATGCCGCTCGCCCAGAAGGTCGAGGCAGAACCCGTGTCCACCACAACCCGGGCCCCGACCGCTCGACCCGCAGCAGCTGCGCCGCCGCCGCCTGCCTCCCCGACGACCTCTTCCGGCGACGAATACGGCGCCTCGTCGATCCGCGTTCTCGAAGGCCTTGAGCCGGTGCGGATGCGGCCGGGCATGTATATCGGCGGCACGGACGAGAAGGCACTGCATCACCTGTTCGCCGAAGTCATCGACAACTCGATGGACGAAGCGGTGGCGGGCCATGCCAACTTCATCGACGTGCATCTCGACATGCAAGGCTTCCTGACGGTCTCGGACAACGGGCGCGGCATCCCGGTTGAACTGCATCCGCAGGTGCCGGGCAAGTCGACCCTCGAAGTGATCATGACCAAGCTGCATGCCGGCGGCAAGTTCGACGGCAAGGCCTATGAGACATCGGGCGGTCTGCACGGCGTCGGCGTCTCCGTCGTCAATGCACTCTCGGACTTGCTCGAAGTCGAGGTGGCGCGCAATCGCAAGCTCTATCGCCAGACTTTTTCGCGCGGCGTGCCGCAGGGCGGCCTCGAAGAGCTGGGTGAAGTCCATAATCGCCGGGGGACGCGTGTCCGCTTCCATCCCGATCCGCAGATCTTCGGCGACCATGCGAAGTTCGATCCGGGCCGGATCTTCCGGATGGCACGTTCGAAGGCTTACCTCTTCGGCGGTGTCGAGATCCGCTGGTCCTGCGATCCGGGCATGGTTCCCGAGGGCGGCGACATTCCGGAAAAGGCTGTCTTCCACTTCCCCGGCGGCTTGAAGGACTATCTGGCGGCCACGCTCGGCAAGGAATTCACCGTCACCCGAGAAATCTTCGCCGGCAAGACGGAAAAGACCGGCGGACATGGCGCGATGGAATGGGCCGTGACCTGGTATGGTGGCGATCCGGCGCTGCATTCCTATTGCAACACGATCCCGACGCCCGAAGGCGGTACGCATGAGGCGGGCCTGCGCATCGCGCTGACCAAGGGTCTCAAGAACTACGCCGAACTGACGCAGAACAAGCGGGCCCGCGAGATCACGACCGACGACGTGATGATCTCTGCGGTCGGCATGCTGTCGGTTTTCATCCGAGAGCCGGAATTTGTCGGTCAGACCAAGGACAAGCTGGCAACCGTCGAGGCGCAACGCATCGTCGAGAACGCTCTGCGCGACCCCTTCGACCATTATCTCGCCGACAATCCGAACGAAGCCGCCAAGCTGCTCGACTGGGTCATCGAGCGCTGCGAGGAACGGCTGCGTCGCCGCAAGGAGAAGGAAGTCAACCGCAAGACCGCCGTGCGCAAGCTGCGCCTGCCGGGCAAGCTTGCCGACTGCTCGCAGAACACGGCCGAAGGCGCCGAACTGTTCATCGTCGAGGGTGACTCGGCCGGTGGCTCGGCCAAGCAGGCCCGCAACCGCGCGAACCAGGCAATCCTTCCGCTGCGCGGCAAGATCCTCAATGTCGGCTCGGCCAGCCGGGAAAAACTGATGGCCAACCAGCAGATTGCCGATCTCATCCAGGCACTCGGCTGCGGCACACGGACGAAGTATCGCGATGAAGATCTGCGCTACGAGCGGATTATCGTGATGACAGATGCCGATGTCGATGGCGCGCACATCGCCTCGCTGCTGATCACCTTCTTCTACCAGGAAATGCCGGAGCTCATCCGCGGCAACCATCTCTACCTCGCCGTGCCGCCGCTTTATGTCATCCGTCAGGGTGCAAAGACCGTCTATGCCCGTGACGATCTTCACCGCGCGGAACTCATGGAGACGGTGTTCAAGGGCAAGAAGGTCGAGATCGGGCGCTTCAAAGGCCTCGGCGAAATGATGCCGGCGCAGCTCAAGGAAACGACGATGGATCCCGCCAAGCGCACCTTGCTTCGGGTCGGCATCGACGATGTCGACTTCGAGGGTACGCGCGATGCGGTGGACGCGCTGATGGGCACCAAGCCGGAGGCCCGTTTCCGCTTCATCCAGGACCGTGCGGCCTTCGCCGAGAACCTCGACATCTGACGGTGGGCGCCGATGATCCGGCGCCGCACCGCTTGTTTCCGGACCGCGAATGCTCCATATGCAGGGCAGTTCTAACGGGACACTTCAGATTGTGAATCAGGCTGATACTCAGACCCCGTCGAAAGGGCCGCGCTGGCTCGGTCAGGCAACGGCCAATCGCATCGCGCTCATTACTCCGATCTCGGTGGCGCGCTGGTTGCTGGTGCTGATCGGCCTTGCAGCAATCTACTTCTTTCATGGTTTCCTGGTGCCGGTATTGGCTTCGCTGGTCATCGCCTTTGCCAGCTGGCCTCTCTACCGTCGACTGCTGGACCGGATCGGCGGCAACACGACGCTCGGCGCCACACTGGCGCTTCTCTTCATCCTGACCTTCCTGATCGTGCCCATCGGCATTGCGATCTCCTATGCGGTCGAGGAAATCCGTCAATGGATCACCTGGGCCGTCGAGGCGAATACGACAGGCGCGCCGCCCCCGGCCTGGATCTCGGCCCTGCCCCGCATCGGTGAATGGCTGGCGGGGAAATGGAACGAACATATCGGCCAGCCTGGCGCGATCGGACAGCTCATCCAGATCGTCAGCGGCGCCAATATCGGCAATATCTACCGCGCCGTGATCGCCGCCGGCGACGGGCTCTTCCATCTGTTGCTGACCCTGCTCTTCATGCTGATCGCCCTGTTCTTCGTCTATCGCGACGGAGCCAGTTTTTCCCGGCAACTCGACCTGCTCGGCGAACGCATCCTGCCAAACCGGTGGGAGCGGATCTCGCGCGTCGTACCCGCCACGATCAGCTCCACGGTCACCGGCATGACACTGATCGCGATCGGGGAAGGCATCGTGCTCGGCATTGCCTACTGGCTGGCGGGTGTGCCCTCCCCGGTGACGCTCGGTGTCATCACCGGCGTCATGGCACTCATCCCAGGCGGTGCGCCACTCTCCTTCACGCTCGTCTCGATCTACCTCGTTGCGAGTGGCGCCACGATCCCTGGGGTGGCCCTTTTCATCTGGGGTGCGGTCGAGCTGTTCATCGTCGACAAGACGGTCCGCCCACGGCTTGTCGGCGGCCCGATCAAGCTGCCCTTCCTGCCGACCTTCTTCGGTCTTATCGGCGGCGTGAAGACCCTGGGCTTTCTCGGCCTGTTCATCGGCCCCGTCCTGATGGCGCTGCTGGTGTCGATCTGGCGCGAATGGATCCGCGAGGTCGAATTGTCCGACGATCTGCATCCGATCGAGGCACAGGGTGAGCTGGACCTTGCAACCGACCCCGCCGATGACGTTCGCCGGGTGTCGTCGACAGGGTAGCAGTCCCGCGGCTGCCGGGCGCGTCGACGACCCGGCGCTCGCCTTCGGCGAGGCTTACTGCAAAGACACGCTATGCGCCTGCATGCCTTGCTTTGGCTCGAATCCTTTTGTTTCGTCTCAACTGCCGACAGCTGTCACCGGAGCCCCGCGAATGAAAACAGCCCTGATCATGATGACGATCCTCGGATGCGACGACAGCGTCAGCCAATGCGAATTCGTCGAAACGCCGACAGAGCGCTTCGTTTCGATTGAGCTGTGTGACGCGGCATCTGAGGAAATTCTGGGGCGCTATACGAATATCAGTTATCCGACGGCCGTTGCCGTCTGCCAGACGCCACCTCCCGAAATTGCCGAAGCGATCGCCGAATCCAATCAGACGCTTCCGGATGCAGGCGTTGAGGCGCAGACCAAAATTCCGACGGAAGAACAGCACAGAACGTTGAAAGACAGGGCAATCGATGCGGTCCGGCAGGTGCTGCCGGGCACAGCCGAGATCAAGATGATCTTCGACAAACCCATCCACGTGGTTTCCGACAGCTATTCCTGGGTGGCCAAAAAGATCGTCCCCTGAACTGATCAGGCAGCCGCCAGCGCAAATCCACTGGCATAGTCGCGCGCCAGGCGCCGCTCTTCTGCAATGGCAAGCCGTTCGACCATGTCGATCAGGGCACGCGCAGCGTCATTCAGTTCGTGATTGCCGCGATACCGCAAGACCAGCCGTTGGGCGATATGTTCCAGGTCGAACGAATCGGCCGATTGGATCAGGCTGCGCCAGAGCATCACTGCTTCCACGAAAACCGGGCTGACATCACGCCCGAGACCGGCCGATTCCAGAAGTGCGCGGACCGCGTGGAAGCGGCCCGTGGCGAGGATAGAACGCACGCGACGTTCCTCCAGGCCGGATATGGCGACGATGGCCGCGGAAAAGAAATCCGTCCGGCCTGCACACAGAGCATGCATCAGGAAGGCCGGGCTCAGGCGACCCGCGATCCGCAACTGATCGGTCAGGCGCGACAATTCCTCACCATGGACGTCGGCCAGCAGCGCAATCGTCGCGCAGTGACCAGCTTCACGTACGATGCGCTCGATACGCCGGCTGCCGATGGCGCCGATGACGAGGCCCGAGCCCGCCAGGGCGTCCGTCACGAACTGCACGAGCAGCTGACGCACGCCACTGCTAAGGTCGTCCCGATCGAGGAGGAGCGACCGGATGCGCTCACAATGGCCATGACGCTCGGCAATGCGCCGGAGCGTGAAAGCCGTGAAGCGCGCATCGGGATTTTCAAGGAGAACCTCCAGCTCTGCTGCTTCGCCGATTTCAGCAAGCGCCGCCGCCACGCCAACGCTCACCTCGGCGCGTGCCGCAATCAGCGCGCGCGTCTCGACCGTTCCACGGCCGGCAATGTCGACGAGATCGGCATCGGAGAGAACCGGTGAGTGAAGAATCACCGTCGAAGCGATCTCGGGCTGATCTTCGGCCAGCGAAACCATCAGGGCGCGGGGCGCCCGCGCCTCGCGAGCTAGAACCTCTGCCAGTGCAAGGCGGACCTGCGGCGATGGATCATCGAGCAGATAGGTCATCGCCATCTGCGCGGACTGCCGCTCTTCCGGCACCATCTCAGACTTGAGATAGGCCCGCGCCAGAGCGTTTGCCGCACGGGCCCGGTCCTGCGTCTTCGCTGTCTCGACCCATCTGAAAAAAGCTGCAACGATCAAAGTCGAACCCACTCGCCACCTGTGTACACCCGAAGCATTCACTCCATGAAACACTAGGTTCAAAGTGTTTAAGAAACGTTCACCACGTTCATTAACCAGTCCGGAGAGGTGGCACGAAGTCGATCCCGGCACGACCGATCCCTGCCGTTAACCCTAGGCAGGCTGGCCCGGACGCCTCAGTTCGAAGACGGGGCCCATCCCGGCATAGTCCATGTAACCAAGCCGCATGACCGGCTCGGCGAATGCCAGATCGAAACGTCCATCGCGGATCATGGCGTCGGCAATGTGGATCCCGACCACCTGCCCGAAGACGGCATGACTGTCGGTCTCGTTGCCCTCCATGTCCGGCAGGGTCAAGATCTTGGTCACCCGGCATTCAAGGGCTGCGACCGCTTCTCCGACATAGGGCGCATCGACCAGCTGGCCCTGTGTTGCGGTCAGGCCCGCCAGGACGAATTCATCCGTCTCGTAGGGAACGGCGGCAGAGGAGGCGCTCATCTGGCCAAGAAGCGAGCGGCTGACGAAGCTTGCCGTAAACACGCCGGTTTCCTCGACATTGCGCAGACTATCCTTGCGACCGCTCGACGAAAACATCACCATTTTCGGCCGGTCGCCCACGGCATTGAAGAAGGAGTAGGGCGACAGGTTGCGGCTCCCGTCGCTCCCCTTGCTGCCGATCCAGCCAATGGGTCGAGGCGCGACGATCGCCTTGAAGGGGTCATGCGCCATACCATGGGCATTCGATTCGGTATCGTAGAACATCAATCCTCACCACCCCGCCATGACACGACATCCGCAAGCGCTGGACGCGGTCGCTCGACGATCGGGAATTCGGTCGAGCCTATATGAATGAAACCAGCGACCTTCTCGCCATGCTGCACGCCCAGCAGCGGATGGGCGCGTTCATCGAAGGCAAACCACTCGCTCAGCCAGTTCGAGACATAGCCATGGGCATTGGCGGCCATCAGAAGATTGAGGCACACGGCCCCGGCAGACATAACCTGCTCCCATTCGGGGATCTTCGCATGCGGGGCGGCGGTTGAGACAACACCAATGACAACCGGCGCACGGGTAAATCGCGTGCGCTCGACCTGGATCATCTCCTCGGAAAGCTGCGGATTCTTCTCCAATGCCAGTTTCAGCAGCTCCTCGCTGATGCGTGCGCGTTCCTCGCCGCGGTAAACGACAAAACGCCAGGGAGCGAGTTTTCCGTGATCGGGAACACGAACCGCCAGCGACAGGATCGACTCGATTTCTGCCTTGTCCGGACCCGGCTCGCACATCTGAAAAGCGGGCACGGAACGGCGGACTGCGAGATAATCGAGCAGCTTGAAGTCTTTTTTCATTTTCTTGATACCTTCATAGGCCTTGGCAGGGTCGGCAGGTCTTGAAATTGCCATGCGGTTCGGTTTGAAGTTGCCGGCATTGGGAAGGAAGTCAACACACAGTGCATCGCATGTTTCCTCAATCCGGCCTCATCCGGCTGCTGCTCGGGCTCTTCATGACCCTGGCTGCCGCATCGACACTTCATGCACAGGAAGCCTTCGAAACGTTCAAGCAACTCAACGGCTCGACCAAGATGCCGAAGTTGAAGGCCTTCTCGGCGCCGGGCCTGGACACCATCGCGACACCCGCCCAAGGGCGCAACGTGAAGCTGGATGCCAAGCTGACCAATGAAGGCCAGCCGATGCAACATGGCCTGTCCTGGCGCGTCTTCAGTCCTATTCCTGACGTCGATGGCAAGCTCCCGCTTCTGGCAAGCGCGGAAGGCGGAAGTGCTGCCTTTCAGCTGGCTCCGGGCGATTATTTCGTAAATGTGTCGTTCGGACGCGCAGGGGCAACCAAGAAGCTCAACATTCCATCCGAAGGCGACATAGCCGACCAGGTACTCGTGCTCGACGCCGGCGGCATGTCCCTCAATGCAATTTCGGGTGCCGATACGCATATTCCCGACAAGCAGCTGAGCTTCGACATCTATTCCACCGACGTCCGCGAAGACGGCGAGCGCGGCCTCGTGCTGGCCGACGTCAAGCCGAACACGATTGTCCGGCTGAATGCCGGGACCTATCACGTCGTGTCAGAATACGGAGCTATCAATGCCGTGGTGCGCGCGGACATCACCGTGGATGCCGGGGAACTGACGGAAGCAACGATGCAGCACCGCGCTTCGCAGGTGGGCCTCAAGCTCGTCTCAGAAGAGGGTGGTGAAGCCATTGCCGACACCGCCTGGTCCATCCTGACCTCCGGCGGTGACATCGTTGCGGAAAGCGTCAGCGCCTTCCCTGTCATGGTGCTGGCGGAAGGTCTGTATACTGCGGTCGCCCGCAACAAGGACAAGATTTTCCAGAAGGACTTCGAGGTGAAGGCCGGCACCAATATGGATGTCGAGCTTATGCTCAACAAATCCTGAGACCTTACGCTGCGCGGCGGAAGATCCGGCGCTCTGCAGGGGCCATGTCGAAGACCGCACCGAAGAGCCGCGCAAGCAAGTCTTTCCGGTTGGCATGGCTGCTCAGCTCTTCCCAGGGAATCATTTCACCAACACGCGCCTGGATCGTCGAGCCGGACAGGCGCCGGAATTCTCGGATCAGCAGCGAGACGCGCAGCGTCAGCGAGACTCTGCTGGCGAGATGGAAGAGGCGACCATTCTGGCCCTCGAAATAGACAGGCACGACATTGGCATTGGCGGCCTGGATGAGCTTGGCCGGAAACATCTTCCAGGGCAGGTCCTCGGCGCGACCGAACCCCTTCTTCGCGGTGGCCACGCCCCCGGCGGGGAATATGACCACGGTCACACCTTCCTTCAGAAGGCGAAGTGCCTCATGGCGGGTCTGCATGTTGAGCGCAAGCGCTTCCTTGGTCTCCTCGAAGGACACCGGAAGCGAATAAGGCGCCATTTCCGGCACTTTCAGGAGTTCATTGTTGATCAGCACCCGGAAGGGTCGTCCGAGCTGCTCGGCGAGTGCGAGAACCGCGATGCCGTCGCCGATGCCAAAGGGGTGATTGGCAACGATCACGATCGGCCCGTGGGGAATGTTCTCGGGTGGCCAGCTGCCCGTCACCTTCAATTCAACATCGATCAGATCCAGCATCTTGCCGAAGACGCGGTCTGTCTTGCCGACAATGTCGTTCCGCCAGATCTCATAAAGCCGAGTAAATCGGTCACGGCCGGAGAGGCCTTCGATCGACCGGATGAACCAGCGCTTGAGCTTGGGGTCGCGCTCATTGGCATAGGACAGTTCTTTGAACTTCACGAGAAGGCTCCAGTCGCGCGGAGAATCATCATTCCGTCATATGCCGTTTCGATGACAGCTGTCTGACAGTGCTGCGACACACTGCCAGACAGCTACCCATTCAGACCTTGCGCTTTGCCAGCTTGCGCTTGACGTCTGGCGGCGTTGCTTCACCAGCCAGTACCGCGACGGCTTCGACGAGCGGCATCGAGACCTGCTCCTGGGAACCGAGACGACGGATGTTGACGGTGTTTTCCTCCGCCTCGCGCTTGCCGCAGACAATGATGACCGGCACCTTGGTCACGGAGTGCTCGCGAACCTTGTAGTTGATCTTCTCGTTGCGGAAGTCGGTCTCGACCAGCAGGCCCGCATCACGGAGCTGCTCTGCGACTTCCCGACCATAGTCGTCGGCATCCGAGGTGATCGTTGCAACCACGACCTGAAGCGGTGCAAACCAGAGCGGCATATGGCCGGCGAAGTTCTCGATCAGGATGCCAAGGAAGCGCTCCATCGAGCCGCAAATGGCGCGGTGAATCATGACGGGCTGCTTCTTTTCCGACTTGTCGTCGATGTAGAAGGCACCAAAGCGTTCCGGCAGGTTGAAGTCCACCTGTGTCGTGCCGCACTGCCATTCTCGGCCGATCGCGTCGCGCAAAGTGTATTCGAACTTCGGCCCGTAGAAGGCACCCTCGCCCGGCAGAATGCCGGTCTTGATGCGGCCGCCGGACTGTTCCTCGATCTGCTTCAACACGTCCATCATGACGCTTTCGGCGCGATCCCAGAGGTCGTCGGTGCCGACTCGCTTATCCGGACGGGTCGAGAGCTTCACGACGATCTCGCCGAAGCCGAAGTCCTCGTAGACCGAGAGGATCAGGTCGTTGATTCGCAAGCATTCGGCCGCCATCTGCTCATCCGTGCAGAAGACATGCGCATCGTCCTGGGTGAAGCCGCGCACGCGCATCAGGCCGTGCAGCGCACCGGACGCCTCGTAGCGGTGGACATTGCCGAATTCGGCGAGACGGACGGGCAGCTCGCGATAGGACTTCAGGCCATGCTTGAAGATCTGCACGTGACCCGGGCAGTTCATCGGCTTCAGCGCGAAGACCTTCTGATCGGCTTCCTGGTCGTCGGGATGGGTGAAGGCATGCGCCGATTTCACGGCAAACATGTTCTCCTGATACCAGCCCCAGTGACCGGACGTTTCCCAGAGCGACTTGTCGAGCACCTGCGGTGCGTTGACTTCCTCATAGACGCCCTCGAGCCGACGGCGCATGTAGGAGGTCAGCGTCTGGAACATGCGCCAGCCCTTGCCGTGCCAGAAGACGACGCCGGGGCCTTCTTCCTGGAAATGGAAGAGATCCATCTCGCGACCAAGCTTGCGGTGGTCGCGCTTTTCGGCTTCGGCCAGAATGTGCAGGTAACGATCCAGGTCTTCCTGGTCCGCAAAAGCCGTGCCGTAGATGCGGGTCAGCATCGGATTGTTGCTGTCACCGCGCCAATAGGCACCGGCGACCTTCATCAGCTTGAAGGCCATGCCGATCTGCCCGGTGGACGCCATATGCGGCCCACGGCAGAGGTCGAACCAATCGCCCTGATAGTAGATCTTGAGGTCCTGGTCTTCCGGGATCGCGTCGACCAGCTCGACCTTGTACTTTTCGCCCTTGGAGGCAAAAACCTCCCTCGCCTTGTCGCGCGACCAGACTTCCTTGGTGAAGGGCTTGTTGCGCTGGATGATCTCCTTCATCCGCTTTTCGATCTTCGGCAGATCGTCGGGCGTGAAGGGCTCGTCCTTGGCGAAGTCGTAGTAAAAACCGTTCTCGATCACCGGACCGATGGTCACCTGGGTACCGGGCCAGAGCTCCTGCACGGCCTCGGCCATGACATGCGCCGCATCATGACGGATGAGCTCCAATGCGCGCGGATCGGTGCGGGTGACGATCTCGATCTTGCCCTCGATGACAGGGTCAGACAGGTCGCGCACGGTGCCGTCGAGCGCAATCGCGACAGCCTTCTTGGCGAGCGACTTGGAAATTGATTCGGCAACCTGCGCACCGGTCGTGCCGGCAGCGTATTCGCGAATGGAGCCATCGGGGAAAGTGAGAGATACGGAAGCGGACATGCTAAGTCTCCTGATCCAGTCCCGCCAACGAATGCGGGTGGTGAAAGGGGCGGGTTCGAACCCGCGATTTACCGGCGCTCCTTAGGACGAAAGCGCTGCTGAGTAAAGGATCTTGCTCCTTGCCAAGAGGGCTCAGGCCCCTGGTTTGCGGCCGAACTTCCAGAGACGCCACGGCGCATACCAGGTGAAGCGGCTATCGAGCACCGGGGGGACCGGATCCGGGCCCCATGTGCCGCCCGGTCCGCAGCGGCCGACGCGAAACAGTGTCAGCCACCCACCCGACCATAGGCCATGACGGGCAATCGCCTCGTAACCGTATTCCGAACAGGTCGGCATGTGGCGACACGAACTGCCGACTATGCTGGACAGTGTCAGCTGATAGAAACGGATCAGCCCCATGCCAAACAGTCGGCCCGGGGTCTTGCGGAACGGCCCTTGCCAGTTCCGGCTTTCAAGCGACCGACCGGCCGAATCATGGCCGCAATCGGGGCCTTCGCACATGGTCAGCTCGCCTCGGCGGGCATGGCCGGTTGCTCGATCTGATCGAGACAGTCGACCACGGCATCGAAGGTCAGCATGGTGGAGGCGTGACGGGCCTTGTAGTCCCGAACCGGCTTCAGGAAGCGCATGTCTTCGAAACGGCCGACCGGCCCCTCGCCGTCTTCTTTCAGCATGGCGAGCATGTCGAGCCTTGCCTTGCGGAGTTCCTCTGCAGTCGCGCCGACAACGTGGCGCGCCATGATGCCGGACGATGCCTGACCCAGCGCGCACGCCTTCACTTCGTGGGCGAAATCGGTGACAATGCCGCCGTCGACCCTCAGATAGACCTTCACCCGAGAGCCACAGAGCTTCGAATGCTTCTCTGAGACCGCCTGCGCATCGCTGAGCGTTCCAATGCGGCTGATGTTTCCGGCAAATTCGAGAATCTTGGTGTTGTAGATGTCGTCCATGGTCAATCCGCTCCGGCGTCTTTCCCGTATATAGGGACTGGCTACAGCAATGCCGCCGGCATCATGTCGCAGCCACCGCCTTTATATCGATTTCAATGCTCCTTATATCGGAGGGACGGGCTCAGGACAAACGCAAGCCGCCCGTCAGGCTTTGATCTTCTCACCGCAAACCACGACAACGGACTTGCATTATGAGCCGCATTACGCATTTACAATCCGGCAAAGCCAAACCAGCGACCCGCATCGAACGGGACCGGGAGACCAAGGCCATGGACGCAATCGTCACGAAACTGACTGCGGATTCGCCGCGCCCGACGCGCGAAGAAGCCGAGCAGGCTGTTCGCACGCTTCTGCTATGGGCCGGAGACGATCCGGAGCGGGAGGGGCTGCTCGACACACCGGCCCGCGTCGCCAAAGCATATTCCGAACTCTTTGCCGGCTATGAAACCGATATTGACGAGGTTCTCGGACGGACCTTCGAGGAGGTCGGCGGCTATGACGACATGGTTCTGGTGCGCGATATTTCCTTCTTCTCGCATTGCGAACACCACATGTTGCCCGTGATGGGCAAGGCGCATGTCGCCTATCTGCCGAAGGGTCGCGTCCTCGGGCTCTCCAAGATTGCCCGGGTCGTCGATGTCTTCGCCCGACGTCTGCAGACCCAGGAGAACATGACCGCACAAATCGCTCAGGCGATCGACGGCGGCCTGCAGCCGCGCGGTGTCGCGGTGTTCATCGAGGCCGAGCATATGTGCATGGCCATGCGCGGCATCCAGAAGACGGGTTCTACGACCCTCACCACAACCTTCACCGGCGCCTTCAAGGACAATGCGGCCGAACAGGCGCGCTTCATGTCCATGGTCCGCAACCGCTGAGTTCATACAGATGTCATCCATTTCCTTCGACCCGCCCTCCCCCGACAAAGCACAGCTGGAAGAGGGGCTCGCCTTCACGCCGAAATTCGATGAGCACGGCCTCGTCACGGCCGTGGTGACGGATGCACGCGATGGCGAGCTGCTGATGGTGGCGCATATGAATGCCGAAGCCATTGCGCTGACGCTGGAAACCGGGATCGGTCACTATTACAGCCGATCGCGAGCCAAGATCTGGAAGAAGGGCGAAAGTTCGGGGAACCTGCAATCGGTCAAGGAAATCCGGGTGGATTGCGATCAGGATGCAATCTGGCTGAAGGTCGAGGTCGCCGGCCACGATGCCACCTGTCACACCGGGCGCCGCTCCTGCTTCTTTCGCTCTGCCGCACTCGATGGTGGACGCCCGGCGCTCACGATCGCCGACGATCACCGCCATTTCGACCCGTCCGACATCTATGGCGGTTGAGGAAACGGTTTACGCATAACGAATTCGTAAGCAGACAATGTCCTAATGTGGTCCGGAGTGTTCAGCGAATGGGGTTCGGAGATGCTGAACTGGAGTATGATGTCACATTCGGCAACGAGCGTTGCCCAAACGGCGAAGGATGGCATGTCCATGCCGGGCAATCCAAGCGGGCCTGAGACGAAGACGCGCGCCAAGGTCGCCCTGGCGCTCGGTGGCGGCGCCGCGCGTGGTTGGGCCCATATCGGCGTCTTGCGCGCCCTCGACGAGGAGGGCATCGAAGTCGGCATGATTGCCGGCACTTCGATCGGCGCCCTGGTTGGCGGTTGCTATCTCGCTGGAAAGCTCGATGAGTTGGAAGCCTTCGCCCGGTCCCTGACCATGCGTCGCATCGCCTCGCTGCTCGACCTGACGATTGGTGGCGGCGGACTGCTGGGCGGCATGCGGCTCACCAAGCGCATGCAGGAGCATCTTGAGGGATTGACGATCGAACAGTTGCCGAAACCCTTCGTGGCGGTGGCTTCGGAACTCAATAGCGGCCATGAAGTCTGGATCGACGGCGGCAGCCTGATCACCGCCCTGCGGGCGTCCTATGCCCTTCCCGGCATTTTCGAACCGGTTCGGTGCAACAATCGAACCCTGATCGATGGCGCGCTGGTCAATCCGGTACCAGTCTCGGTGTGCCGCTCCTATGAGCAGCCGCTCGTCATGGCGGTCAATCTTCACTACGACGTGTTTGGTCGATCTGCGGTGGTCAAGCACAAGGCCACGAGCCCGGACCAGGCAAATGTCGAAACGGCGCGGGCACCAAACAAGGTCGGCCTGACCGGCGTCATGGTCCAGGCCTTCAACATCATCCAGGACCGGATTTCACGGGCGAGGCTCGCAGGCGACCCGCCGGACCTCGCGCTTCATCCGCGGCTTAACGACATCGGATTGTCGGAGTTTCACCGCGCAGGGGAAGCGATCGAGCGAGGCTACGAAGAAACCAAGTCCCGCGTTACCGAAATTCGGCGGATGCAGGAAGCCGTGCTCCGCTGACCGCGCCCCGGCGCGGTCCTCGCCCTGGCTGATTTCCAGGCCCTTAGCCTGCGATATAGGCCTTGATGTCCTCGGCCTCCTGCTCGATTTCGCGGATGCGCGACTTCACTACGTCACCGATCGAGATGATGCCGCAGAGCTTGCCATTGTCCTCGACGGGCACGTGGCGGAAGCGACGGGCCGACATCATTTCCATGAGTTCGTTGACACCGGTCTCCTCGCTGCAACGATAGACATTGGCGGTCATGAAGGCCGATACCGGCTGGTCCAAGGCATCCTTGCCTTCCGATCCGATCGCGCGCACCACGTCACGTTCGGTGAAAATACCAACGATCCGGTTTTCCATGCCGACGACGACAACCGCACCGATCTTGTGTTCTTCAAGCACGTGGGCTGCCTCGCCCAGGGTCACCGTCGGATTGATGGTGATGACGTTGCGGCCCTTTTGCTCGAGTATGCTTCTTGCAGATGCACTCATGCGTTCCTCCTCGCATAGAACACTGGGGCGGCAGTCCAATCTTCGCGGACTGCCGATGAAAAGGGTGCCCTTTATTCAAGAGGAATGCAATAAGCGGCTCTCATGCCGGCTTGCGGCTATAGGGATCGAAGAAGGCAAGGCAGAAGAAGCCAAGCAGGAAGCCACCGATATGGGCATCCCAGGCAATTGCCGCCGAACCGGCCCCCATCATCGGCAGACCGAAGGCGATTGCGACATTGCCAAGCAGCCAGACGATGATGAAAACGCGCACGGTGCGATCCGATAACGCCTGTCCTACGCTCAGGAGCGGCGGCTCCCGCCCCGAAAGACGCGCGTGGACCCGCTGGCGATCACCGAAGGCGAACCGGCACGCGCCCCCCATCAGCGCCGATATCACGCCCGATGCGCCGACCATCAGTGATGGCTCACCCCAATTGACCAAGGCGTGGAGAGCCGCTGCTGCGACCGAGGAAACGATCCAGAACAACAAGAAGCGCATTTCGCCGATCCTGCGGCAGACAGGCGTCCCGAAGGCCGCAAGCCACAGGCTGTTGAAGGCGAGATGTTCAAAACTGCCATGCAGCAGCGAATACGAGACCGGCGTCCAGAGCCACGCGAATGACTGTTCGCCGAGGGGGTAGAGATAACGGACCGGAGAGAAGCCGAACTCGACGGCGACCCATTGATTGGTGCGTTCCGAGAACACGAAATCCTGCAGGACATAGATCCCGATCACCAGAGCGAGGGCGGCGAGGATACCGGGCGGCAAATTGAAGATCGGGGGATTGTCGGAAGAGGTCCGCTCTGGAGCAGGTTCAGGCATTGCGCCTTGCGGGGGCTCGTCGCGCCGCGATCCCGATTCGTCCTGCATAGGCCACTCCTGTTTCGTCTGCCTGCATGAGGTAATGCAGCTGGCCGATAAAAAAAAGGCCGCCCGGGAAACCGAGTGGCCTTGCAGGCGCGAGACAGATCGTTGCGCCGACTGGAGGTGGTGCCGAAGGCTTACCTTCGCGTGTGCTGCACTCTTGATGGCAGCTTTCCTCGAATGAAACAAATGAAACGAGTTCTTAACCTTAACCCGGGTGCGAATTGCGTTCCGTCGTGAAAAGGCGAGGCAGAGAGCAAACACAATATTAACGGCTCACCCACTACTGTCGAGGAACAAAGGAACGAACAGATTTCTCATGATGTACTCGCCGCAGGCAAGCCAGAGCTCCACGATCGCCTCGCCGGGACAGCAACGAGCCTTCCAGCGCGTTGCCGTCAGCCTGCAAGGCAGGCTCATGCTCGCAAGCTATGAAGAGTATGTCTGCAAGGTCGTCGACATGTCGCCGGGAGATGTGCGCTTTGCCTGTGCCGGCATGCCACGCCCGAATGAGCGCATCGTTGCCTATATCGACCACCTCGGCCGCATCGAAGGCACTGTGGTGAAGCTGACCGAGGATGGCTTTGTCATCACGATCAACGCCACGGTCCGCAAGCGTGAAAAACTCGCAGCCCAGCTGACCTGGATCGCCAACAAGCACGAACTGGGCCTGCCGGAAGACCGGCGCCACGACCGCCTCACGCCACGCCAGACCCGGACCGAACTGACACTGGAAGACGGCAAGGCCTATCCCTGCCGCCTGATGGACCTTTCGCTCTCGGGCGCCGCCGTCGACATCGACATCCGCCCGCCGATCGGCTCGGCCGTTCGTCTCGGCAATATGCGCGGGCGCGTAGTACGCCACTTCCTGGAAGGAGTGG
Organism: Peteryoungia algae; assembly: GCF_030369675.1. Taxonomy (NCBI): domain Bacteria; kingdom Pseudomonadati; phylum Pseudomonadota; class Alphaproteobacteria; order Hyphomicrobiales; family Rhizobiaceae; genus Peteryoungia; species Peteryoungia algae. Next base: position 833,908 of record NZ_CP128477.1, on the reverse strand, counting down.
CCATCGAATTCCTGACGCTGCAGTCGCGCGAAGCCCTGACGGAATTCCTCTAGGCTCAACCACACAAGTCCGGATCCAGGCGCCCGTGGCAATCACGAGGCGCCTTTTTCTATGGCGCATAAAAAAATGCGTGCCAGAGCGGGACAAAATTCCAGAAAAAGATTCAGCCCATGGAAGGCCCCATTTCGGAATAGGCCGATAGCCGGCCGAGCACATTCCGCAGAATTCGCTTCGACTCCCACCTGCAGATCCCTCGGACGGCTAGCCATCGGCGGTTTGGGAGCAGATACGCGTAGGGAATCCAAGCCTTTGTATTCTATATGTTTTATCGATCCTGTCGAAGCAGGCCCCGGCAAAATCGATCACATTTGAATCAATAATGTCGAGAGTTTTCCACAATATAGAATCAAATACAGTTCAAATACATCTAAATATAGATTTTGCTTTTCATCTATTTCGCCTTTTATCTTAGCGCTATTCTTCGCGGCGCATCAAATTTTCCCTGTCATTGCTATCTCCATCACCAGGAGACAACCAATGACAACAAAGAAAACTCTGGGTATTGGAACTCTGGCCGCCGCCATCCTCGGCGCACTGGCCTTCCAGGTTTCGGCCATGCCGGCCAACATGCAGATCGTAGGCAAGGCAAATCCGCCCATCGGTCACTACGAGTTCTGCCGGACCTATGCCGGCGAATGCGCAGGAAGCCAGGTCGACAGCGGCCCGATGCAGCTGACCGAAGCACTCTGGAAGAGCATCCTTGAGGTGAACTACACCGTCAACAGCTCGATCACCCCCCTCACCGACCTTGAGATCTACGGCGTCGAGGAGCGGTGGGCCTATCCCAGGAGCGTCGGAGACTGCGAAGATTTTGCCCTGCTCAAGCGCAAGATGCTGATCGATCGCGGTGTCGACCCAGCCGACCTCCTGATGACCGTCGTCTTGCAGCCGAATGGAGAGGGGCATGCCGTTCTGACCATCCGCACGGACCACGGCGACTTCATTCTCGACAACATGCGCAACAAGGTGCTGCTGTGGTCCGAGACCGAATACACCTATCTGAAGCGTCAGTCGTCCAGCCAACCCAGCCGCTGGGTGAAACTCCAGGACGGACGCGCCGGCGCCGTTGGCAGCGTATCCCAATAAGCCAAGCTGCCCCTTCTTTCTGGCCCGGTCTGTCCCCGCCTACCCGTCCCCCGACCGGAGCCAATGAGCCGGTCCCGTCCAACCGGGACCGGCTCTCCTTTTTGCCCGTCGCACGCCTTCGCGCCCACCCTTAACCGCAAATTAACCATGCCAGCCGAAATCTTGTCTTAGGCGAGAACGCGTCGACGACGTTCCGCCCAGAGGATGGAGCCGACATGCGGGCTGGGGCAGGCGAATTGGAACCAGAGGACGAACAGGCGCCACTGATCTCAACGCGCTTCCTGGTGCTCGTGACGCTTGCCGTTCTTCTTCTCTCCGCGGCCTCGGTCGCCATCAGCTGGTTCGGACGCGCCTATGGAGAGCGCCTCTCTCTTGCGGGACATACAGAGAGCACCGAGATCGTCGAGATCACCATTGGGAGAGACCAGCTCTCGCTCCCGGCCAACACGATCCGATTCGAACAGCAGCGTCTGGGCGGGAACGCCGAACGTGTTGATCTCTACCTGCTATGGCCGGAACTCACCGGCTATTCCAGCGCAGAGCGGAGACGGTTCGACGACCTCAGCCTCGCACACAACCTGATCTTCCTGCAGATGTCCCAGAGCACAATGTCACGGGACATGTCCGGTCGGGTGGAACCCATCTACAGACACTTGATCAACCCAGGATCTGATCCGGGGCCGGGTGGCCTTGAAATACACACGTTCCGGAGCGCGACCGGCTATGAAGGTGAGAGCCTTCTCACGGGGACACTGCCCGATGGGCAACAATACGCAATCCGCTGCACGCTGCCCGAACTGCCCGAGAATGGTGGAAGCAGCGACTGCCAGCGCGACATTCATGTCGGCGAGGACCTGAGCGTTCTCTACCGCTTTTCAAGCCGCCTGCTCCCAGACTGGCAGGCCATTGATGACGCCGTGCGCACCTATGTGAAGAGCCATAGCAGAGCGGCCTCTTCCAGCGGGACGTCTAAAAATCCACTCAAAGCGTCAACCGACCGTTCATCATAAACCTCTTGGTAAGGCTCATTCCGTAGGGTCGATAGAGATGGTCGCGATTGGGGGAAAGCGTCCGGTCGTCAATTACGCAATTAAAGAGTATCGTGGTGCACAAAGTTCTGGGAAGCTACAACTTCGCCGCCGCCCTTCGTCGGTTCGTCGTCGCAGCAGTTGCGGTCATCGTAACAACGGTCGCCGCCTCCAGCGTGGCCCAAGCCAATCCCAAATATGCCGGGATCGTCATCGACGTCAAAACGGGCAAGGTTCTCTACAGCGAAAATGCCGACAGCCTGCGTTATCCCGCGTCGCTGACCAAGATGATGACGCTCTATATGGTCTTCGAGGCGCTGGAGGCCGGCCGCATCACCCTCAACAGCAAGGTGCCGTTCTCGGCAAATGCCGCCAAGGAGCCGCCATCGAAACTCGGTGTCGGCACGGGGCGCAGCATCACCGTCGAGCAGGCGATCCTGTCACTCGTGACGCGCTCCGCCAATGACGTTGCGACGGCACTTGCCGAATATGTCGGGGGGTCCGAGCAGCGCTTTGCTCAGATGATGACCGCCAAGGCGCGCAGTCTCGGCATGACGAAGACCACCTATCGCAATGCCCATGGTCTGCCGAACACGGCGCAAATGACAACTGCGCGTGATCAGGCTCGGCTCAGCATCGCACTTCGCCAGCACTTTCCCCAGTATTACGGTTATTTCTCCACCCGCAGCTTCCGGTTCGGCAAGCAGACGATTGGAAACCACAACCGTCTGCTTGGCCAGGTGCGTGGCGTCGACGGCATCAAGACGGGTTACACTCGCGCTGCCGGCTACAATCTCGCGACCTCCGCAGAGGCCGATGGCCGATCGATCGTGGCAGTCGTGCTCGGCGCAACGTCCGGAGCTCGCCGAAACGCGCAGATGACCAGTCTCGTCAATCGCTACTTTCCCGAAGCCTCGAGTTCGCGTGGTGGTGGCAAACTCATAGCGAAAAACGACACGTCCATGGCTCCCGCCCAGGCGACGGCCTCCATCGGCGACGCTGGCGTGCCGAACCTGCCGCAGACCGGCCCTCTGCCGAGTGTCCGTTATAACGGCGTGGCGCAGGCCTATGCTGCTTCGCCGGCAGTCAATGCCGCCAGTGCGGCTCTGGAAACCATGCGGCCGACCGCGCCTGCAGCAAGTTCCCGCGACGCTGTTCCAGTGCCTCACCCCGCCCCCGCCTACATGCCGAATTCTGGAGCAGCGGTGGAGCCGGCAGATGTCACCCAGTCCGTCGCTGCCGCTTCCGCGACACCGACAGAAATCGACAGCGTCACCACAGCATCCACCGCGCCGCGTTCCGGCTGGGTGGTCCAGATCGGCACGTCGCCGGACAAGGATCTGGCCATGGATCTTCTGCGCACAGCGCAGGATAAAGGCGGCAAAGTATTGCGTTCCGCCACCCCCTTCACCGTTGCCTATGGCGACGGCGCCAAGCAGATCTACCGCGCCCGGTTCGGTGGATTTGACGACCAGAAGGACGCAGTCAACGCCTGCAATGCCTTGAAGAAGAAGGGTATCGGTTGCTGGGCCGCCGCCCAGTAACACGGTCACCCCGCACCTCGACTTGTACTGTTTACGAGGAATACGGAATGGCAACGAAAGACTTCAGATACCAACCCGTCGATGATCAGGACAATAGTGGCCTGACGTCCGCGAACAACATGCTGCACCCGCTCCATGAAGCGGCCTACCGTCTCACCGAGATCGGCTTTCGGGAGAAGCGTTCCAAGACCAAGGATCTGATCGGACTTCTGCTGTCGCACGGGGCTCGCGCCTGGCGGTATTCGCAACCGGAAGCCAGCATCCATCTCCACATTTCGTCCCAGGCCGGGCGCTTCCCGGTCATCCTGCGCCTGCGCTGAGGACACGGATCCGACGATGCCGATCTACCGTCTGGGAGACAGGGTTCCGAAACTGCCGCCCACAGGCGCGTACTGGATCGCACCGAATGCGCAGGTCATCGGCGATGTGCAGATCGGTGATGATGTCGACATTTGGTTCGGGGCAGTTCTGCGTGGCGACAACGATCCGATCGTGATCGGCAAGGGTTCGAACATCCAGGATGGCGTGATGGTGCATACCGATCCCGGCAAGGGCGTGAAGATCGGCGAGGGCTGCACCATCGGCCATCATGCCATCATTCATGGCTGCACAATTGGAAACAACTCACTGATCGGCATGGGCGCAACGGTGCTGAACGGTGCCCGGCTCGGCGACAACTGCCTCGTCGGCGCCAATGCGCTGATCACCGAGGGCAAGAGTTTCCCGGACAATTCCCTCATCGTCGGTTCACCGGCACGGGTCGTGCGGACGCTCGACGACGCGGCGATTGCGGGACTGAGGCTTTCTGCCCAGAATTATGTGCGCAACTGGCGCCGCTTTGCCTCGGATCTGCAGCCCCTCTAGGCGCTGCCGCCGTCAGGCCGCGATCTCGGTGCAGGTCGCGCACAATCCCCTGATCTCGATCGTTGTCTTTTCCGGCTTGAAGCTGCGGCTTCGGGTAATGGTTTCCAGCCGATGATCGACGTCATGGTCGTGAAACTCCGTCACATGACCGCACTTGTTGCAGATCATGAAGGCCACGGTGCCGTGCCCCGAGCAGCCGTCATGCGGATGCGCGCATGCGACAAAAGCATTCAGGCTTTCAAGCCGATGGACCATGCCGAACTCGACGAGCTTGTCGAGCGCACGGTAGACCTGCAGCGGCGCGCGAAAACCATGCTCCCTCAGCCGATCAAGCAGCGTATAGGCCGAGAGCGGCCCGTCGCTGTCCACGAGCGCGTCGAAGACGAGTGACTGATTGCGCGTGAGATCGGTCTTGGTCATGGGGTCAGGCCCTCGGTCGAAGGTCGGTTGTCCGGCCGCCCGGTCGGGGCAACAGGCTGATGATGAAGAGCAGGAGCGCGGCGACCACGATCGAGGGTCCGGACGGCGTGTCATAGGTCAGCGAGCCGAAGAGACCCATGACGACAGAAACGGCCCCGATCACCGAAGCGAGCACCGCCATGACTTCCGGCGTCGTGGCAAACCGTCGGGCCGCGGCGGCCGGAATTATCAGCAGCGAGGTGATCAGCATGATGCCGACGATCTTCATTGCGATGGCAATCACGAGTGCCATCAGCAGCATGAAGATGATCCGCGCCCGCTCAGGCTGCATGCCCTCGGCTTCGGCGAGTTCGACATTGACCGTGCCGGCGAGCAGCGGCCGCCAGAGCCAGGCAATGATGGCTACCACGAAGAGGCCACCGATCCAGACGATGGCGACGTCCGTCGGCGTCACGGCCAGGATGTCGCCGAAGAGGAAAGCGATGAGGTCGAACCGGACCCAGGTCATGAAGGCGACCATGACAAGGCCGATTGCCAGGGTCGCGTGGCTGAGGATGCCGAGCAGCGCATCCGCCGAAAGCCCCTGTCGCTTCTGCAGGACGATGAGGATCAGCGAGACGAGCGCAGCGACCACGAAGACGCTGACCATGAGGTTGAGTGAAAAGAAGAGCGAGAGCGCCACGCCAAGCAGGGCCGAATGGGCCATGGTGTCGCCGAAATAGGCCATCCGCCGCCAGATCACGAAACAGCCGAGCGGCCCGGTCGTGAGCGCAAGACCGATGCCGGCGAGCATGGCGCGGACGAAAAAGTCATCCAGCATGATCGTGCTCTCGGTTCTTATGGTGGCCATGGCCATGGTCATGGTCTTCGTGGTGATCATGGCCATGGTGGTGGCCATCTTCCGGATGGCAGTGATCCGTCACGCTTCCGTCAGCATGCTGCACGCGGCCATCGGGCAGGTGCGTGTGGTCATGTTCATGGCTGTAGACGGCGAGCGTTTGCGCTGCCTTGGCGCCGAAGAGCCGCATGTATTCCGGGCTCTGGCTGACGGCAGCCGGTGTTCCCCGGCAACAGACGTGACCGTTGAGGCAGATCACCGTGTCGGTCTCCGCCATGACCACGTGAAGGTCGTGCGAAATCAGCAAGATGCCACATCCGGTCGCATTGCGAATGGATGTGATGAGGTCATACAGCGCAATCTCGCCTGAGAAATCGACGCCCTGGACCGGTTCGTCGAGGACCAAGATATCCGGCTTGCGCGCCATGGCACGGGCAAGCAAGGCCCGCTGAAATTCCCCGCCGGAGAGATGCTGAACCTCGGCCCCGGCCAGATGCGCAATACCGACAGCCTGGAGTGCTGCGTCAACCTCTTCCGCCGGCAGAGGCGCCGTCAGGGTCATCAGGCGCCGCACGGTGAGCGGCATCGTCCAGTCGACCGCCAGACGTTGCGGCACGTATCCGACCCGCAGGCCGGCCTTGCGCTCGACCCTCCCCTCGTCGGCTTTCATGACACCAATGGCCATCTTGGCGCTTGTCGACTTGCCTGAGCCGTTCGGGCCGATCAGCGTGACGATTTCGCCCGGGCGAACGGAGAAGTCCACCCCGCGTACGAGCCAACGCCCGTTGCGGTAGACACCAGCGCCAGCGAGTGACACCAGCGGTGCGGCCTCCCCTGATTTCATGGCATTCATGGGTTTCTCGAAATTTTCATATTGCCACCTCCTATGCCACACGTTATAGCATTACGCAACGGACGTAATTGTATTACATAACGACATTGGGAGCTCTGCATGACCTGCAATCGCCTTGGACTGGCTGCCTCGACAACGCTTCTCTTCCTGTCCCCCACCCTCGCCTCGGCGGCTCCTGATGTCGTGGTTTCGATCAAACCCGTGCACTCGCTCGTCGCCTCGATCATGAAGGGCATCGGCGAACCCTCATTGATCGTCGAGGGTGCGGCCTCCCCGCACACCTACACACTGAAGCCATCGAACGCCCGCGCGCTGGAGAATGCAGATCTCGTGTTTTGGATTGGCCCGGGCCTCGAAGCGTTCCTGGACAAGCCACTGGAGGCTTTGCCGAAGAAGGCCAAGGTGGTCGAGCTCGAAGACACGCCAGGACTGACCAAGCTGTCGTTTCGCGAGGGCGGCGCCTTTGAGGGGCACGACCACGGCGAGCAAGCTGAAGATGGCGAGAATGACGAGGGTCACGCCCATGAAGGCCGCGAGGATCATGCTCATGATCACGGCGCTGAAGAAGCCGGCAAGCCAGATCACAGTGAAGCCGAGCACGCCCATGAAGACGGACACGACCATGCGGCGGAAGACGCCGCAGAGGCCGGCGATAACCACGGACACGAGAGCCATGCTCCGGAGGCGCACGATCACGCCGAAGAAGGGCATGGCGGGACCGACATGCATCTGTGGCTCGACCCGACCAATGCCAAGGCCATGGCAGCCGCAATCGCCAAGAGCCTGAGCGAGGCCGATCCCGTGAACAAGACTGCCTATGAGGCCAATCTCGCTGCTCTCGATATCGAAATCCAGGCGCTCGACACGGAGATTGCCACTCAGTTGAAACCAGTGCTCGAGAAGCCCTTCATCGTCTTTCACGATGCCTATCAGTATTTCGAGAATCGCTATGGCGTGCGAGTGGCAGGATCGGTCACCGTCAGCCCTGAATCCATGCCGGGCGCCGAGCGGCTGTCGACCATCCATGCCAAGATCGAGGAGCTCGGTGCGGCCTGCGTGTTTGCCGAGCCGCAGTTCGAACCAAAGCTGATCGGCGTTGTGACCGAAGGCACGCAGGCCAAGTCTGGTGTTCTCGATCCCGAGGGCGGTGCGCTCGAGGCTGGACCAGCCCTTTACGGCCAGTTGATGCGCAATCTTGCCACCGCCATGAGCGACTGCCTCTCACAATAATCTGGCCCCTCCCCCGGGCGCGAAAGGCGGAACCTCGGTTCCGCCTTTTTCCGGCCTGATCGTGTTATGTTATTACATTAGCTTGAGGCATTCCATGAAAAAGCTTCCCGTAACCGTGCTCTCCGGATTTCTGGGGGCCGGCAAGACGACCCTGCTCAACCATGTCCTCGCCAATCGCGACGGTTTGCGGGTCGCCGTGATCGTCAACGACATGAGTGAGGTGAATATCGATGCGGCGCTTGTGCGTGGCGGGGACGCTGCGCTTTCCCGCACGCAGGAACAACTGGTGGAAATGAGCAATGGCTGCATCTGTTGCACATTGCGGGACGACCTCTTGAACGAGGTGCGCGGACTCGCCGAACAGGGACGCTTTGATTATCTGCTGATCGAGGCGACCGGCATAGCCGAACCCCTGCCGATTGCCACCACCTTCGACTTTCGCGACGACGAGGGCCGAAGCCTCTCCGACATCGCCCGATTGGACACGATGGTGACGGTCGTCGATGCCGCCAATCTCATCGGCGACTATTCCTCGAGCGATTTTCTTGCCGATCGCGGCGAGACTGCTGGCGAAAACGACAATCGAACACTGGTCGATCTGCTCGTCGAACAAATCGAATTCGCCGATGTGATCATTCTCAACAAGGTCGGCACGGCGACCTCCGAGCAGCTCGATGCGGCGCGCAAGATCATTGCGGGTCTGAATGCCGATGCCCGCGTCATCGAGACCGACTTTGCCCATGTGGCGGCAAAGGACATCCTCGGGACCGGGCTCTTCAATTTTGCCAACGCCGAGACGCATCAATTGTGGTTCCAGGAACTGCACGGCTTCCGCGATCATCTGCCAGAAACGGAGGAATATGGGATCCGCTCCTTCGTCTACCGCGCCCGCGCCCCGTTCGACCCAACCCGCTTCCGGGCCTTTCTCGATCGCTCCTGGCCGGGCGTCATCCGTGCGAAAGGTTTCTTCTGGCTCGCCACACGCCCGCATCATGTCGGGGAATTGAGCCAGGCCGGCCCGCTCGTCCGGACGACCAAGATGGGATTGTGGTGGGCGTCTGTGCCGAAATCTCGCTGGCCCGACGACCCGGCCTTCCTCAACGCGATGACGCCCTATCTCGACAAGGAATGGGGGGACCGGCGGCAGGAGATCGTCTTCATCGGTGCTGATCAGATGGATCAGCACCGGATCACCGCCGAACTGGACGATTGTCTCGTATCCGCGAGTGCATTTACGCCGACCGCGTGGGAAGGACTTGCCGACCCCTTCGCCCGTTGGGCCTGAGGATCAGATCTTTCCGCGCTTTTGCAGGACGGACAGAACAACCGCCGCGCCGGTTTCACCGGCGGGCCGTTCTGTTTGCAGCTTGCGCCAGACGTCGTCATATCCGCTCAGCATCGCTGCGCGCTGCGGCGTGTCGAGCGACAGTCGCTCCGACCAACGCACAAGGCTTGCCGGTCGAAGCACGTCGTTGAAATATTCCGGGACCACGGCATAGTCGGCGATGAGGTTCGGCAGAGCGCCGGTCCAGATCTTGATACGGTTGGCGAGGAGGCGGATGATCCAGTCGCCCCGGTAGGTGGAGACGACGGGCACATGCGCAAGTGCGAGTTCCAGGATCACAGTGCCGGAGGCGGCGATCGCAGCGTCCGCCTCCTCGAAGGCGCGCCACTTTGCATCGTCGCCAAGGACAATCTCCGGCCTGAGTGCCCAGTCCCGGGTGATCTCGCGCACTCGCGCCTCCTGTCGCGCGACGGTCGGCAGGACGAAACGCGTCTCGCCATTGCGGGCGACGAACTCCTGCATGGCCTCGCCAAAGACCGGCAAAAGCTGGGTGATCTCGCTGCCACGTGACCCTGGCAACAGGAGAATGGTGCGGCCCTCGCCCTCCGCTCTTGCGCCTCTCGCCTTGCGGGATTCGCGAACGCGCCGGATATCGGCGTGGCTCGATAGACGATGGCCAACGAAATAGGTTTCCGGACCGCCGAGCCGCTGCATGACGGCAGGCTCGAAGGGCAGGACCGCCAGCACCGCATCGACATAGTCGAGCATGGCCTTGGCGCGGTATTCCTTCCATGCCCAGACGCTCGGGCAGACATAATTGACCACGGTCAGGTCGGGAAGCTTTTGCCGCACCTTTCTGGCCACACGATGGGTGAAATCCGGGCTGTCGACGATCAACAGCAGATCAGGCTCTGCCTTGATGATCGCATCCGCCGTCAGCGAGATCAGCTTGATGAGGCGCGGCAGTTTCGACAGGACCTGGGTAATGCCCATGATCGAGAGCTCGGAAAAATCGAAGATCGATTTCAAGCCTTGCGCCTCGAGCGCGTCACCGCCGACGCCGACGAGTTCGACGGGTCCCTGATGCATGGCCTTGACTTGCGCGATGAGATCCGCGCCGAGCAAGTCACCGGAGACTTCGCCGGCAATCACGGCGATCTTCAGCGGTTTATCGCTCACGATCCAAGCTCCTTGTTTGACCGGTCTATGCCGACGACGAAAATGCCGGCAGCATCCGCAGCCACGATCATCGCGTCGCGCTCGACCACGAGCGCCCGCCCGGCTTCGACGGCTATGCCAGCGAGCCCTGCGGCCTTGGCGTTCGCAACAGTCGAGACCCCTATGGTCGGCAGATCTGCCCGCAAATCCTGCTGCGGCTTGCAGAGTTTGACCAGAACGCCCTTGCGGCGTTGCGAGATCCTGCCCTCTGCGCGCAATCCCTGCACCCGGGCCAGCATGGCGTCGGTTCCTTCGACGCCTTCCAGGGCTACGATGCGGCCACCGACTGCAACCGCCCCCTGCCCGACATCGAGCCTGCCTAGCGTCTCGGCGGCATCCGCTGCCCTGCCGATATCCTTCAACGCATCCGCGTCCGGGGAAACCGACCCGAGCGGTCCAACCGTTGCCAGCAGACCTGGAAGGATCTCGTGTGCACCGAGCACTTCGCAGCCCTGCGCTTCGATCAGCGAGATCACCATGCGCAACACGGCATCGTCACCGCCGGCCAGCAGGGTCTTCAGCGCACTGGGAAGTTTCAGGAGGGATTTCCAATTGACCCGGATATCGCCAAAGGCCGGGCGTCGCTTGACGGCACCCGACATCACAACCCGACGGATATCATGCTGACGGAACAGGGCGGAAAGGCCTGCCATGTCGCCGACGCCGATCACCGCGGTGTCGAACCCTTGCCAGATGTCGTCGGCCTCATTTTTCAGTCTGAGAACAAATGGATCTTCGCCTGCCTCGCGTGCAGCCTCGGCCAGGAAGAGCGGCAGTTTTCCGCTGCCAGCGATGATCGCGAGGCGACCGGTCCGCGGCAGGCCGTCACGGTGCGCGGCCGCCGTCATGGATCAGGTCTTGCCGCGATGGGGCGAAGACAGCGCCCGGTCGCTTTCAGCCGCGATGAAGTCGAGGATTTCGATCGCCGGTGGGCAGTCGAGATATTCGTCGCGGATCGCGGCTGCATTGGCACGGGCCGAGCCTTCGCTCTCGAAGATCTGCTTGAAGGCGCGACGGACCTGATGGATGACCGAACGCTCGATGCCGGACCGGCTCATGCCGACCACATTGAGGCCGCCTAGGATGCCCGGGTTCCCATTCAGCATGCCATAGGGAATGACATCATAGGCGACGGCGGACAGTCCGCCGATGAACGCCTGACGACCGATACGGACGAACTGATGCACGGCGCAGCCGCCACTGAGGATGGCCTTGTCCTCGACGCGGACATGCCCGGCGAGCATGACATTGTTGGAGAGAATAATCCCGCTGCCGAGAATGCAGTCATGCGCGACATGCGAATTCGCGAGGAACAGGCAGTTGTCGCCGACCCGCGTAATACCGCCGCCGCCAACCGTGCCGCAGTTCATCGTCACGCCTTCGCGCATTGTGCAGTTCGCGCCGACGACCAGTCTGGAATCTTCGCCCGCCTCGTGGAGGCTCTGCGATACACCGCCGATCACGGCCATCGGGTGGATCTGCGTGCCGGCGCCGATTTCGGTCAATCCGGTCACGACAGCGTTCGACAGGAGCTCGACACCGTCCTTCAGCGTGACACGTGGACCGACGCGGCAGAAGGGTCCAACCCGGACATTCTCACCGATCACCGCGCCGTCTTCGACCACGGCCATCGGATGGATGACGGCGCTTGCGGCGATCTGGCTCATTTCTGATCCTTGCGCATGATCATGGCACCGATGTCGGCCTCGGCGACCAGTGCGCCGTCGACCTTGGCGTCGCAATGGAATTTCCAGATATTGCCGCGCTGCTTCTGCTTCACGACGTGGAATTCGACCCGATCACCCGGCACAACCGGCTTGCGGAAGCGGGCATTGTCGATCGTCATGAAGTAGACGAGATTTCCACCCTCGCCCTGCAACCGGGCACAGATCGCGCCGGCGGTCTGCGCCATGCCTTCGATCAGAAGCACGCCGGGCATGATCGGGCTTTCCGGAAAATGGCCGGTGAAATGCGGCTCGTTGGCCGTGACGTTCTTGATGCCGATGGCAGAATTGTCACCGTCGATCTCAATGATCTTGTCCACCAGCAGGAAGGGGTAGCGGTGGGGCAGAAGCTTCATGATCTCGAGGATATCAGCCGATCCCAATTCGCTCTTCGCGAGTTCAGTCATTGCTGGCTCCCTTGTCCTTGGCGCGGCCGTCGTAGCGGCTCAATGTGTCCGCTACCTCGCGCAGATAATCCTTCAACGGGCGGGCCGGAACACCGCCGTATCTCTCGCCCGGGGGCACGTCTGCAAGAACGCCGCTCATGGCGGCAATCTGTGCGCCGTCGCCAATCTTGATATGACCATTCACGCCGGCGGCGCCGCCAATCATGACCCCATCCCCGATGACCGTGCTGCCGGCAATGCCAACCTGGCTCACAATGCCACAATGACGCCCGATGCGAACGTTGTGACCAACCTGGACCAGATTATCGATCTTGGTGCCCTCGCCGATTACGGTATCGTCCATGGTGCCACGATCGATCGTGGTGTTGGCACCAATCTCGACGTGATCCTGGATGATGACGCGGCCAACCTGGACGATCTTAAGCATGCCACGGGGACCCGGCGCATAGCCGAAGCCGTCCTGGCCGATGCGGGCACCGTTGTGGATGATGACATTGTTACCGATAAGGGCGACCTGGACTGTGGCGCCACCGGCAATCACGCAGTCGCGGCCAATGCGGACGCCCGGCCCGATAACGGCGCCAGGCCCGATACGCGTCCCGCTGCCGATCTCGACATCGGCACCGATGACAGCCATTGGCTCGATCTCGACGCCGGGCTCCAGACTTGCGGAAGGATCGACATAGGCCGCTGGCGAAATCTTCGCCGGCTCCGATGTCGTGAGCGCCGGCTTCAGCCCCTGAGGATGCAGAAGAGCGCCTGCAAGCGCAAATGCGGTATGGGCACTTTTGGCGACCAGAACGGGAATATGTGCGGGGATTAGGGACAGAAGCGGCTTTTCGCAGAAAATCGCCGTCGCCTGGCATGTCGCCAGCTCATCACGGTTGCGGCGGGAGAGGATGTAGCACACATCCCCGTCCTTTGCGCGCGCCACCGGCGACACGGATCGAACGATCCGCTCACCATGGCTCTCGTCCTGCAATTCCGCCCCCGTCTGCTGCGCAAGCGCAGCCAAGGTCACCCCTGAATGGGGCGGAAAGAAATGATTATGCTCCATCAGCAAACGCTCCAGAACGTCAAACTGTCAGCAGTTCTGGACCACCAGCCTTAGAACTGGTTCGCCATGCTGAAGCGGAATTCCTGGGTCTCGTCGAAGTCTTCCTTGGCGACCGGAACCGCGTAATCGACACGAAGAGCGCCGAAGGGCGAATTCCAGATCACACCTGCGCCAACCGAAGCACGGAGCGACATGCTCGTCCCCTGGGCACCGCCATCGCTCGCCAGGTCGCTGCCGAACAGTGTTCCGGCGTCGGCAAAGACTGCACCGCGGAAGCCCAGATCCTGTGGGACCATCGGAAGCGGGAAAGTGGCTTCGGCGGAGGCTGCGAAGTAGGTCGTGCCGCCGATCGAGTCGTCACCCATACGCGGGCCGATACCGCTGTTGTCGAAGCCGCGAACTTCCTTGCCGCCGATCTTGAACTGCTCGAAGACGTTCAGGTTGTCGCCGAGAGCGACGACGTGACCAGCCGAACCGGCCAACGAGCCGACGATGTCGAACTCGTCCGACAGCGTGTAGAACATGCGGGCGCGGATGTAAGCCTTGTAGTATTCGGAATCGCCACCGAGGCCGGCATATTCATGCGTAAAGCTTGCATAAATGCCTTCATGCGGGTTCTGGCGATCGTCGACCGTGTTGTAGACGATCGAATGACCGAGGATCGACTGCTTCCAGGTGCTGCCGCTGATCGCGTCAATATAGGGATCTGCGATCGTATCGTCAGCTGTGCCGGCAACACCGTCGGTCCCGAACGCGCCATCATTGATGTAATCGATGGTCTTGTAGGTGTAACGCAGAGTCGTTGCCAGATCTTCGGTGATCGGCGCGGTCACGCGGATCGTGCCGCCCTGCTCTTCGTAATCGTATTCCGAGTTGCTGCTGGTCGAGCTCTTGAAGAGGTCGAAGCCGGCGGCCAGACGGTAACCGAGGAAATAGGGCTCGGTGAAAGAGAAGTTGTAGGTCTGCGTGTCGTCAAAACCACCACCGGCCGCGAGGCGGATGAACTGGCCGCGGCCGAGGAAGTTCTTTTCTTCGACAGACGCTTCAAGAACCAGACCACCGTCACCGACGGAATAACCGGCACCGATGCCGAACGAACCGGTCGGCTGATCCTGCACATCGACGATGACCACGACGCGGTCCGGCGAGCTGCCGGTCTGGGTCGAAATGTTGACGGACGCGAAGAAGCCGAGGGCCTCCAGGCGGCGCTTGGCACGGGAGATGGTTTCCTGGTTGAAGGCGTCGCCCTCGGAAATATCGAACTCGCGGCGAATAACATAGTCGCGGGTACGGGTATTGCCACGAACCTCGATGCGCTCGACATACGCGCGCTCACCCTGGTCGACGAGATAGGTCACGCCGATGGTGTTGGTCTCGAAATTGCGGTCACCGCGCGGAACGACGCGAGCGAAAGGATAACCAGCCGACGAGACGCGGCGCGAAATGGCTTCCATCGACTTCTGAACATCGCGGGCGCTGTAGGTGTTGCCTTCGCGGGTTTCCAGAAGACCCTGCAGCTCGGAACCGTCGATACCGTCGACGGTCGACTCGACCGAAACGGCACCAAAGCGGTAACGCTGACCTTCGTCGACAGTGATATTGATCGTGTATTCGTTGCCGGTCTCGCTCAACACGGCCTCGGACGAGATCACGCGGAAGTCGGCATAGCCATGGTTGTAGTAGAACTGGCGCAGCAATTCTTCATCGGCGCGCAACTTGTCCTCATTGTAGACATCCTTGCGAGTCAGGAAGGACAGGACACCCGATTCCTTCGTCTGCAGGACGGCGGCAAGGCGACCGTCGGAATAGGCGCTGTTGCCAACGAAATTGATCGTGCTGATCTTCGTGCGCTCGCCCTCATTGACGACGAAAGCGAGGTTCACGCGGCCCTCGGCCACGGTCACGACCTGCGTCGTCACTTCAACGTCGCTGCGGCCAATCGCGGCATAGGCTTCACGGATGCGCTCGATGTCCGCGCTGATGAGGCTGTCGCTATATGGACCCTGCGCCTGGGTCTGGACGATGGCCTGAAGCTTGTCGTCCTTGATCTTGCGGTTGCCGTTGAAGACGACCTGGTTGATCAGCTGGTTTTCTGCAACGGTCACGACGAGCGTGCCGCCGGATACAGAGATCTGCACATCGGAGAAGAAGCCGGTCGCGTAGAGACGCTTGACCGATTCATCGATGTCGGAGTTGGAGAAGGTCCGACCCGGCTGGATCGAAATATTGGAGCGTACAGCCTCCGCACCCACACGCTGAGCACCGCGCACATCAATACGCTGAACAACTGCAGCTTCGGCAGCAACCACCGATGCAAGAACGGCAATACCTGCGCCCGAAGACACGACACCAGCAGACAGCGCGACCGCCGATACTGCGTTCAAAAACTTTGAACCAGCCTTCATGTGTATACTATACCTTCTTCAATTGCCCCGCAGTCGGCACCCGACTCCGGCCCGTGTGTGGTTTTAACGGGTTTTACCCTACAAGCAAGTGCGCGAGTTAATTTCTGTTTACTTCATTTCAACACGTGGCCCAATCGCCACTATCGATTTGAAACATCGTAAACAAATCCTTTCCCGGCTTGCAAGCTCCCCCGTCTAGCCAATCAAACGGCTGATATCGTTCCAGGTGGCGAAGACCATCAGAGACAGGATCATCGCCATACCAATCCGGAATGCGATTTCCTGTGCGCCCTGCCCCATCGGCCTCCCCCGTACTGCTTCAATCGCGTAGAGAACCAGATGGCCCCCGTCAAGGACCGGAACTGGGAACAAATTCAAAAGCCCCAGGGAAACGGAAAGAACCGCCGCCAGATTTAACAGAGCGATAACGCCGAGCGTCGCCATCTGGCCGGAAGCCTGCACGACCCGGACCGGCCCACCCAGCTGGTCGGCATTCATGCGGCCGGCGATCATGTTGCCGATATAATCGAATGTACCGGTAATGATGTGGCCGGTCTGACGCACGCCCTCCCAGACGGCTTCCACCGGCGATAGCTGCACGATCCGGAAGTTGCCGGCCTGCTGGTCGGTGATGATGCCAATCTGCCCGACTTCCATCTCGTTGCCGAAGCGATCGGTCGTTACGGCCCGATGCGGAACCAGATCGAAATCGACCTCCTGACCATCGCGGCGGACCGTGACCTCGACCGGAATTTCCGGCCGCATTGTGATGTAGCGCACAACATCGTCGAAGGTTTCGATGATGCGACCATCGAGAGCCACCAGAACGTCGCCGCGCGCAATCCCGGCAGCCTCAGCTGCGCTGCCAGGCTTGATGTCGGCGACGACCGGATCCGACACCGGTTTGCCCATGGTCGCGAACATGCCGGCAAAGATGACGATGGCGAGCAGGAAATTGGCAATCGGGCCTGCGGCAACCGTCACGGCGCGTTTCCACAGCTTGGCACCGTTCAGTGTCTGGGCGCGTTCCTGCTCGGTCAGTTCTTCGACCATCGAACCATCGGGACGGCTGGCAGCATCTGCGTCACCAAAGAAGCGCACATAGCCGCCAAGCGGGATTGCCGATATCTTCCAGCGGGTTCCGTGACTGTCAGTGAAGCCGACCAGCTCAGGGCCGAAGCCGACCGAGAAGGCGAGAATCCGGATGCCCGACCAGCGCCCTGCAAGGTAGTGACCCAATTCATGAATGAAAACGAGCGCAGACAGGATCAGGATGTAAGGCAGGATATATCCGCCGAGGAAACTGAAGATTGTGCTGATGTGATCCATCTATCCGTATCCTGATCTCGCTCATGGCGAAGGTTGGCGCCGTCGGTTGCCGGATTGAATCGATCCTCAAAGACCGAAGAGGAAGGCTCCCATGGACACGACAGCATTGGCACTTCCGGCAGAACTGCCGATGGCCAAGAAAAACGCGGCAAAACAGGCAAATACAAGGCCGTCGACGCGGTCCATCACGCCACCATGGCCTGGAATCAGCTTGCTCGAATCCTTCACTCCAAATCGCCGCTTGATAAAGGACTCGAAGAGGTCGCCGATCTGGCTTGCAACCGACAGCGCCAGCGCCACCAGCCCGACCCACAATCCGACATCCTGAAAATGGGCCATGGCGACCAGAATTCCACCCGCGACACCGGCCACGGTGCCACCAACGGCGCCTGACCAGGTTTTGCCGGGTGATATGCGCGGGGCAAGTTTGGGACCGCCGACGGCCCGACCGACGAAGTAAGCCAGAATGTCTGTCGCCCAGACAACGACGAAGACAAAAAGCATCGCGATGAAGCCGAGAGAATCCTCACCCCGGATCGCGGAAAGCGAAATGGCGCTCAGGCCGGCATAGAACAGACCGCCAGACTGCCACCAGCTCACGCGGCCGAGAAAGGACGGAATGGCCATGGTTACGACAAGGCCGGCAAAGAGCGGCACTGTCATGTCGGCCTCTCCGAAGAGCATGTTCAGGCTGATCAACGCCATCGACAACCAGCCGAAAGCGTTCGACCTGAGGCTGCCCTCTGCAAGGCGTGTGATGGTGGACCACTCGTAATAGATCAGCAGACCGATCGCCGCAGCCAGAGCCTTGAAGGCAAGGCCGCCAAACCAGGTCGCGGCGAGAACCACCACGACCAAGACGATGGCTGAGACGATCCTGAGCTGAAGCTCGCGCGACATGGTCAAGCTCATGAGCCAACCGCCACGGCTTTGTCCGACAGACCACCGAAGCGACGGTCGCGCGCCGCGTATCGTTCCAGGACACTGTCGAACAGTGCCGGCGTGAAATCCGGCCAGAAGTCGGGCACGAACATCAGCTCGGCATAGGCCGCCTGCCAGAGCAGGAAGTTCGACAGACGCTCCTCGCCGCTCGTGCGGATCACCAGATCCGGATCCGGAATGCCGGCCGTATCGAGAAAGTCGTTGAGCTTTTGTGCATCGATCTGGGACGGATCGAGCCTGCCGGCCCGCACTTCGACCGCCAGACGTGCCGCAGCCCGTGCGATCTCGTCACGCGATCCGTAGTTGAAGGCAATCACGAGGGTCATGGCCGTATTGTCGGCCGTCGTCTCTTCCGCTTCGAGAAGGAGCGACAGAATGTCGTCGCGGAGGTTCAGCCGGTCTCCGATGACGCGGACACGAACTCCCGACCGGTGCAGTTCGGCCAGATCACGGCGAATGAAGGCTTTCAGGAGACCAAAGAGTTCGTTGACCTCGGCTTCCGGTCGCCGCCAGTTTTCCGACGAGAAGGCAAACAGGGTCAGAACCGAGATCCCGGCCTCGCCTGCTGCCTTTACCGTCTCACGGACCGCCTCGACCCCCTTGCGGTGGCCAAGGGTTCGCGGCAAGCCGCGCGCGTTCGCCCAGCGTCCGTTGCCATCCATGATGATCGCAACATGCTGCGGAACGATGCGATGATGAATTGTCGACATTGGCGAGGATCCAGGCGGCTCGGAGAGTACGGCGAAAGACGACTCTGCCTTAAACCTGCATGATTTCCTTTTCCTTGTCCGCGAGCAAGCGGTCGACGTCGACAATCGTCTCGTCGGTCATCTTCTGCACCTTCTCGGACAGGGAACGGCTGTCGTCCTGGCTGATAGCGCCATCCTTCTCGGCCTTCTTCAGGCCGTCCATGCCGTCGCGGCGGACGTGGCGGATGGCAACCTTGGCCTTCTCTGCGTAATCATGCGCGACCTTGACGAGCGACTTGCGGCGCTCTTCGTTCAATTCCGGCAGAGGAATGCGCAGGTTCTGCCCGTCCATGATCGGGTTGAGGCCGAGATTGGCTTCGCGGATCGCACGGTCGACAGCGTTGGCCATGGACTTGTCCCAGATCGAGACACCCAGCATGCGCGGCTCGGGCACGGTCACGTTGGCCACCTGATTCAGCGGCACGCGCGAACCATAGGCTTCGACCATAACCGGATCGAGGATATTGGCCGAGGCGCGGCCCGTGCGCAGCGACGCGATATCGTTCTTGAATGCGTTGATGGCACCGTCCATGCGGCGCTTGATGTCGTTGAGATCAACCCCTGCGGTCATCATGGTTCTCCCATTGCTCTTTCAGCCGGCGGCATCACTGGATGTCCGCCATTCATTTTGATCAGTTGTCGGTGACGATGGTCATGAGACCGGCGCCGGACAGGATTTCGCCGAAGCCACCCTTCTCATGGATCGAGAAGACGATGATCGGTATGTGGTTTTCGCGCGCCAGGGCGACAGCTGCAACATCCATGACGGCGAGCCCCTTCTGCAGGACTTCGTCATGCGTGAGCCGGTCGAAGCGGGTGGCGTCTGGTTCCTTCTTCGGGTCGGCGGAATAGATCCCGTCCACCTGTGTTCCCTTGAAGATCGCCTCGGCACCGATCTCGGCTGCGCGCAATGCCGCAGCGGAATCGGTGGTGAAGAATGGATTGCCCGTACCGCCTGCAAAAATTACCACCCTGCCCTGCGCCAGATGGTGCAAGGCGGCGCGCTGCGAGAAGCTCTCGCAAATCTCCGGCATGGCGATCGCCGAAAGAACGACCGTATCGATGTCGCGTTTGCGCAGGGACGTGGCAAGCGCCAGCGCGTTGATGACGGTTGCCAGCATGCCCATATGGTCGCCGGTCACCCGATCGCCGCCCTTGGAGGCGACAGCCACACCGCGGAAGATGTTGCCCCCGCCGACGACGACGCCGACTTCCACGCCCATGCGCCGGGCTTCTGCGATGTCGCCGGCAATCCGATCTGCCACCGCGACATCAATCCCGAAGCCCTGGCTTCCCATGAGGGCCTCGCCGGAAGCCTTGAGGAGGACGCGTTTGAACAATGGCTTGACGGACATGAGTGCTCCCGAATTCAATTCAGTGCCGGATACACGAAGGGCACCGCGTTGTCACGCGATGCCCGATGTTTTCCCTTGAAAGGATAGGGCGATCAGCCCTTGGCGACAGCAGCCACTTCGGCGGCGAAGTCGCTCTCTTCCTTCTCGATGCCTTCGCCGAGCAGCAGACGAGCCATGCCGGTGACTTCGATCGGAGCGCCGGCATCCTTCTCGGCAGCCTTGATGGCGTCGCCGACCGTCAGATCCGGGTTGATGACGAAAGCCTGCGACAGAAGCGCGACTTCCTCGAAGAACTTGCGCATGCGGCCTTCGACCATCTTCTCGATGATGGCGTCCGGCTTGCCCGAGGCGCGCGACTGTTCGATGAAGACATTGCGCTCGCGCTCGGCGACGGCGGCATCGACTTCTTCCGAACGGATGGCAAGCGGGTTGGTCGCAGCGATGTGCATGGCGACCTGACGGCCGATGGCAGCCAGAACGTCCTTGTTGCCGGTCGACTTCAGCGCAACGAGCACGCCGAGCTTGCCGAGGCCTTCGGAGGCGGCATTGTGGACGTAGGTCGCGACGACACCATCCTCGACCGAGAGCTTGACGGCGCGGCGCAGCGTCATGTTCTCGCCGATATGGGCGATTGCGTCCTTGATGGTGTCGGCAACCGACTTGCCGCTGGCCGGATAGGTGGCAGCGCTGATCGCATCGACGGTACCGTCGGTGCCGATGGCAACGGAAGCCACGCCGCGGACGAGGTCCTGGAAGGCGTCGTTACGGGCAACGAAGTCGGTTTCGGAGTTGACTTCGACGACAACGGCCGAGGTGCCGGCGCCATTGATGCCGACCAGGCCTTCGGCGGCCGTGCGGCCCGACTTCTTGTCGGCCTTGGCGATACCCTTGGCGCGCAGCCAGTCGATGGCGGCTTCGACGTCACCGTCGTTCTCGATGAGAGCCTTCTTGCAATCCATCATGCCTGCGCCGGACTTTTCGCGCAGTTCCTTAACCAGTGCTGCAGTGATTTCAGCCATTGTGTGCCTCTTGTCTGTTCAAGCGATGCGCCAGCCGATCGTGATCCCGGAGCATGCTGTTTGGGGGACGAAATGTACCCGGAAGTGTGACAACGTGATGAAGCAGGTCACCACGAAAACCTTGAACGCATTCAGGACCGTATCGGTGACAGGTCGCCGGAATTGCGAGGCCGCCCGAGGCTCAGACGAGCTTTCGGGCGGCCGTATCCCTTGACGGGGCGCGGCGGATCAGGTCCGCCGCGTTCGAAGCATCAAGCTTCTGCTTCGGTCTCGAGAGCCGGCTCGATCGGAGCTTCGGCAGAGGCGCCGATGTCACGACCAGACGAACCCTGCTGGCGAGCGATACCGTCGATGGCAGCGCGCGAGATCAGGTCGCAGTAGAGAGCGATGGCGCGCGAAGCGTCGTCGTTGCCCGGGATCGGATAGTCGATGAGGTCCGGATCGCAGTTCGAGTCGATGACAGCAACAACCGGGATGCCGAGGCGCTTGGCTTCGTCGATCGCGATCTTTTCCTTGTTGGTGTCGATGATGAACATCAGGTCGGGGGTGCCGCCCATGTCGCGGATACCGCCGAGAGCCTTTTCAAGCTTCTCGCGTTCGCGCTCAAGGTTCAGGCGCTCCTTCTTGGAGTAACCAGATACTTCCGAAGACAGGATTTCATCGAGCTTGCGCAGACGGGCGATCGAGTTCGAAATGGTCTTCCAGTTGGTCATCATGCCGCCGAGCCAGCGGGAGTTGACATAGTACTGGGCCGAACGCTTGGCGCTGTCAGCGATGATTTCCGAAGCCTGACGCTTGGTGCCGACGAAGAGGACGCGGCCGCCACGAGCGACGGTGTCGGACACGACCTGCAGGGCGCGCGACAGCATCGGAACGGTCTGAGCCAGGTCGATGATGTGGATGTTGCTACGATCGCCGAAGATGTACGGCTTCATCTTCGGGTTCCAGCGGTGCGTCTGGTGACCGAAGTGAACGCCAGCTTCCAGAAGCTGACGCATGCTAAAATCAGGCAATGCCATGCCTTTTTCTCCTTTTTCCGGTTGAACCCCCGCGAGGCAAACAGCAGACCTTTCGGCCTGCCACCGGGCGGAAGCGGCAGGATTTCTCCCTGTCGATCCCAAGCCTCGCGTGTGGAATGATGCGGGCCATACAGGTGCGACGGCCAAAAATCAAGTGTGGAAGCGGCGAATATACCGCGGCCTCTGCCGATTACTGGCAATCGCCGTTCGGCTTGCCAAGGACTTCAAGCTTGGTCAGCTTGCCGGCCAGGACAAAATCACCGTAGTCGAGCGTGAGATCACGTGTCACGCCATTCTCGTAAAGCTTGAAGGACTGACTGTAGATCGGCACCTGGTCGCCTCTTGTCTTCTCGTCGAAATAGGCGATCGAGACAGGCCAGTACTGCTGCGTTCCAAGGGACGCCAGGGCCTTGGCTTCCGGATCCGCAGCACTCGACTTCTTCGGTCCACCAACGATCGTGGTGGTCAGGAAGGTCTGGTCACCATCTTCGGAGCCATCGAAGATCCGTGATTCGAAGACCTGCTCGCCCTTGCGGGCGCGGGAGATCACTTCGAGCATGTGCTCGGCGGGGAAACGGCTGTCAGCAAGCTCGATATCACGCTTGTCGGGTCCGGTGAGTTCGATCCTGACCTTGCCATCGGCTTCGGCGGCAGCGCCGCTCACGTCCTTGTCCAACTGGTCGTCGGTGAAGGACTTGTTTTCGAATCGGAACTTGCCAGCCGACACGTCTTCGAAGGTGGTCGAGCGCTGATCGGTGACGCGCACGCCGTCGCCGACGTCGATGCGCGTGACAAAACGAAACTGGGTGTTGAATCCCTTGCAGGCCGAGCCGCTGAATTCATAGACCATGCGCCCGCGCACGGATT
Source organism: Peteryoungia algae (assembly GCF_030369675.1). NCBI lineage: Bacteria > Pseudomonadati > Pseudomonadota > Alphaproteobacteria > Hyphomicrobiales > Rhizobiaceae > Peteryoungia > Peteryoungia algae. Next base: position 810,609 of record NZ_CP128477.1, on the reverse strand, counting down.
CGATGCCCGAGCGGTCGGATGCCTCTTTCAGCACAATTTCGTAGACGGCGCGGTGCGGCACGAGGCCGACAGTCGCCGCAGATGCCGCCGCCCCCGTGGCGCCCACGGCAGCAAGCGCCATCGACGCACGGACCGCCATTCGCAAAGGAAACATCGACACCCTCCTGTTGGACTCGTCCTCGATGTTATAAGAACACATCCGGCAAAAGCGAGACATGCTTTTCGTCGCCACGAGTTTCTCACCTTTTATCAACAGACCGGGAATCGACCATGTCCGACACAATCGACGGCCGCCTTGCAGCACTGGGCATCAGCCTGCCGGAAGCGGCTGCCCCCGCCGCCAATTACGTGCCCTATGTGATCAGCGGAAACCTGCTGTTTCTCTCCGGCCAACTTCCAATTGAAGGCGGAAAAGTGGCCGTGATCGGTCTGGTCGGCGGCGATGTCGCTCTCGCAGATGCCCAGAGAGCGGCCGAGCTCTGTGCAATCAACATCCTGGCTCAGGCCAAGGCTGCCCTTTCCGGCGACCTGTCGCGTATCACCCGGGTCGTCAAGCTCAACGGCTTCGTCGCCTCCGCGCCCGGTTTCGTCGAGCAGCACCTGGTCATCAACGGCGCCTCGAATCTGATTGCCAATGTGCTCGGCGACGCCGGCAAACATGCCCGCGCTGCCGTCGGCGTGGCGCAGCTGCCGCTGAATGCGGCCGTCGAGATCGATGCCATCCTGGAGATTGCCCAGTGAGCCGCGCCGACTGGATCAAGGATCTGCCGATTGCCCATCGCGGCTACCACGACATGAACAAGACCATCTGGGAAAACACGCTTTCGGCTTTCAGCCGGGCGATCGAGGCAGGCTTTGCCATCGAATGTGACATCCAGCTTTCCTCCGACAGCGTGCCGATGGTTTTCCACGACCATGACCTGCAACGTCTCTGCAATATGACCGGTGAAGTGCGTGAGCGCACCGCCGGCGAATTGCGCATGCTGTCCATTGGCGGGACGAAGGACAAGATCCCGACGCTTCGCCAGATGCTCGACCTGGTGAAGGGTCAGGTTCCGCTGGTGATCGAACTCAAGGGGATCGATGCCGAACATGACGACGGCTTTATCGAGGACGTGCTTGAGGTGCTCGAAGGCTATGAGGGCAAGGTCGCACTGATGAGCTTCGACTATCACCTGCTGCGCGCCCTCAAACTCGCAGAGTGCCCCTGGCCGGTCGGCCTGACGGCGGAAGGCATGAAGCCGGAGAACTTTGCCGCGCATGCGGAGGCCATGGAACTCGGCCTCGATTTCACCTCCTATTGCGTCGCGCATCTGCCCAATGAGTTCGTCACGGGCCTGCGTGAAAAGGGCACACCTGTGATTACCTGGACCGTCAGGGATGAAATCATGCGGGCGCAGACCTATAAATATGCTGATCAGATGACATTCGAAGGCTTCGACCCGCGCCAGTCGCCGGCGATCGCCTGACGGGAGATCCATGGCAGACGAGGTGACGATCCGCGTAGTCGGCTCCTTTCAGGAGATTTCATCCAGCGAATGGGGCCTGCTCTCCGGAGCGTGCCGTTCCGGGGCCGGCTACAATCCCTTCACCTCGCATGCCTTCCTCTCGGCCATTGAAGACTCGGGCTCGGCCACGGCCGAGACCGGCTGGATGGGCCATCACCTTCTGCTGGAGGAACAGGGGCGCCTGATCGGTGCAATCCCCTGTTACCTCAAGAGCCACAGCCAGGGCGAATATGTCTTCGACCACGGTTGGGCAGACGCCTTTCAGCGTGCCGGCGGACGCTACTATCCGAAACTGCAAGCCTCCATCCCCTTTACACCTGCAACCGGGCCGCGGCTCCTGGTGCGCCAGGGCGAGGATGTGATGCGGGTCCAGTCTCTCCTTGCCCAGGGGCTCCGGCAGGTTGCGCAAGAACTCGAATTCTCCTCGGCGCATATTACCTTCCTTACGCAAGGGGAGCTGACCTCCGTTACGGGAGCCAACTTCCTGCACCGGACTGACCAGCAGTTCCACTTCATCAATCGGGGCTATACGAACCACGAGGCTTTTCTCGCGGAGCTGTCTTCGTCCAAGCGCAAGACTCTGCGCAAGGAACGCCGGTCAGCACTCGAAAACGGATTGAGCATCGACTGGCTGACAGGCCGTGACCTGACGGAAGAGATCTGGGACCAGTTCTTCCACTTCTATATCGATACCGGCAGCCGCAAGTGGGGGCGCCCCTATCTCACCCGCATGTTCTATTCACTGGTCGGCGAGCGCATGGCCGACGACATCCTGCTGGTGATGGCGAAGCGCAACGGGCGCTATGTGGCCGGCGCGATCAATTTCATCGGCGCAGATGCCCTCTACGGTCGCCACTGGGGATGCATCGAGGATCACCCCTTCCTGCATTTCGAAGTCTGCTATCATCAGGCTATCGACTTTGCGCTGGAGAAGGGCCTCGCCCGCGTCGAGGCCGGCGCTCAAGGCGAGCACAAGCTGGCGCGCGGCTACGAGCCTGTCATCACCCATTCCGCCCATTTCATCACGCATCCGGGACTGCGTCGTGCCGTGGCGGACTATCTCGAACAGGAACGTCGCGAGGTCGCGCAGATCGGCGAATTTCTCGGCGAACACACCCCCTTCCGAAAAGGTGAGCGCCAACTGCGCGAAGGCGAGGAATTCGATGGTTGAGAGGCACAGTCCCTCCCTTGAAGCGGGGCGTGCCTTGCCGTTAAGTGGCCCGGACAATCGAGGAGACGACCATGACCGCCTATGATCCGAACAACATCTTCGCCAAGATCCTTGCCGGCGACATTCCCTCGGTCAAACTCTACGAAGACGAAGACACGCTCGCCTTCATGGACGTCATGCCGCAGGCGCCCGGCCATCTTCTCGTGATCCCGAAGGCTGGATCGCGCAACCTGCTCGATGCCGATCCGGCCGTGCTGTCGAAGCTCATGCCGGTCGTACAGAAACTCGCCAATGCGGCGAAAGAGGCCTTCGAGGCCGACGGCGTCTTTGTCGCGCAGTTCAACGAGCCCGCAGCCGGGCAGACCGTTTTCCACCTGCATTTTCACGTGATCCCAAGGCATGACGGCTTGCCGCTCAAACCGCATGCCGGTGGCATGGCCGATGTCGAGGTGCTGAAGGCTCAGGCGGAGAAGATCAAGGCTGCGCTCTGAACAGGCGCCGTCAATGGTGGCCAAACGTCAAGGTCAGCCGACAATCCCACCAAGCACCAGTGCGACCGCGGCCCCGACGAGCGCGAGAAGCATGATCGGGAACGCACGGGGCGAATGGGTTGCGCGGATCCGAGGAGACCGTTTGCGCAGATCTTCCGGGAGAACCTTGAACCGGGGCGGATCGCCGTGCTTCAGTGTTCGGAAGCGTACTACCTTGGACATTTCGCTTTCCTTTCTTGACCGATATTCACGATCTGGGAGGCGAAATGTGGCAAATCCAGCGATCACACGCGTCTGTGATCGCATGCGATCTCAGAGCCAGAGCAGGCCAGCCCCCAGGATTGCCAGAGGGACGACGACCCCGACGACGACGCGTTGGCCCGAGAGCAGGAAGGCTGCGAAGCCGAGACCTGCGGCCGCCAACCTGAGCCAGAGTGGCGAGTTTTCCAACATGCCTGAGGGAAAGACGACCAGTTTCGCGGTTACTGCCATGACGAGCGCGGTCGCAACCGCCCTCACCCAGTTCAGCACCTCGGAGCCCTCCCGCAGACGATTTCCGGCAATGACGCCCAGCCAGCGCCACATATCGGTCGCGAGCCAGCCGGCGACGATGATGACGACATAGGGCCAGTAATCCACCATCAGACCAGCTCCTCCACCGGCTCGTCCTTTATCGGCTCCGCGATCGCCGAGGCCTTGCCGCCCCGGATCGCGTAGCGATCGAAGAGATAAGCCAAAGTCCCGCCACCGAGACCGGCGATCAGGATATCAAAGCCTGGCACAACGGCCGCCAGAAGCGGCCCTGAGACGATGCCGACGACGAAGGCGACCTTGACGACGGACTGCCGTCCGGTCGCCCAGATCGAAGCGATAAAATAGACCGGCGTGAGGAAGAAGAGGAGACCCGCCACGACTGGCGGGAAACTCGCCACCAGCCCGTAGCATACGCCGACGAGGATGGTGTTGACCGTTACCAGCGTAATCCCGAACCCGGCGAAATAGGAGACACGCGCCTCCCGCGGCACGGTCTTGAAACTCCCCATGGCGAAGACCCAGGCCGTGATCGCGATGAAATGGGACAAGAGGAGCAGGAGCCATGTCGGCGTGCGCTCGGTTCGCATTTCCGGCACCAGCGAGGCCACCATCGGCATCATGCGGATCGATGACAGCGAGACGGCAAGAAAGATCGCGAGCAGGTTTGCACCACTTGTCATCGTGCCGATCAGGATCATCTTGGCCGGCAATGCCCAGACGGTCGCCGTCATGAACATGGCCTCGGCGCGCGTGATGCCGGATTGCAGGGCAAAAGCCGAAAAACCCACGAAGGAGATCATCAGGATGATCGCGGGCAGACTGAAGAGTCCGCGCATGCCGGTGAAAAACCACCGCATTTGTGAAATATCGGAGGGAGCCGAAGACATCTGAAATTCCGGATCGGCAAAAAGAAAGTGCCGGGCTTTGCGCCCGGCACGGTTTTTTCATGGACGTCGGCGCTTACTTCTTCTTCGGCACCTTCGGCACGGCCGACCGCTTGGGCTGCTTGGGCGCCTCGTCGATCACGGCAACGTCGCCGTCATCTTCAACGACGGAAGCCTTGGAGACCGGCTTGCGCTTGGCCTTGGCCGGCTTGGCCGGGGCCACCTCGGCTGATGGCTTCGGCTTGACCGGTGCCACTTCTGAGATCGCTTCCAGATCGAGGACCTCGTCGCCCGCCTCGTCGGTCTTGGTGCCGACCTTCACGACACCACCCTTTTTCAGCTTGCCGAACAGGATCTCGTTGGCCAGCGGCTTCTTGATATGCTCCTGAATGACACGGCCCAATGGACGGGCGCCCATCTTCTCGTCATAGCCATTCTTCGCCAGCCAGGCGATTGCAGGCTCCGACAGGTCGAAGGTGACGTTGCGTTCGGACAGCTGGGCCTCCAGCTGCATGACGAACTTCTGCACCACCTGGTGGATGACTTCCGTAGGCAACGGCGCGAACGGGATCGTCGCGTCGAGGCGGTTGCGGAATTCCGGAGTGAAGAGGCGGTTCAACGCTTCCTCATCCTCACCCGAGCGCTTCGACGAACCGAAGCCGATTGCCGACTTCGCCATCTCCGATGCGCCCGCATTCGTCGTCATGATCAGGATCACGTTGCGGAAGTCGATCTTCTTGCCGTTGTGGTCCGTCAGCTGGCCATGGTCCATGACCTGCAGCAGGATGTTGTAGATATCCGGATGCGCCTTCTCGATCTCATCGAGCAGCACGACCGAGTGCGGGTGCTGATCGACGCCATCGGTCAAGAGACCGCCCTGGTCGAAGCCGACATAGCCGGGAGGCGCCCCGAGAAGCCGCGAGACGGTGTGCCTTTCCATATACTCCGACATGTCGAAGCGCAGGAGTTCGACGCCGAGCGACGAGGCCAGCTGCTTGGCGACTTCCGTCTTGCCGACGCCTGTCGGGCCGGAGAAGACGTAGGAGCCGATCGGCTTGTTCGGTTCGCGAAGACCCGCACGGGCGAGCTTGATCGCCGTCGACAGGGCTTCGATCGCCTTGTCCTGGCCGTAGACGACCGAGCGCAATTCCTTTTCCAGGTTGGCGAGAACCATCTCGTCGTCCTTGGACACGGTCTTGGGCGGGATCCGGGCCATCGTCGCGATGGTGACCTCGATCTCCTTTTCGGTGATCAGCTTGCGGCGCTTGGACGCCGGCAGCAGCATCTGGGCCGCACCGGTTTCGTCGATCACGTCGATCGCCTTGTCCGGCAGCTTGCGGTCGGAGATGTAGCGGGCCGAAAGCTCGACGGCCGACTTGATCGCCTCGTTGGTGTAACGCAGCTTGTGATAGTCCTCGAAATAGGGCTTCAAGCCCTTCATGATTTCGATGGCATCATCGATCGACGGCTCGTTGACGTCGATCTTCTGGAACCGGCGGACAAGTGCGCGGTCCTTTTCAAAAAACTGCCGGTATTCCTTGTAGGTGGTCGAACCGATGCAGCGGATCGCTCCCGAAGAGAGCGCCGGCTTCAAGAGGTTCGACGCGTCCATGGCGCCGCCGGAGGTGGCACCTGCACCGATCACCGTGTGGATCTCGTCGATGAACAGCACAGCGCCCGGATACTCTTCGAGTTCCTTGACCACCTGCTTCAGCCGCTCCTCGAAGTCACCGCGATAGCGCGTGCCGGCGAGCAGCGTGCCCATGTCGAGCGAAAAGATCGTCGCGTCCGCGAGGGCCTCGGGAACCTTGCCCTCGACGATGCGCTTGGCAAGCCCCTCGGCGATCGCCGTCTTGCCGACGCCGGGATCACCGACATAAAGCGGATTGTTCTTGGAACGACGGCACAGAACTTGGATCGTCCGGTTCACTTCGCTGTGGCGACCGATCAAGGGATCGATGCGGCCGGTCTTGGCCTTTTCGTTCAGGTTGACGCAGTAGGCCTTCAAGGCTTCCTGCTTGCCCTTGGCAGCACCTTCCTCGGGCTCGCGTCCCTGCTTGACTTCGGGTTCTCCCTCGTCGGAACCACGGGGGCTCCGAACCTGCGAGGCGCCAGGCCGCTTGCCAATGCCATGCGAGATATAATTGACCGCGTCATAGCGGGTCATCTCCTGCTCCTGCAGGAAATAGGCGGCATTGCTCTCGCGTTCGGCGAAGATCGCAACGAGGACGTTGGCGCCGGTCACTTCCTCGCGACCGGAGGACTGGACATGGATGACGGCCCGCTGGATGACACGCTGGAAGCTCGACGTGGGCTTCGAGTCCTCGTCGTAACCCGTGATCAGATTGGCGAGATCGTTGTCGACGAAGTCGGACACGGTCTTGCGAAGGGAATCGAGGTTGACGTTACAGGCCCCCATCACGGCGGCGGCGTCGGCGTCATCGATCAGCGCGAGCAGCAGGTGCTCAAGCGTCGCGTATTCGTGGTGACGCTCATTGGCGTAGGTCAGTGCCTGATGCAGCGCTTTTTCGAGGCTGGGCGAAAATGTTGGCACGTCTGATCCTCACTTCTTTTCCATGACGCATTGAAGCGGATGTTCATGTTGCCTGGCGAAATCCATCACCTGTGAGACTTTGGTTTCGGCGACTTCGTAGGTGAAGACACCACATTCGCCCACTCCATGATTGTGAACATGCAGCATGATGCGGGTGGCGGCTTCCCTGTCCTTCTGGAAGAAGCGCTCCAGGATATGGATCACGAATTCCATCGGTGTGTAGTCGTCGTTCAGAAGCAGGACGCGATACAGATCGGGCTTCTTCGTCTTCGGCTTGGTGCGGGTGATCACCGAGGTGCCGCGATTGGCGTTTTCCCCGTCACCCTGGCTTTGCATGAAGACCGGCTTTGCAGTCATTTCAGTTCATTCTCCGTTGTCCGGCCGGTTTGCCGTTACACATCGGTGCGGACGAACACTCAGCACAGTAAGGTAGTTCATTATGCGGTGATTTTAAGCCCCCCGGACATCAGTGACGACAATTTGTCACGAAGACCGCAATGGCGAGAAGATTGAACAATCAGGTTATAGCAGCGGGTACAAATGACAAGACCGGCCGTGCAGGGCACGGCCGGTCTCGCATGTTACGCGCAAGCTTCGATCAGGCGGCAGCAGACATCGGCGCCATGGCCTTGCCCACAACGCCCTCGTAGGGCTTGTAAGCGACCTTGGCGAGATCGGCATACATCTCGCCCATCTTGGTCGCTTCTGCGACGAAGCTCTCATAGGAAGACTTCATGAAGGAGGTCTGCAGCTCGAATGCCGCCTCGACGCTCTTCACCGAAGTCAGGGCTTCCATGTAGGAAGCCATGTCCTGGAATGACTTCTTGGAGTAGTCCGTTGCTTCCGTGGCAATCGCCTGGAAACCCTTGGTCACCTCCGAATAGTTCTTCATCATGGTGTCCATGGCTTCTTTGCTCTTCTTGCTGGCGTCATCGATGTTGAACATGCGAACACTCCTCCCTTGTCAGGCATATCAGATAGCCCAAAGATAGCAGTCGCACAAAATCGGTCAAGCAATTTTGTGCATTGCACAACAATCGTCAATTGTAAGCCGGACAACAAATAAGGGGCCGTACCCATCGGCACAGCCCCCTTTGCAACGCGTATCAAAGGCTTCTCGCCGCTAGGCGGTCGGCAATGGCCCGACAATCAGAGATCGACGTCGAGGATCGCCATCGAGAAATTGTAGGAGAGATCGCCGTCTTCATCATCCTTGAAGACCACGCCGAGAAACTCGTCACCGACATAGACTTCAGCAGAATCGTCCTTGCGGGGACGAGCCTTCACGCTCATCGTCGGGTTGAAGGTGCGCTTGAAATAGGCGTCGAGCTTCTTCAGTTCTTCCGGCTTCACACTGTCTCTCCATGGACTGTTTTCGGGGAGTGGTCGAATTGCGCGCTTGTCGCACGGCCTTTCCGCCGATGTAAAGCCGCAAAGAAAAGTTTGCCCCCGGCAAGCCGGATCGCTCTCGGCCCGGCGCATCGCGGACGCCTCAGATCTCCGAGGCGATCATCTGATCCATCGAGCGGCTCGGCTCGGCACATCCCGCCTCACCGACCACCCGCGCCGGAACGCCGGCGACCGTGGTGCATTTCGGCACGGGCTTGAGAACCACAGAACCGGCGGCAATGCGCGAGCAACTGCCGACTTCGATATTGCCGAGCACCTTGGCCCCTGCCCCGATCAGAACGCCGTCACCGATCTTCGGATGGCGATCGGCGCCTTCCTTCCCGGTGCCGCCGAGCGTGACGCCATGCAGGATCGACACATTGTCACCGATGCGGGCCGTTTCGCCAACAACAAGCCCCGTGGCGTGATCGAGGAAGATACCCTTGCCGATGCGTGCGGCCGGATTGATGTCCGTCTGGAACATGTTCGACGATCGGCTCTGCAGATAAAGCGCGAAGTCCCGGCGTCCATTTTTCCACAGCCAATGCGCCAGACGATGCGTCTGGATGGCGTGAAAGCCCTTGAAATAGAGGACCGGCTCCATGAACCGCGTGCAGGCCGGATCGCGGTCGTAGACGGCCTGTATGTCGACCCTCAGGATCGCGCCCCATTCCGGCCAATCTCTCATCATGGCCTCGAAGGCCTGACGCAGGACAATCGCCGGCACGTCCGAATGATCGAGGCGCTCGCAGATCCGGTAGATTACACAATCCTCCAGCGAGCGGTGGCTCAGCACCGTCGAATGGAAGAAGGCCGCCAGCATCGGATCGCGATCAGCCGCCACGCGGGCTTCGTGCCGCAGGCTGTCCCAGATCGGATCCATGGACTTGACGGTTTCTGTCTTGAGGACGTCGTTGTGTGCGACCATTGCAGGTCTCCTCGTTCGTCTTGGAATGGCATTATATAGTCGAACACCTGTCGAACTCAAATGGGGCACGCATGAAACAATCGCACAGCTTTGCCACTGGCTTTATCAAGGCTTTCTGTGAAGCTGGAACGGGGCTTCTGGTGCTCGACAATCCGCAACGGAAAAATGCGGTTACGGCAGCCATGTGGCGCGCAATTCCGGACGCCATCCATTGGCTGCATGTCGACGCGGGCGCCCGGGTCATCGTGCTGGCCGGCGGCGGTCATGCAGACTTCTGTGCCGGAGCAGACATTTCGGAATTTAGCGAATTAAGGAAGGATGCGGCGACGGCCCGGATCTACGAAGCTTCGAACAGCCGCGCCTTCGCAGCCATACGCGAAGCACCTGTCCCCGTCATCGCGGCGATCCGTGGCGTCTGCTATGGCGGCGGCTTTGGTCTGGCCGCAGCCGCCGACCTGCGGCTCGCCTCCTCCGATGCCGTCTTCGCGGTGCCCGCCGCCCGGCTCGGCCTCGCCTATCCGGCCGATGCCGTTCAGGATTTCGTGCGGAGCCTGGGCAGTCAGCTGGCACGGCGCTTACTCTTCACCGGTGGAGCCCTCAAGGCTCAGGAACTCCTGGCCAGCGGTTTTCTGTCCGAACTGACAGGCCCCGACGATCTGGATCAACGGGCGCAGAACCTCGGCGATACGATCGCAGCCAATGCCCCCCTGTCGCTGCGGGCCTCCAAGCTCGCCTTGCGCGCCGTCGAACAAGGAGATGACGACCTCTTGCGCGAGGCCGAAATCATCGGTGCATCGACCTTCGAGAGTGACGACTATCGTGAAGGCCGCGCAGCTTTCGCCGAACGCCGCCGGCCGATTTTCACGGGGCGCTGAGGGTCAGCGGCGCTCAAGTTCGGAATAGAAATCCAGCACCGCCTTCTTGAAGACCCTATCGCCAACGGCCAGCATGTGGTCGCGGTTGGGAATGTCGAGCGCTATGGCACGCGGCATCAGCTCGGCCAGCTCATGCGGCGAGCCGGCGATATCGTCCTTCGTCCCGACGCCGATCAGACAAGGCAGATCGACCTTGGCAATGTCCTCGCGGCGCACCAGGTCCCGGGAGGTGCGGATGCAGGCCGCAAGCGCCAGCCGGTCCGACTTCGTCTGATCCGCAAAGGCGCGGAACATGCGGCCACGTTCGTGGACCACGTCGGAAAGCGACGGAGCAAGCAGCGCGTCGGCGATCGGATCCCAATCCCCCACACCGTCGCACATGCCGATGCCGAGCCCACCGAAAACGAGCGAGCGTACGCGGTCGGGATGCTCGATGGCAAGGAAGGCGGAGATGCGGGCGCCCATCGAATAGCCCATGACATGGGCGTCGGCGATGCCGAGATGGGTCAGCAGGGCGGCTGCGTCCCCGGCCATGGACGTCGGGTGATAGGCTTCAGGATCATGCGGCTTGGCGCTGGCGCCATGGCCGCGATTGTCAATGGCGATGACCCGATAGCCTGCATCTCCCAGCGTCCTCAGCCAGCCGGGAAAAACCCAGTTGACGCTGGCCGTCGAGGCAAAACCGTGAATGAGCAAAACCGGGTCGCCTGCGGGATCGCCGTCGTCGAAATAGGCGAGTTCGAGGCCTTCGTTGCGAAAGCTGGAAAACGATGGCGCGTCGAGATTCATCGATCAGTCCTTGTGAACCGGGGTAAGCCTGGGCGGGCAACCATAGCCAAGACATCCCTGACATCAATTGCCGCATGCGGATTTTCTGTGATTTTTGCCAGGTGCTGGCTCTACACATTTGCGAAGGAGGGCGCTAATGTCCGCGCCAATTCGCAAAGCATTTTCGGAGCAACACATGGCCGGCCACACCATTCCCCATTTCCAGAACGACGGCGGTCATCGCGTGATCGAAGTCGGCGTGAAGGAATTCATGTGCACCGGCGCATCCGTGCCCTACGACCATCCGCACATCTTCATCGACATGGGGCATGACAATGAAAAGGTCTGTTCCTACTGTTCGACACTCTTTCGCTACAATCCCAGCCTCAAAGCTGAACAGACCAACCCGCCCGGCTGCGTCTTTCACGTCAAGGCTGCGTGACCGCAGGGGTCACGATCGGCACCATCCCCATGTCCATCAAGCACGCCGCCATCGTTGGAGCCGGGGTGGCGGGCCTGACCGCTGCCCTGTCCCTTGCACGAAAGGGCATTTCATCCGACGTCATCGAGCAGGCGCCCCAACTGGGGGAGGTCGGCGCGGGTCTGCAGCTTTCGCCGAATGCCACGCGGGTTCTCGATTCTCTGGGCGTTCTGAGCGAACTCGAACGCCACTGGTACGAACCCCGTGCCATCAGCCTTGTTTCCGGCAGGGACCTCAGACATCTCGCCGAAGTGCCGGCCGGAGATTTCGCCCGGAGGCGCTGGGGCCATCCTTATGGCGTGCTGCATCGCTCGACCCTGCAGCAGGGGCTGATGCGCGCTGCTCTCAATCAACCGCTCTGCCAGCTGCATCTCGGTCATCGGGTCCAGGGGATCGGGGCGGATGCACTGACCTCGATCACCGGTCGAAAGCCGGATCTGGTGATCGGCGCTGACGGCGCCTGGTCCGTCGCCCGCGATGCAGTCCCCAGCAGCCCCACCGTCAGTTTCTCCGGCAATATCGCCTGGCGCTTCACCCTCAGGCGGGATGCGGCGCCCGCATTCCTGTCGCCAGACGGTGTGACGGCCTATCTCGGTGCCAAGGCGCATCTGGTCAGCTATCCGCTGAAGGAGATTGACGGCTTCAATCTCGTGGCCATCGCTGCCGGCACGAGAAGCGACGAAAGCTGGGCCATCGATGCAGATGCGGCGCGGCGCGCCATGCTGCTTGAACAGTTTTCAGGCTGGCATCGCGACATCAGAACAATTCTCGCCGGCGCAGAGAGGCCCACCTTCTGGCCGCTCTACCAGGCATCTGACGGCAATTGGCACAATGGGCGCGATACGGTCCTGATCGGTGATGCGGCGCATGCCATGATGCCTTTCTCCGCCCAGGGGGCTGCAATGGCGATCGAGGACGCATTCTCGCTCGCCTCGCATGTTACTCGCGCACCCCTGCCCTCCGCGCTTGCGGCTTTCTCGATCGAGCGCAAGGCGCGCACTGCCCGGGTCAAATCCCGCGGCGACTTTAACCGCTTTGCCTATCACGCCCGAGGGCCGATCAGAATCGGGCGGGATCTCGTGCTCTCTCTCCGGCCTGCGGAAAAGCTCGCCGCCGATCTCGACTGGCTCTACGGCCACCGGATCGGCGACTGACAACGGGCCTGCCCGTCAGACGGCGGCTGCGGCTGCAGCAAAGCCGCGTTCAAGATCGGCCTGGATATCCTCAACATTTTCCAGCCCGATCTGCAGACGGATCACGGCACCATCGGTCGGGCCCTTGCGGATCCTGCGGTCATCCAGGTTGACGTGCACTGCCAGGCTCTCATAGCCGCCCCAGGACCAGCCGAGGCCGAAGATCTGCAGCGCATCGAGAAAGGCATGGGTCTTTGGCTTGATCTTCTCCGGCGAAGGCGCCGGCAGCACAAAGGAAAAGACGCCGCTCGCGCCCTTGAAGTCGCGTTTCCATAGGGCGTGACCAGGGAAAGATTCGAGAGCCGGATGCAGGACACGCGCCACATCATCGCGCGCCTCGAGCCAGCGGGCGATCGAGAGCGCACTCTTGTAGTGATGCTCAAGCCGGAGACCCATCGTCCGCAGGCCGCGCAGGATCTGGTAGCTGTCATCGGGGGCGCCGCAGATACCGAGCGTAATGTTGGCTTCCTTGAGCACCGGCCAGTGCTTGGCATTGGCCGAGACCGTGCCCATCAGGATGTCCGAATGACCAGAGGGATACTTGGTTGCAGCATGGATCGAGATATCGGCACCGAAATCCAATGCCTTGAAATAGAGCGGCGTCGCCCAGGTGTTGTCGATCGTCACCACACAATCATGCTTGTGAGCCGCATCCGAGATGGCGCGAATGTCCTGCATCTCCATCGTGTTGGAACCAGGCGCTTCGGTATGCACAAGTTTCGTGTTCGGCCGGATCAGGCGTTCGATGTCGGCGCCGATCTCCGGATCGTAGTATTCCACCTCGACGCCGAGCCGCGTCAGCATCGTGTCGCAGAAGTGGCGGCAGGGCGAGTAGACGGAATCGACGATGAGCGCATGATCCCCCGCCGAGAGGAAGGCGAGGAAGGGTACGGTGATGGCGGCGAGCCCGGATGGGACGAGGATCGTGCCGGCCGAGCCCTCAAGCTCGTCGATCGCATGGCATAGAGCATCCGTGGTCGGCGTACCGCGCGTCCCGTAGGTGTAGGTCTGAGAGCGCATTTCCATGGCCCGTGCATTGGGAAAAAGCACCGTTGAAGCATGAACGACAGGCGGATTGACAAAGCCGTGGTAGTCGGCCGGATCATAGCCGATATGGCACAGTTTCGTGTCGGTGCCGGCGGTGGCCAGCCAGTCTTTTGGTTTGCTCATGGTATCAAGATTCCTCACGGTGGGATGCCGCGGTTCTCGCGCCTCAGGCGGATCCGGTCAAGTTGCACGAACCAACGATCCAAAGCGCAAGTCTTGCAGTTCACGTATATCAGCACAGACAAAAAGGCGTCATTTTCATCACCTTAGGCTAAAAACCACACATTTTTGCCTAATCGGAGGGCGATTTTGGCAAAAATGCGCTTTTGTGGCCAATCTGCGGCATAAAGACTTGACCCTGCAAGATTTTGCGACTGAGATATAAAGGCTCGCACCGGGAGGCCGTGAGCCGACGTGCGCTGCTTTTGGGCAGAAGGCCGTCGCTGGAATACAACAAGAGAAAAAAGGTTGGGAAAAATGAACAACAAGTTCCTGTCAGCCGCCATTGGCGCTGCAGTCCTGGGTTTTGGCGCGTCCGCAGCTTCCGCTGCCGTGCTCGATGACGTGAAGGCCAAGGGTTTCGTCCAGTGCGGCGTGAACACGGGTCTCGCCGGATTCGCTTCGCCGGACGCAGCCGGCAACTGGACCGGCTTCGACGTCGACTACTGCAAGGCCGTTGCTGCCGCCGTCTTCGGCGATGCCACGAAGGTCAAGTACACGCCGACCACAGCCCAGAGCCGCTTTACTGCCCTGCAGTCCGGCGAAGTCGACATGCTCGCCCGCAACACCACCTGGACCATCAGCCGCGACACCGCGCTCGGCTTCAATTTCCGCGCCGTCAACTACTATGACGGCCAGGGCTTCATGGTCACCAAGGGCCTGAACGTCAAGTCGGCTCTCGAACTGTCGGGCGCCGCCGTCTGCGTCCAGTCCGGCACCACGACCGAACTCAACCTCGCTGACTATTTCAAGGCCAACAACCTCGAATACAAGCCGGTCGTTTTCGAAAAGCTGGAAGAAGTGAACGCCGCCTATCAGGCCGGCCGTTGCGACGTCTACACGACCGACCAGTCGGGCCTGTACTCGCTGCGTCTGACGCTCACCAACCCGGATGAGCACGTCATCCTGCCGGAAATCATCTCCAAGGAGCCGCTCGGACCGGCCGTTCGTCAGGGTGACGACCAGTGGTTCGACATCGTTTCCTGGACGCACTACGCACTGGTGCAGGCCGAAGAATTCGGCATCACCCAGGCCAACGTCGATGAAATCAAGTCGACCACCACCAACCCCGACATCATGCGCTTCCTCGGCTCTGAAGCCGACACCAAAATCGGTACCGACCTCGGCCTGACCAATGATTGGGCCTACAACATCATCAAGGGCGTCGGTAACTACGGTGAAGTGTTCGAGCGCAACATCGGCGAAACCACCCCGCTCAAGATCGAGCGCGGCGTGAACGCTCTGTGGACCAAGGGTGGCCTGCAGTACGCACCGCCGGTCCGCTAAGATCCGGCTGACCTTGCGAGGCGGCGAAAGCCGCCTCGCGCATATCAGGACCAAGTGTTCAGACCGGCACGCGCGCTGTGGTCAGCAGCGACATCAGAGAATGCCGGCTGTCTTGGCAAAAAACAATAACAGTAAAGGCTAACATAAGCCTCGGGGATTTGGCACAGAATGACAGATCACGCCACCAGTTTGCCTGCCGGTGGGCAGAGCTTTGGCTCGCTGATCTACGATCCGAAAGCAAGATCCATCTTCTTTCAGATCGCTACGATCGCCATCATGACGTTTATCGTCTGGACCATCGCGAACAACACCATCGAAAACCTCGCTCGAAGCAACACGGCCTCGGGCTATGACTTCCTCGGCGGCCGCGCCGGCTTCGACATCGGGCAGACCCTTATCGCCTATTCGTCGGATTCGACCTACGGCCGCGCCATTCTCGTCGGCCTTCTGAATACTCTTCTGGTTGCCGTGACCGGCATCATCACTGCGACGATCATCGGCTTCATCATCGGGATCGGTCGACTGTCGCACAACTGGCTGATCGCCAAGCTTTGCACAGTCTATGTGGAAGCCTTCCGCAACATCCCGCCGCTTCTCGTCATATTCTTCTGGTATTCCGGTGTCCTGGCGACCTTGCCGCAGCCGCGCGAGTCGCTTGAGCTGCCGTTCTCGACCTTCCTGAACAATCGCGGCCTGACTTTTCCGAAGCCGCTATGGGGCGAAGGCTCGAGCATCATTCCGATCGCCTTGCTGATCGGGATCGTCGCTGCAATCGGTGTCGCCCGCTGGGCCAAGGCGCGCCAGATGAAGACGGGCCAGATCTTCGCCACCGGCCGGGTCGCTTTCGCTCTGATCGTCGGCCTGCCGATTCTTGCCTTTATCGCCGTCGGCGCACCGCTGACCTTCGACTATCCGGTCGCCAGTCGCTTCAACATGTCCGGCGGCGCGGTCATCGCCCCGGAATTTGTCGCGCTCTATCTCGCGCTGTCCTTCTACACGGCCGCCTTCATCGCGGAGATCATCCGCGCCGGCATCATGGGCGTGTCGAAGGGCCAGACCGAGGCCGCATCGGCACTTGGCCTGCAGTCTTCGACCACGACACGTCTCGTCGTCGTGCCGCAGGCAATGCGCATCATCATTCCGCCGCTCACCAGCCAGTATCTGAACCTGACCAAGAACTCCTCGCTCGGGGTTGCGGTCGGCTTTCCGGAACTGGTGTCGACCGGTGGCACCACCATGAACCAGACAGGTCAGGCGATCGAGATCGTCTCCATCTGGCTGGTCGTCTATCTCTCCATCAGCATCGTAACCTCGCTCTTCATGAACTGGTTCAATGCCAAGATGGCCCTGGTGGAGCGTTGATATGGCACAAGACCTAACTTACATCCGCCAGGAAATGCTGGCTCCTCTGCCAGCTCCGTCCTCCGACGCCAGCATCGCAGGCTGGATCAGAAAGAACCTGCTCGCGACACCCAAGGACGTCATCCTGACGCTCATCGGGGTCGCGGTGCTCGCCCTCATCCTTCCGGGTGCGTTGAACTTCCTGTTCTTCGATGCCGCCTGGTTCGGCGCAGATCGCGCGGTCTGTGCAACACTGGCACAAGGCGGAATCCAGCCGGACGGCTGGACGGGTGCCTGCTGGGCTTTTGTCGAAAGCCGCTTCTCGCAGTTCATCTTCGGGCGCTACCCGCTCGACGAACGCTGGCGCGTCATGCTCGTCGGGGCCATGTTCGTGGCACTTCTGGTGCCGATGCTCATCCCCAAGGCACCGCGCAAGGGATTGAACGCGCTTCTGCTTTTCGTCATCTTCCCGGTGGTCGCCTTCTTCCTGCTGCATGGCGGGTTCGGTCTCTCGGAGGTGGAAACCCCACTCTGGGGCGGCCTGATGGTGACATTGATCCTGTCCTTCGTCGGCATCGCGGTCTCGTTGCCGCTCGGCATCCTGCTCGCGCTTGGGCGCCGGTCGGACATGCCCGTGATCAAGATGATCTGCGTCGTCTTCATCGAAGTGGTGCGCGGTGTGCCGCTGATCACCGTGCTCTTCATGGCCAACGTGATGCTGCCGCTCTTCATGCCGACCGGCTGGACGATCGACAACTTCCTGCGTGCGCTCGTCGGCGTATCGCTCTTCGCCTCGGCCTATATGGCGGAGGTGGTGCGCGGCGGCCTGCAGGCGATCCCGAAGGGCCAGTATGAGGGCGCGGATTCGCTCGGCCTCTCCTATTGGCAGAAGGTCCGCCTGATTGTGCTTCCGCAGGCGATCAAGCTGGTCATTCCGGGCATCGTCAACACCTTCATCGGCCTGTTCAAGGATACATCGCTCGTGTCGATCATCGGCATGTTCGACCTCCTCGGCATCGTCCGTCTCAACTTCACCGACGCCACCTGGGCCACACCCGTGACACCGCTCACGGGTCTGATCTTCGCCGGCTTCGTATTCTGGATCTTCTGCTTCGGCATGTCTCGCTACTCCGCCTTCATGGAGCAGCACCTCGACACCGGCCACAAGCGCTAAGAACAAGGGGAACAACCATGGCTGAAGCCAATTCCGCTCAGAAGACCGTGTCGGGCACCGACGTGGCGGTCGAACTGACCAACATGAACAAGTGGTACGGCGATTTTCACGTGCTGCGAGACATCAACCTCAAGGTGATGACGGGTGAACGCATCGTCGTTGCCGGACCCTCGGGATCCGGCAAGTCGACCATGATCCGCTGCATCAACCGCCTCGAAGAACACCAGACGGGCAAGATCCTGGTGGACAACATCGAACTGACGAGCGACCTCAAGAAGATCGACGAAGTTCGGCGTGAAGTCGGGATGGTGTTCCAGCATTTCAACCTCTTCCCGCACCTCACCATCCTGGAAAACTGCACGCTTGCCCCGATCTGGGTCCGCAAGATGCCGAAGAAGGATGCGGAAGAAGTGGCGATGCACTTCCTGGAACGGGTCAAGATCCCCGAACAGGCCAACAAATATCCCGGCCAGCTCTCCGGCGGCCAGCAGCAGCGCGTGGCGATCGCCCGGGCGCTCTGCATGAAGCCGAAGATCATGCTGTTCGACGAGCCGACCTCGGCTCTCGACCCGGAAATGGTCAAGGAAGTGCTCGACACCATGGTAGGTCTCGCCGAAGAAGGCATGACCATGATTTGCGTGACGCATGAAATGGGCTTTGCCCGTCAGGTTGCCGACCGCGTCATCTTTATGGACCAGGGTCAGATCGTCGAGCAGAACTCGCCGTCCGAGTTCTTCGACAATCCGCAGCACGAGCGCACCCAGCTCTTCCTCAGCCAGATCCTGCACTGAGGTCCCACGACCCGTTCACAATGAAAGAGCCCGCCGCGACGATCGCGGCGGGCTCTTTATTTTTCATGCGATCGCTGACCGTATGTTACGGGCACCATGCTTGCTGGCGGGCCATGCGCGGTTTGGCGAGCCCCTCGGAAACGAGGATGGAGCCGAGCGAGCGGCCATTACGCGTCGCAACGCGCAACACTGCTGGCGCAATGCCGGGTCCAGCCGTCTTCAGGGTCTCCAGATCAAAGCGGCCGGAACTCAACAGATCCTTCAGGCGTACCTTGGCTGCAAAACCACGATCTCGCTCCTGCTGGCAGGCCGCACCCTCCGTCCGTGGCGCCGCAATATCGGCCAACACGACCTTCGTCTTCCGGTACCAGAAGGTGTCACCGCTCATTACGCAGTTGTCGAGGCCGGATGTGCCGCAGAAATAGAACTTGCCGGAGAAGTTTTCGCCCGTCAGCGGCCCGGTGGCTGCGGCTGCGACCGCCGGCCTCGATACCGGGACGACGGCCTTGGTCATGCCGACCGCTGCGGGTGGCACGGGCGCCTTTGCGCTATTCGACGCGGAGGTCGGTGCCGGCTTCTGAGCGCGCTCGCTGCGCGGTTCCGCTTTCGCCTCCGTTCGGGAGGTCCCCGGTTTATCCCGGGACAGGAGCGGCGCCATGTCCTTGAGCACAGTGGCGCGGTTTTCGTAAAGCGCGATGCCGCCGGCGACGAGGCCGAGCACGACCAGCCATGTCGTCATGCCCTGGCCGCCGGATGAACGGCTCGGCTTGCGGCGTTTTGCGGGGGCGCGGCGGGAACTGGTGGTGCGACTGGACATGGTTAACCTCTCATGAGGGCCATCATCGCTCGCAAGGGTTTCCGAAAGGTTGGCGGCGGCAGAAATAGCTCGCTGCGCACACAGAAGACGAAGACCCTCGTCGAGCTTCTGATCATGCGGCCGTTGAAGGCTTCGATTGACGCGACCAAGACGGGCAACGTTGCCATTCTCATCACCGAGAGTGGCAAACCCCTCGCGTCCGGCGCGAGCTTCGGAAACTGGGTTGCAAAGCAAGTAAAGGAAGCAGGCCTGCCGGATACCTATCGTGCCCATGGCCTGAGAAAAACCGGCGCAACCATCGCTGCGGAGGAGGCGCAAGCGCGCACGAGCTGATGGCAATGTTCGGCTGGTCTGACCTCGAATGGCCAGCTACTACACGCAGAAGGCCGCACGAAAAGACCTCGCAAAGCGCGGCGTAGAACAACTGGCGAACAAATTCTAAGGTGGGGGAGCTTAAGGCTGCAGATCTACTGCGGCATTTCGAAGCCTATATAGACATTTTCCCCTGACAGTTTCGTGAAAAACGCTTTCCAGTATTCCAGAAGTTTCAATGCAGCATCGTCCGAGAGCTGGAATTTCTGCTCTCCATCTTGCTCGTCAAACCCGAAGCCCCAAACCATTACAGAGTTTATCTTCACTGTAGCCCCATTCAAGCGCGATGAGCTCGTGACAGCCCTTGCCCCGGCCTCGCTCTGCTGCACATCGGCGGCGACAAGTTCCTTCCACCCGGCATCTAAGAGATTAGAGAAAACATAAAGATTACAAGATGTCTTTGCGCACCTTGCCTGGGCAACTCGAAAGATGGTGTCGCCGAGCGCGGTTGGAGACGATGAAACAGCCTTCTTTGTGATTTGCCTCAGCTCTTCCAGAACTTTGGTTTTGTCTTCTGCTCTCTGCGTTTCTGCCTCAGCACGCTCAGCCTCACAGAGTAAAACCGCCTTGGTGTTAGGCTCCCGCTGGGGCCCTCCGAACACGGCATTTTTCATCCAGTCGAAGGGGTCATCTAGAAAATGTTGTGGCCGATTGGAATCTGACAAAACTCCTTCACATGCGATGGATGGCACGTAATCCCGCGCAACGCAGCTCTCGTAAATCCATTCCGAAGATAGAGAACTGCCACGGACCTCACCAATCATCAGCTCGCCGCCGAAGCTTCTGTCCTCGAACATGATCGCTATTCCGTCTTCTAACGCTCGACTTTCGGCGGCGTTAAGTTGAGATGTCCGGTCCACGATCAAGATATTTCTTGCACCATCGCAATTTTGGCCGAAGGCGATTCCCGCCGGCACGACGAGGACAAGAAAGCCGACAAAAACAGTTCGGATAAAAACTGCCATCGGATTCATACTGCCACCGCCGCGATGACCGGTTTGGGACTTTCGGTTTTGCCTTCGCCGTAAAGTTCTTCCCACTCGCGCAGCGGCCGAGGGCTGCGAGTCAGCAGACGTAAATACTTCGCGTACTCCAGCGTTTCGCGCTTGATCTTTGCTCGGTCGTCGGCCTCTAGCGCCTCAATCTCCAGCTTCTTGTCCTCAATAGAGGCCTTGCGCGCTTCATCCAGTTGCACGTCGCCCAGTTCCTTCTCTTGATCCTCTATGTTCACGTTCAACTCGGCCAATAGGGCCTCGGCTTTCGCGCGCCCAGACTGAATGCTGTTCGCAATCTCAACCTCAGCACCAAGCGCGCCGCCATATGATAATGCGGCAAGCTCATACTCGAATACTGGATCTCGATGAGCTGAACGCGAGATCATGACAGAGAGAACTCCCAGCGCGTAAAAACACATGGCAATCAGCGCGTCGGCCGATAGCCGGGGAGTATTGACGACCCTCAGCTCAGCCATTCTATCTACCAGGCCTGAATTAGCACCTTCTAATCGGACGATTTCCTCGCGTCTGTCTTCGAGGGTCGTCGATCCCAGAGGGCGACTTCGAAGTGAGCTGACCTCCATATTGATCGAGCTCTGCTCTGCAAGCGCAGCATTGGCCTCAGGCACGATGCTGCGGATTGTCGTTGCCCCGTAGATTGTTGCCAAACCCAACATCGCGATAACGATGAACAGCGCGAGCGGGACTTTATTGAACTTACCGGCAATATTTCCGGCATCATCGACGCTGTGCGAATACGCCCGCGGAATTAGGTAAGCCAAGGTTCCACCGAGGAAGATAAGCATCAATCCGAGAATCACAGCAGCAATTTGAGCAAAGAAGGGATCCTCAAGGATGACGCGGAAACCTGGAAGCGCGTAAATGACATCCATCGGGATCACCACCAAGCCGATGATGCCAGCGGCAATCGAGATGAAACTTCTGGTACGGGGGGGCGAGCCGTTGGTGTCAATTGTCGACGCCATCGAAGTGATGCCGCCGTCGGAACTTGGCAAGGGCTCAAGCGTCAAACGTAGGCGATCGATAAGACTCCGATGCTCAGTACGATAAGGAGGCCGGCCGACTGCTTTCTGCCATTTCTCGAATTGGGCCTGTGCTTTTTCCCGTTCGGCCCGCGCAACGGTCTTGAGAGAGTATTTCTCCTCAAGCTCCTTCTCAACGCGCTCGACGACCGCCGTCGAGTGACTATGAGCCGCCTTCAGGCGCCGAACCGTTCGCTCGACAGCCGTTTGCCGGGCAGCGATGAAATTCTTCGCCTTGAATTCGAGCAAATGAAGTTCTCGTTCGCGATCTTTCTTCAAACGTTCAGACGCGTGCTCCAGTTCGACTTTGTATTTGGCGACCGGCGAATCTTCATCCACCTTCAGCCCCACCACGACGTCGCGAACGGCATGCCAGAATCGCTTCACGTCCCCCCCCTTTCAAGGCAGTATCCGCCGATGGATGCGCCCTACCTCAATCATCCTACGGCTGAAGAATACTGCTTTTTTGTAGAAGAGCGGTCAAGTCTTCGCCGCTGGATTGCTGTCAATCCGAATTGGGAAAAGATCTATTGGGTTTTATATTTGTGCTTTCGAAAATACTTTACGCGACAAGATTTCTGGAAGCCTTACAACGAAATGAGCCCCGCTTCGGTCCCATCATGTTTGAACAGATCGGAGGCCAAAGCGGTTGCTTCCAGAACGGTGCGAGAACAGAATATAGGTCGCACCCTCTGCCCCAGACGGTCGCACCAACAGTAAAATCTGCAACTTATTGGCATAAATGGCGATCCCTGTAGGGCTCGAACCTACGACCTAGTGCTTAGAAGGCACTTGCTCTATCCAGCTGAGCTAAGGGACCGTCTCAAGGCCACGTGGCGTGACCGAAACCGGATCAATGCGTCCAGGGCTGCAGGCGATTATAGCGGAAATTGTCGGTGTAGGAGACGAGCTGGCGCTTGGCGTCCTTGGGCAGGATCACGCGATATTCGATGCCTTCGCGCTGTGCATAGGCTTCGGCCTGTTCCAGGCTCTCGAAGGTCAGCTTGATCTGCTGGCGCGTATCGCCGGAGGTGGTGTAGCCCATCATCGGGTCGATCTTACGCGGCGCCGACTGGTCGAATTCCAGAACCCAGAGATGGGTCTTTGCTTTACCGGACTGCATGGCGGTTTTCGCGGGGCGGTAGATCTTCGCAGACATGGTCCCATCCATCTCCAAGACTTCACGGCACAGCAGCCTGCCGCATACTTCCCGGCCGCCGTTGCCGGCGTCCTTCGATTGCTTGGTCGGAGTGGAGAGATTCGAACTCCCGACCCTCTGGTCCCAAACCAGATGCGCTACCAGGCTGCGCTACACTCCGTTCAAGCAATGAAGCCGGAATACACGGTTCACCCTGCAGCCGCAACACTAAAAAATCGGTTTTACAGGCACTGTTTTTTCAGACCAAAACTCTGCCCGGCCGAGATCATTGCGGCAGACCGAGCGGCAAGACGAGACGCGCGGTGATGTCGAGCCCCAGCTCCTTCGCATGACCGCCCCGAATCTCCAGCGCGTAGCGGATGGGCTCGCTCGACGAGACGATCGATTCGGAGAGCGGTGTCGTGCGTTCGGCGATGCGGACGATTCTGCCGGTTTCGTCGATGAAGATCATGTCGAGGGAAGCAGGCGTGTTGGCCATCCACATCGTGACCATGCGGGTTTCGCCGAAATCGAAGAGCATGCCTGTCCGATCGGGAAGCTCCGGGCGCTCCATCAGCCCCCTCGCCCGCTGCTCGGCGGTCAGCGCCCATTCCACGTCGATCGTGATTCGCTCGCCTGCTGTGGTCTCGAAGGCGAGTTGCCCGCGCGGGAAGACAACGTCGCTCATCGCGGGCGCCGACAGCCATAGAAACACGAAAAGCGCCGTCACGGCGCTTTTCAAATTGATCGAGACACGGTTCATCAGGTCAATGCGCCCTGGCCGCAGGGCCGGGATTGTCAGGATGGATCTCTGCCGCCATCAGACCCTTGTCGCCAGGCCCGAAGCGGACCATGACCGTCTGCCCCGGGCGCAGCTCCGTCAAGCCGAATCGGCGCAGCGTTTCCATATGGACAAAGATGTCTTCCGTGCCCTCGCCGCGCGTCAGGAAGCCAAATCCCTTGGTGCGGTTGAACCACTTGACGAGCGCGCGCTCCAGTCCGCTGGTCGGCGTCACCTGCACATGCGTGCGTACCGGCGGCATCTGCGAGGGGTGCACGGCGGTCGACTGATCCATGGAGAGAATGCGGAAGGCCTGGTAGCCACGGTCGCGCTTCTGGATGAGAGCCACGATTCGGGTGCCTTCAAGAATGGTCTGATAGCCGTCGCGTCGAAGGCAGGTGACGTGCAGCAGGACATCCTGCATGCCATTGTCGGGAACGATGAAACCGAACCCCTTGGCGACGTCGAACCATTTCACGACACCGGTGATCTCGATGAGATCGACGGCTTCGCCGGACAGTTCTTCGAACTCGCCGAGTCCTTTCGATGGCATCCTGTCCGTCATTTCCCCAAGCCCCTCGAAAACGCGTCACATTGCTCAGTCAACTGATTCTTGAAATCCAGATTAACATTTGGTCAACGGATCTGCGCAAGCCCTAGTTTTACATTTCACCAATTGCTTTTGCAGCCGCAGCCTTGCTCGAAGCTGGCGACTGTTCCATATCGTCAGGGTCAAAGGAGAACATCCATGCGCTATCTGCACACCATGGTCCGCGTGAAGGACCTCGAGGCCTCGCTCCACTTCTACTGCAACCTGTTCGGCCTGCAGGAAATTCGCCGGTATGAGAACGAGAAGGGACGCTTTACTCTGGTCTTCCTGACTGCTGACCAGGATCTCGATCGCGCAAAGGTCGAGATGGCCCCCTGCCTGGAACTCACCTACAACTGGGATACAGAAGACTATGCGGGCGGCCGCAATTTCGGCCATCTCGCCTACGAGGTCGACGATATCTATGCGATCTGCCAGACACTGATGGACAACGGCGTCACCATCAACCGCCCGCCGCGGGACGGCCACATGGCCTTTGTCCGCTCGCCGGACGGTATCTCGATCGAGATCCTGCAGAAGGGCGAGAACCTCGCGCCGGCCGAGCCCTGGGCCTCGATGGCCAATACCGGCGCCTGGTAAGGACCACCGCCTCGCGCAAGTTTGCGCGCCTAGTCTCCGCACCAGACGAGGGTCGCCCCGGCGACCCTTTTCCTTGCCCGCAAGGTGACCGACGGAGACGCCAGATGACCCGCAATTCCGATCCTCGCAGGCCGACATTCGGTCTGCTCGCCGTTTTGAGCGGCGTGCTGCTCGCCTCGTGCCAGACGAGCGCCGACGAGGTGCTGTCGCTCGGGGAAACGGCGCCTTCCGAAGAGGTATCGGCGCCGTCCAGCAGTGGGAAAGCCTTCCGGGACCCCTATGTCGTTGCCATGTCGGGACAAGCCGCGGGGACGTCGGATGCTTCACCGCCCCAAAACGAGACAGATCCGGCGCACCTGAAGCGCAAACCCGTGCCGTTGGCTGCCGCCTATAGCGACATTGCCGAACCGCCGCCGGAAGTGCTGGTCCTTCAGCAGCAAGCCGGACAGGCTCAGCCGGCGGGGCAGGCCCCAGCGCCGGCCAATCTCGGTGAACTCACCATGCAGCCGACGACCGTTGCAGCTGGAAGCAATAGCCTGTTTTCCGCCAGCCAGAGGGCCCAGCCTGCCGCAGCCAACGATCCGACGGCCACCCAGATGGCAACGACCGAAGCGTCGCCACGCGGCAGCCTCGTGCCGAGCGAGATGCCAACGCTCGGCGTCAATGCTGTGCGCAAGAGCCTGTTCAGCCCATCACCAGAGCAGACGATGCTGATGCAGCAGCAGGCACTTCAGGATCAAGCGCCCGTGGCGACCGAGTCGCTGCCACTGACGGATCCTGTGACGGCCAGCACGGAGGAGCCGGTGCTGAAGAAGCTCTCCGATCCTCGGCCGAAGCGAAAAATGCTCGCGCTTCGTGAAACGACAACTGAAATGCCTGAGCGCGTCCAACTCACGCCGGACCAGTTGCAGGCGCTGGGCGCCGTCGAAGAGGCCGATCCGGCCGAGCCCCTGCCAGCCGAGGAGCTCATGGCGGATGCCGAGGCAGTGAAGAAAAAGAAGGCCTGGCTGCCTTCCCTTTCGGACATGCTCAAGGGCGGCAAGAAGAAGAGCCCGGACATTTCCACACCCTGAGCTGATGCTGATGTTGCTGGGCAAGCCGTTCCAATCACTGGCTTTCTTGCTGCCTGTCCCAGCCTTTGACGTATCTGTCACAAATTTTGCATGAAACGCAAAATTGCCGCTTGCGGTCCGGGAACAGCCTGACTATAAGGGCGCCACGAAGCAGACGCGCCCTTCGTCTATCGGTTAGGACACCAGATTTTCATTCTGGGAAGAGGGGTTCGACTCCCCTAGGGCGTGCCACTTCGTTTACCCCTCCCGCAGCTGCAAGAATCGCTCTGGACCGAGTTTGACGACGGTTTTCGGGATGATTTCGTCCCTTGCAATTCCCCGGAGTTTTTCTGTTGAGGATCAGCAAGTTTCCACTTGCGGTCCTCCGGGTGCCTGCCTATAAGGGCGCCACCGAAGCGCACGCGCCCTTCGTCTATCGGTTAGGACACCAGATTTTCATTCTGGGAAGAGGGGTTCGACTCCCCTAGGGCGTGCCACTTCGATCTTCCCTCGCGACATTGCAGTCCTGTTCTCCACAGATCGCCAAGTATTTGTTTGCGCTGGCGATAAGTGCAGCACCAATGCCTGTGGAAAAAATCGACGCGGCGGCGCTCACGCCTCTTGCGCTCATCCAAAGTTCCAGCCATAAGGGCGCCACCGAAGCGCACGCGCCCTTCGTCTATCGGTTAGGACACCAGATTTTCATTCTGGGAAGAGGGGTTCGACTCCCCTAGGGCGTGCCACTTCGATCTTCATGGACAAGCTGAACAGAATGCCGTTTACGGCGCCTTCGCGGCGTCGAGGATGCGGAACTGCACGCGCCTGTTGCCCTGCCAATGGTCGGCGCTGAGCGTGCCTGCAACATGGATCTGATTGCCGCGATTGTTCATCAGGAAATGTCCAAGATCCGTGTCGGCGGCCCGGAAAGCAATGCCTTCCAGCCGCTTTCCGTCCATGCCCTCCAGCGTGATCTTGATATGCGTGGTCCCAACCGGACGCACATCCTTCAACCTGTGTAGCGGCACGGCAAAGATCGGTTGCGGATGCCCGGATCCATAAGGGCCGGCTGCCTCGAGCTGGTCTACCAGCGCGAGCGTCGCCCCGGAGGCACCGATCGCGCCGTCGATCTTCAATGTCTGGTTCGCCGCGAGCGCAGAGACCTGGGCTGCAGCCTGCTCCTCGAAGAAGCCACGCAAACGACCGAGATTCGCCCGCTCCACTGTCAGGCCCGCCGCCATGGCATGGCCGCCTCCCTTGACGAGAAGCCCCTCATCGACGGCCGCACGCACCATGCGCCCCAGGTCGAAGCCATGGATCGAACGGCCAGAGCCGGTGCCCTTGCCCAAGGGATCGAAGGCAATGGCGAAAGCGGGACGCTTGAACTTTTCCTTCAGCCGGGCGGCGAGCAGGCCGACAATGCCGGGATGCCAGTGTTCCTTCGCGGTCAGGATCACCGCTGCCTTTTCGCCGGTCCCATATTCTGCCATGGCTTCGGCCTCCGCTTCGGCCAGCATGACCGCTTCCATGGCCTGTCGTTCACGATTGAGTTCGTCGAGCTTCTGGGCGATCTGATCGGCTTCCGAGGCATCATCAAGGGTCAGAAGACGGCTTCCCAGCGCTGCATCGCCGATACGGCCACCCGCATTGATTCTTGGTCCGACGAGAAAGCCGAAGTGGTAAGGCGTAACCGGCCCGCCAATGCCCGCGACCCTGAGGAGGGCTGCGAGACCGGCATTGTTCTGGTGGCGGGCAGCGATCAGCCCCTTGGTCACATAGGCTCGGTTAAGCCCCTTCAGCGGCACGACGTCGCAAACGGTGGCAAGCGCCACCAAATCGAGCCAGGCGAGCAGATCGAGCGAGCGCGCGAACGGGTGGCCAGCCTCGCGCAGCAATCGCAACGTGGCGACCAGCACCATGAAGACGACGCCTGCCGCGCACAGATGCCCCTGCCCTGACAGATCGTCTTCACGATTCGGATTGACGAGAGCATGGCAGACCGGCATCTCGTGACCCATCTGGTGATGGTCTATGACGACCACGTCGACGCCACGCCTCTCCGCTGCTCCCAGCGCCTCGATGCTGGTCGAGCCACAGTCGACGGTGATCAGCAGATTGGCGCCACGCTCGATCAACTGATCGATGGCGGCCGCGTTCGGACCGTAACCCTCGAAAATGCGGTCGGGAATGTAGATCTCCGCCTCGACACCGAAATGGTGAAGGAAACGAGCCATCAGCGCCGACGACGCAGCACCGTCGACATCGTAGTCGCCGAAGATCGCGACGCGCTCCTTGCTGTCGATCGCCTGAAGGATGCGCTTGGCGGCCGCATCGCAATCGGTCAGCCTGGATGGGTCCGGCATGAGGTTGCGGATCGTCGGGTCCAGGAAGGCCGGCGCCTCGTCCACGCCTACACCGCGCCCGGCCAGAACGCGGGCGACGAGTTCAGGAATGGCATGCAGCTGACTGATGGCGAGCGCCCGGTTCTGACCTGCCTGATCCGTGCGTGACATCCAGCGCTGGCCGCTGGCGGAATGCTCGACACCGAGGAAGGCGCGGATGACGGGATCTACCGGTTCGGTCGACATTGCTGCTCTTTACGGCTGTGCAGGAGGATGTAGCTGCGCAAACAGGGTTCAGGCGGAGCACATGTGCCCCAGCCCCGTTCTATACCGATCCGAGAAAATCACCAGAGGCGGGCGCGCCATCGACAACCTGTTTGACTGCGTCAGGACATCAGCCAGGCGACCAGGACGAACGGAATGATCATGATTGCCGTGAATGCGAAGAGAAACGTCCAGTCCGAAAGCGCGTGCGAAGAGAGGGCCGAAGAGCCGTCTGCTTTGGGTCTACAGCCCGATTGTTCGCAATTGTCCAGCGCCCCGGTGCCAACTTCCCGCCACGGCTCGCTCCGTTTGATCACCATCGATGAGCTCCTCCCCAAGAACCCGATAGAGGCAACAGATTACGCGTGCTGTCGCCATTTGGCGAGAGAAGAGCCACATGGAGACGATAAATCGTCATATAAATGACCGTGTCGCCCCGATCGCGGCCACTCCGACACCGAAACAGCCGTCGAGGCGCATGCACCCGATCAGGACTTTGGACGCTCGATGCGAATCACCTGGGGCTCGCCAATCAGATATCCCTCGCGCTGGATCGCGTCGACTGCCGTGCGAACGGCGCTTTCCATGGTGGCATGCGTGACGAGGATGATGGTCTGCGGACGACCTGGCGTGGCCGGCTCCTTGGAATGCTGGACGATGGATTCCAGCGATATCGCATTCTCGGCCATCCGGGTCGCAATGCTGGCAAAGACGCCAGTGCGATCCTGTACGGTGAGGCGAATGAAGTAGCCGCCTTCGTGGCTCTGCATTTCAGCCTGGCGATAGGGCTCGAGAAGATGGGCCGGGCGACCAAGGACTGGCACTTCCTGTGCACCGGGACGGCTCTTGGCGATGTCGGTGATATCGCCGAGCACAGCAGAAGCCGTCGCATCGCCACCGGCGCCCGGGCCGACCATCAGCAGTTCACCGAGAATGTCGGATTCGAGAGCGACCGCATTTGTCACGCCATCCACCTGCGCGATGACGCTGTCGAGCGGCACCATGGTCGGGTGCACGCGCTGCTCGATGCCGCTCTCGGTCTTCTGGGCGACGCCGAGCAACTTGATGCGATAGCCGAGATCGGCCGCCGCATGGATGTCCTCGATCGAGATATTGGTGATGCCTTCGAGATAGATCTTGTCAGCCGAAATCTCGCAGCCGAAGGCAAGCGTCGTCAGGATCGACAGCTTGTGGGCGGTATCATTGCCTTCGATGTCGAAGCTCGGATCAGCTTCGGCATAACCGAGGCGCTGGGCTTCCTTCAGGCAATCGGCAAAGGACAGACCCTCCCGCTCCATGCGGGTCAGGATGTAATTGCAGGTGCCGTTCATGATCCCGTAGATGCGGGAGAAATTGTTGCCCGTCAGGGACTCGCGCAGCGTCTTGATGACAGGAATACCGCCAGCGACCGCCGCTTCGTAGTTCAGGAGACGGCCCTTTTCCTCGGCGAGCCTGGCGAACTCCACGCCGTGGCGCGACAGCAGCGCCTTGTTGGCGGTGACGACATGCAGGCCGCGCGTCAGGGCCGCACGGACCGACTGTTCCGCTGCCCCTTCGGCACCGCCGACAAGCTCGACAAAGACATCGATGTCGGCATGCTTCGCCATCTCAACCGGATCGGCATACCAGGCGATATCATCCATCAGGATGCCACGGTCCTTTGAGGCATCACGCGCCGACACAGCTGCAACCGAGATCGGGCGACCGCAAGCGACGGTCAGCGCATTAGCGCGGGTCTGGAGGATACGGACGAGCGAGGCACCGACGGTACCAAGACCCGCCACGCCGATTTTAAGGGCATTCGCCATGAGGCAATCCTGACGTCATCAAAGGGGAATTGAGGCGGTCCTGACGGGACCGCCTGTGGCTCAACGGTGGGCGTTGAGCGAAATCACGTTGTGCATGGTCTCGTCGGCCGTCGAGAAGAACTTCTTGATGTTGCGAGCGGCCTGACGGATGCGATGTTCGTTCTCCACGAGGGCGAGACGGACATATTCGTCGCCCATTTCGCCGAAGCCGATGCCCGGCGCCACGGCGACGTCCGCCTTTTCAACCAGCAGCTTGGAGAATTCCAGCGAGCCGAGATGGCGGAATTTTTCCGGGATCTTCGCCCAGGCGAACATGGTGGCGGCCGGCGGCGGCACTTCAAAGCCGGCCTTGCCGAAGCTTTCGACCATCACGTCGCGGCGGCGATGGTAGACGCTGCGGACTTCCGCGATATCGGTACCGTCGCCATTCAACGCATGGGTCGCCGCCACCTGGATCGGCGTGAAGGCGCCATAGTCGAGGTAGGATTTGACGCGTGTCAGAGCCGAAATCAGCCGCTCGTTGCCGACGGCAAAGCCCATGCGCCAGCCAGGCATGGAGAAGGTTTTCGACATCGAGGTGAACTCGACGGTGCAGTCCATGGCACCTGGCACTTCCAGCACCGACGGGGGCGGATTGCCGTCGAAATAGATCTCCGAATAGGCAAGGTCGGAGAGGACGATGATGTCGTGCTTCTTCGCAAACGCAATCACGTCCTTGTAGAAATCGAGCGTCGCAACCATGGCCGTCGGGTTGGACGGATAGTTGAGGATCAGTGCAATCGGCTTCGGGATCGAGTGGCGCACGGCGCGCTCGAGTGGCGGAAAGAAGGTTTCATCCGGCTCGACCGTAATCGAGCGAATGACACCGCCGGTCATCAGGAAGCCGAAGGCGTGGATCGGATAGGTCGGGTTCGGGCAGAGGATGACGTCGCCGGGCGCCGTGATCGCCTGGGCCATGTTGGCGAAGCCTTCCTTGGAGCCCAGGGTGGCGACGACCTGCGTATCCGGATTGAGCTTCACGTTGAAGCGACGGGCATAATAGGCAGCTTGCGCGCGACGCAGGCCCGGAATGCCCTTGGACGAGGAATAGCGATGGGTGCGCGGGTCCTGAACCACTTCGCAAAGCTTGTCGACGATCGCCTGCGGGGTCGGAAGATCCGGATTGCCCATGCCAAGGTCGATGATGTCGGCCCCACCGGCTCGCGCGCTCGCCTTCAGACGGTTGACCTGTTCGAACACGTAAGGCGGCAAGCGCCGGACTTTGTGAAACTCTTCCATCTTCAACCCCTGAAACCGCGCGGATCATAACCGCGGCAGGCGCGCTCGTTTTCCCAGTGACCACACGCTCCGCAACGAACCGCAGAACCGAATGCGCGTGATGATATCCCAAACAGAGCGCTCGCAGGAAATTTTGTCGCAAATCCGGCGTGAAACCTGAATCGCCGACGAAATTTTATGTCGAAAACGCCCTGGTTGCTTTGCGAAAAAAACGCGGGAAGCGCAAGCCCTAATTGGCGATCAGCGCCTGCGTTTCCGCCCCGTGCCGGGCCGCGAGACGGCGCAGTTCGGCAAGCCGCGACTGATATTCGGCTTCGGTAATCGCTCCCGATTTGCGGGCTGCACCGAGTGATGTCAGCTGAGCCTGGAGCGCCGAGGCCTCCTCGTTGCTCATCTGGACACTCGCGGCACTCAGCGAACCGGCAAAGTTCGGGTAGCCGTCAGGATAGGTCGGACGGGCCGCTGCGGCTTCCGGATTGTCGGGATCCTCGACATTGACCTCGAGCGCGGCCGGCACCGTGGCAGGCGCCGGTGTCGTCGCCTGCGTCGACTGGCAGCCTGTGCCTGCCATCAGCGCGAGAAATGCTGCGATAACCGCCTGGCCCGAAAGACCCGAGAAACTGAACTTGCTGTGCACCATGGCCCCGACCGCCCGCGCTGACGCGGAAAACTGACATTCCTCAAGGGCGCAGCCGTCGATCCTCATCGAAAGACTATGCGCCAATCGCTGGAACTTGTAGTCGTTTTCATGCAGGATAGGCAAACACAAAAGACGCCAGAACAATCCTGGGGAGGACGGCATGGACAGAACGCGGGAAGAAGCCGAAGCGGGTGCTGCGTTCGATCCGAAACTGATCGAGCCCTATATCATCAAGGATCCGCAGGCGCTTGCTGTCAACGCCGCCAAGGCGCTGGAAAACCTCGGCAAGGCCGCTTCCGTCTGGCTGAAGCCGCGGGAGACAGGGGAAGTCGTCGATCCTGTCCCCGAGCCTGTCGCCGAACTCGTGAAGATCTTGGGCAAGGTCGCGGAATACTGGATGTCCGATCCCAAACGCACGCTCGAAGCGCAGACACATCTGCTCAATGCGGTCTTCGGGGTCTGGAGCCGGTCGCTGGCGCGATTCGCCACCCCGGAACAACCGTTTGCCGATCCCTTACCCAAGGACAAGCGCTTCTCCGACGAGGACTGGGAGCGCAATCCCTTCTTCGACTTCCTCCGCCAGACCTATCTCGTGCTGTCCCAATGGGCCGAGAAGATGGTCAACGACGCCGGCGGTCTCGATGAACACACGCGTCACAAGGCGAACTTCTACATGCGGCAGCTCACGGCGGCACTTTCGCCCGCCAACTTCGTCGCGACCAATCCGCAACTCTATCGTGAGACCGTGCAGAGCAGCGGGGCGAATCTCGTCAAGGGCATGCAGATGCTGGCCGAAGACATCGCCGCCGGAGGCGGGGATCTGCGCATCCGCCAGACCGATACCAGCAAGTTTGCCGTCGGGGAAAACATGGCGGTGACGCCGGGCAAGGTCATCGCCCAGAGCGATGTCTGCGAAGTGATCCAGTACGAGGCTACGACCGAGACGGTGCTGAAGCGCCCTCTCCTCATATGTCCGCCCTGGATCAACAAATTCTACATTCTCGATCTCAACCCGCAGAAAAGCTTCATCAAATGGTGTGTCGATCAGGGCCACACGGTCTTCGTGATCTCCTGGGTCAACCCCGATGAGCGCCATGCGGACAAAGGGTGGGAGGCCTATATCCGCGAGGGTGTCGATTTCGCGCTCGACACCGTGGAAAAGGCGACCGGCGAAAAAGAGGTGAACGCGATCGGCTACTGTGTCGGGGGAACGCTGCTCGCGGCGGCACTTGCCCTGCATGCGCAGGAGAAGAACAAGCGGATCGCCAGCGCCACGCTGTTCACCACACAGGTGGATTTCACCCATGCCGGCGACCTCAAGGTCTTCGTCGACGAGGCACAGTTGACGAATCTTGAAGAGCGGATGCAGGAAAGCGGTTATCTCGACGGCTCGAAGATGGCGGCCGCTTTCAACATGCTGCGCGCCTCGGAGCTGATCTGGCCCTATTTCGTCAATAGCTACCTGAAGGGCCAGGATCCCATGCCCTTCGACCTGCTCTACTGGAATTCCGATTCGACCCGCATGGCAGCGGCGAACCATTCCTTCTACCTGCGCAACTGCTACCTCAACAACACGCTGAGCCAAGGCAAGATGCAGCTCGCCGGCAAGACGCTGTCGCTGAAGGACGTGAAAATCCCGATCTATAATCTCGCGACCAAGGAAGATCACATCGCTCCGGCGAAATCGGTCTTCGTCGGTAGCAACCTGTTCGGCGGGCCCGTCGACTTCGTGGTGTCCGGCTCGGGCCATATCGCCGGCGTGGTCAATCCGCCAGACAAGCACAAGTACCAGTTCTGGACCAATGGCAAGGTTGCCGGCACTTACGAGGACTGGATGGCCAATGCCAAGGAGACGCCCGGCTCCTGGTGGCCGCACTGGCAGATGTGGATCGAAAACCTCGCCGGCGAACGTGTTCCGGCACGCAAACCCGGCGGCGATGCGCTCAACGCGATTGGCGATGCGCCGGGTCGGTATGTGCTGGCACGTGTCTGAGCAGACTGAGACCGGCCGCCATGCTCTTCTCCCCGCCCCTCATCCCGGCGCGACTCGTGCGCCGCTACAAGCGCTTCCTCTTCGACGCGCTGCTGGAGGATGGCTCTGAAATCACCGGGTTTTGTCCCAATACCGGCTCCATGCGCGGCCTGACCGAACCCGGCTCGCGCATCTGGCTGTCGCGCCATGACGCTGCAACGCGCAAATATGCCCATGCGCTGGAACTGGTCGAAGCGGGCGGTACCGTTGTTGGTGTGAACACTGCGCTACCCAACCGCCTTGCCGAGGAGGCGATCGTCGCTGGCCTGGTTCCCCCCCTTGCGGGCTTCCGCACGCTGAAACGGGAGCAGCGCTACGGGCGCAATTCGCGGATCGACATCCTGTTGGAGGACGACCTGCAGGGCAGCGTGCATGTCGAGGTCAAGAACGTGCATTTCATCCGGGAAGCCGGCATGGCCGAGTTTCCGGACAGCATCACGGCCCGTGGCGCCAAGCATCTCGACGAAATGGGCGATCTTGTCGAAACCGGAAAACGGGCGGCGATGCTTTTCATCGTTCAGCGCGCCGACTGCAACCGCATGAAGATCTGTGCCGATCTCGATGCCGCTTATGGCCGGGCCTTTGCTCGCGCCATTTCCCGCGGGGTCGAGGCCTACGCGGTCCGTTGTCACCTCGACCCGGTCAAAATCGTGCCCGAAAGCCTCATCCGGATAGACGAAGACGGTCTCGGTCGGTTATGAACGGCCAAGATCCTGGATTAGAAGTTCCGAAAGTCACCCTATGGTCACCTATATCGACGCGGCGTCGGCGCCGCTCAAAAACACTGGTGCAATCCGGCTTTACGGCGCAGACGACTTTGAAGGCATGCGCCGCGCCTGCCAGTTGACTGCCCGTTGCCTGGATGCCCTCGTGCCGATGGTGAAGCCCGGCGTCACGACGGCTGCCATCGACCGATTCGTCTTCGAATTCGGTGCCGACCACGGCGCTGTGCCCGCGACCTTGAACTACCGCGGCTACAAATATTCCGTCTGCACCTCGATCAATCACGTCGTCTGTCATGGCATGCCCGACGACAAACCGCTCCGGGACGGCGATATCGTCAACATCGATGTCACCTTCCTGCTCGATGGCTGGCACGGGGATTCGAGCCGCATGTATCCGGTGGGCAATATCAAGCGGGCCGCCGAGCGACTGATGGAAGTCACCTATGAATGCCTGATGCGTGGCATCGGCGCAGTGCGTCCGGGTGCTCGGACCGGCGCCATTGGTGAGGCTATCCAGAACCATGCGGAAGCGGAGCGCTGCACGGTGGTCCGCGATTTCTGCGGCCATGGCGTCGGTCGCCTCTTCCACGACGCTCCGAACATCCTGCATTACGGGAAGGCCAACGAAGGTCCGGAACTGCGCGAAGGCATGATCTTCACCATCGAGCCGATGATCAATCTCGGAAAGCCGCATGTGAAGGTGCTCTCCGACGGATGGACCGCCGTGACCCGCGACCGCTCGCTGACGGCGCAGTACGAACATACGGTCGGGGTCACCTCCGAAGGCTGCGAGATCTTCACACTGTCGCCTGAGGGCCTGGATCGCCCCGGCCTCGGCTGACAAGGAGCGCACCAGCACATCTTCCCGCAACTTCAACTTGCGTGCTGCGGCAGTCGTGTCACTATATCCGGGCGGCCGCAGAGCCGCTCGACCATGATGGTCAGGATTGGGGTGGCATGACGAACAAGCTTCCGTACTCCGACGAACCGCCGCGGCGCGATGGTCCGGCAAGTTCCGACAGCACTGATCTATTCGGTCCTGCGGACTCCATGTCGGATGCTGGCGTCGACGAAAGATGTTTTTTCGCCGACCAGCCGACTCGGGAAACAAACCTCGCCAAGGCCGCCTCCACCCGGGCCGCATTGCAGCCAGAGGCCCATTATCTCGGTCATCGTGACCGGTTGCGCAGCCGCTTCCGCGACGGAGGAGAATCGGCGCTGGCCGATTACGAAATCCTTGAACTTCTGCTCTTTCGCCTCATCCCGCGACGCGACACGAAACCGATCGCGAAGGCTCTGCTCTCCCGGTTCCAGACTCTGGCCAGCGTGCTCGGAGCGCCACCAGCGCTGTTGCAGGAAGTGAAGGGTGTCGGCGAGACGGTGGCACTCGATCTCAAGCTGATTTCGAGCGTCGCTCAGCGCATGCTGAAAAGCGAGTTGCGCGAGAAGCAGGTCTTGTCGTCCTGGTCACACGTCATCGATTATTGCCATGCCGCGATGGCCTATGAAACGACGGAACAGTTCCGCATCCTCTTCCTCGACAAGCGCAATGTCCTGATCGCCGACGAGATACAGGGGCGCGGTACAGTCGATCACACACCCGTCTATCCGCGCGAGGTGGTCAAGCGTGCGCTCGAACTGTCGGCCACTGCGATCATCCTCGTGCACAATCATCCGAGTGGCGACCCAACCCCCTCGCGTGCAGACATCGACATGACACGGACGATCGTCGAGACGGCCAAACCGCTCGGCATCACGGTCCACGACCACATCATCATCGGCAAGGACGGCCATGCAAGCCTCAAGGGCCTGCGCTTGATCTGAAGCCATCATTTCGTGCGCGAGAAATGCCTTGGATCGGAGCGGGGACGCGGGCTAGGCAGGGAAACCCGCCCAGACATAGATGCCAATGCCGCACAGGCCGATGATCGCCAAGGCAGCACAGAGCGGCAGCGCCACCTGCGACCGCTTGAAGGCCCCGAAGCGGATCGGCTTCTCGATCAGGAAGTAGGTCAATGTGGCCAGTAGAAAGGACAGCGCGATCAACGCGATGCGAACCGCTTTTCCGGGCGTGCCACCTTCGAGAACATAGCCGAACGACACAAGCGGCCAGTGCCAGAGATAGAGCGGATAACTGATCAAGCCGATGGCAATGGCGAGCCGGTTGCCGAACACCAGTTTCTTCAGGCCTATGTCCCGTCCGGAGGCAATGACCAGGACCGCTCCAATGACGGGCAAGAGGGCGATCACGCCGGGGAACATCTGTTCGACCCGGACCAGAGCGAAACTCAATCCGAGCAGGATCATGCCCGTTCCCGCTGCGTACGGCGCCAGTGAACTCGGCATGTTGCCATACTGCCGCTCTATCTCGACCAGGGCCGCACCCGCCAGAAGCTCCCAGAAGCGGCTGACCGGCAGATAAAACGCGGAAACACGGTCGATGTTGACGATTACCAGATTGGCAATCATCGACACCAGTGCAACCGTCGCGATCGTGGCCAGGACATTCAGGCCCCTTCGCCAGACTAACCAGGCCATGAGCGGCCAGACGATGTAAAACTGCTCCTCGACGCCAAGTGACCAGAGATGCAGCATGGGATTGAAGTTGCTCTCGTCCACCCTCACGTCACGCTCAGTCCAGAACACGAGGTTGGCAACGAAGTCCGCCCCGCCTGCTACGTGTTTGCCGAGCAAGCCGAAGGCATCGACGGACATGACCATCCAGCCAAAACAAAGACTGGCGACGAGGACAACGATCAGCGCGGGGAAGATACGGCGTACGCGGCGGCTATAGAAGTCGAGAAGGGAAAATCGATCCGCCCGCATCTGCTGCACGATATGGCCGCTGATCAGATAGCCGGAGATCACAAAGAAGATGTCGACCCCCACCAGACCACCCGGTAACCAGGTAGGAAAATAATGAAAGACGATGACCGCAACCACGGCGAGCGCACGTAAACCATCTATGTCCGAACGATAGTTCCGCACACCAGCCGAGACAGAATTTCTAACGTTTTCATGCACAGCAAATTCCACTACCAAAAGCGAAGTTTACCAAGCAATGCATGCCAACCAAAATAGTCAAACCGGCCCATCGACTTCATTCATTTGAGGTAAGCCATTCAATTTCCGCCAGAAAGCAGCTCAAGGCTACCCACCACCGCCTGGGGCGGCTGTCGACCTGCGCGATCGCAAGGGCAGCCGGGGGCATTGTGGGCGGCGAGAGTCGCCCACCTGACCGTCGGTGATAACGAAACGGTGACGTTGAACTGTCATACTGCATGTGAATAAATGTGCACTGCAGCATGGCGGCAGGCAAAACAGAGGCACCTCATGAACCAGTATGACTTCGTCGTGGTTGGCAGCGGGCCGGCAGGACGCCGTGCGGCGATCCAGGCTGCCAAGCTGGAAAAGAAGGTTCTCGTCATCGAGAAGGGCACCCGCGTCGGCGGCGTCTCGGTTCACACAGGGACGATCCCATCGAAGACGTTGCGCGAGACGGCGCTAAACCTGACCGGCTGGCGCGAGCGCGGATTCTACGGTCGCAGCTATCGCGTGAAGCAGGAAATCAACGCCGACGACCTGCGTCGCCGCTTGCTCATCACACTCGACCACGAGGTCGAAGTGCTCGAACACCAGTTCTCCCGCAACCGCGTGCAGCAGATGCGTGGCACCGCGCGTTTCCTCGATGCGCATACGATCGAAGTCTCGAAGGAGGATGGCGAGGTGCTGCAGGTGCAGGCCAAGTCTGTTCTTCTCGCCGTTGGTACGCGCCCCTTCAAGCCCTCGCATATTCCCTTCGACGGTTCGAGCATCATCGACAGCGACGAAATCCTTGAGATCAAGGAACTGCCGCGCTCGATGATCGTCATCGGCGCCGGCGTCATCGGTATCGAATATGCGACGATCTTCTCGGCGCTCGATACCGTCGTCACCGTGGTCGAACCGCGTGACACGATGCTCGACTTCATCGACAAGGAAATCGTCGAGGACTTCACCTACCAGTTGCGCGACCGCAACATGAAACTCATCTTCGGCCAGACGGTCGAGGGCGTTGAGAAGGTCGACGGCAAGTGCCGTGTGACGCTGAAGAACGGACGGGTGCTGACGGCCGAAATGGTGCTCTTTGCCGCCGGCCGCGTCGGTGCGACCGACACGCTCAACCTGGAAGCCGCAGGTCTTGAGGCGGACAATCGCGGTCGCCTGAAGGTAAACCCCGACACGTTCCAGACCTCCGTGCCGAATATCTACGCCGCCGGCGACGTCGTCGGTTTTCCTTCCCTCGCCTCAACCTCGATGGAACAGGGGCGAATCGCTGCTCGCCATGCCGTCGGGGCGCCGGCGCACGAGCCGCCGCAATTCTTCCCCTATGGCATTTATGCCGTGCCCGAGATCTCGACCTGCGGGCTTACCGAGGAAGAGGTCATTCAACGGGCCATACCCTACGAGACCGGGATCGCGCATTTCCGCGAGACCTCGCGCGGCCATATCATGGGCCTCGACAGCGGCATGCTCAAGATGATCTTCTCGCTCAAGACCCGCCGCCTTCTCGGCGTGCATATCGTCGGCGAAGGTGCCACCGAACTCGTGCATATCGGCCAGGCGGTTCTCAATCTCAAAGGTACGGTCGAATACTTCGTCGAGAACACCTTCAACTATCCGACGCTTGCCGAGGCCTACAAGATTGCCGGTCTCGATGCGTGGAACCGGATGGGTGAGCTGAAGGTCGAAAAGGTCGAGCGTCGGGCAGCCGAATGATTGGGCTTTAAAAGAGACCTGCCGATTCACACTGGAGACGGGGTGCAGATCACCTGTTAAGCAGGTTCTGTCCCCGCCGCTTCCCGAGTCGCCCATGTCGTCGTCCTTCAGCCAGATCGCGGCGCGTCCGCAACTGGTCATCCTCTCCATGATGATCTTCGTGCAGGGCTGCGCCTATGGTGCTACCCTGCCCTATCTCGGCGTCACGGCCATCGGCGCGCTGGGGATGAGCGACGAGGCCTATTCGGCACTGACGGTCGTCGCCTCGGTCATGACGGTGGCGATCAGCGTTTCACTCGGCATTCTCTCCGACGGCATGGGTGACCGGCGTCGGATGATCGCGCTGCTGGCGCTCGCCGGCACAATCGGCTACGGCGCGATCTTTCTCTTGCCCAGCATCCCCGTCTTCATCCTTGCCACGGCACTGATCATACCGTTTGGCCAGGCAGTGCATTCGCTGCTCTTCGCATCGGCGCGGATCGAGACCAGCGCCCTGTCCCCGCGGGATGCGGCCGCCGTAAACACGATCGTGCGCTCCTTCATGTCGGCGTCCTGGGTGGTGATGCCGGCGGTCCTCGGGCTGCTTCTTGCGCAGTCCGCAAACATGATCGGGGCATGGGGTGCTGCGGCAGGCTGCACGCTACTCGTTGCAATCGCCTCTCTGCTTCTGCTGGCACCTGCGAAGCAAAAGGGGCTATCGGCCGGCACCAGTGGAACCGCCTTCCTCGAGGCGCTGCGCGAGCTCGTACGTGCCGAGATGCTCGTGCGAATGGTCGCGATGGCTGCCGTGACGGGCACGACGCGGCTTGCCATGATGATCTGGCCGCTGATCCTCACGCTGGAGCTCGGCGGTTCAACACGGAATGTCGGCTTCATCGCGGCCCTCATTGCCCTCATCGAGATCCCCTTCATGCTGCTCGCGGCAACGCTGTTGAAGCGCTTCAGCCTGGTTGCGCTCATCATCGTCTCTGCGCTTCTCTATGGCCTGCATATGGTGGGCTTCGCCTTCGCGACGGCGCCATGGCACTTCTATGCGCTGGCAGTCCCGGGCGCTGCGACCGCGGCGGGTCTGCTTTCACTACCAATCACCTATTTCCAGGATCTCTTTCCGAGCCGACCAGGTCTCGGAACAGCCTTCATGCCGATCAATTCATTCCTCGGCAATGCTGTCAGTGCCGGTACATTCGCGATCGGTTCACATTATTTCGGATATTCCGGAACCGCCTGGCTGGGTCTGGCGCTGGCTCTCAGCGGCGTGGCCGGACTTCTCTTGGTCGAAGGCGCCACTCATCAGAAGCGCGCCTGACGGGACGGAAGGGGCGACAGACGATCGCCTCACAATCATTCTCACGCGGCGGAACGGAAATCGGCGCAAGACTGCCGCGTGGTCAACCGCATCGAGAGGCGGTCAGGACGCATCGGTCCGGATCGGCAAGCCGGAGTGCAGGGACAAGCATGGCCTTTCCCCGAACATG
Source organism: Peteryoungia algae (assembly GCF_030369675.1). Taxonomy (NCBI): domain Bacteria; kingdom Pseudomonadati; phylum Pseudomonadota; class Alphaproteobacteria; order Hyphomicrobiales; family Rhizobiaceae; genus Peteryoungia; species Peteryoungia algae. Next base: position 769,268 of record NZ_CP128477.1, on the reverse strand, counting down.
AAAAAGCCGCCCCGAGGGACGGCTTTCTCTAAGGTTCAATCAGGCACGAAGCTTACTCGGCGTCGCCTTCGGCGGCCTTCTTCTTCGGAGCTGCCTTCTTCTTCGGAGCGGCTTCTTCCCCTTCGGCAGCGTCGTCAGCCTTGGCAGCAGCCTTTTTCTTCGGAGCAGCCTTCTTGGCCGGCTTGTCGCCGTCTTCGGCGTCGTCGGCGAGAAGTTCTTCCTTGCTCACCTTCTTGTCGGTGACGGCAACTTCAGCCAGCAGCTTGTCGATGACCTTCTCTTCGAAGATCGGCGCGCGCAGCGAAGCGGCAGCACCCGGCGTGTTGCGGAAGAAGTCGAGGATCTGCTTTTCCTGGCCCGGGAACTGCTGAAGCTGGGCGAAGAGCGAACGCTGCATCTCTTCTTCGGTCACTTCGATGCCGGCCTTTTCGCCGATTTCGGAGAGAACGAGGCCGAGGCGGACGCGACGCTCGGCAAGCGCGCGGTATTCTTCGCGGGCTGCTTCTTCTGTCGTGTCCTCGTCAGCAAAGGTCTTGCCCGACTGTGCAAGATCAGTGTTGATCTGGCGCCAGATGTTTTCGAACTCGGCATCGACGAGCTTGGAAGGCGACTCAAACTTGTAGAGAGCGTCCAGCTGGTCGAGGATCTGACGCTTGACCTTCTGGCGGGTCACGTTGCCGTACTGGCTCTCGATCTGGCCGCGGACGATTTCCTTCAGCTTCTCGACCGATTCGACGCCAAGCTTGGTGGCCAGTTCGTCGTTGATTTCGGTTGCTGCAGGTGCTGCCACTTCCTTGACGGTGATGTCGAAGGTGGCTTCCTTGCCGGCGAGGTTGGCGGCCGGATAGTCGGCCGGGAAGTTCACGGTGATGACCTTTTCGTCACCGGCCTTGAGGCCGACGAGCTGCTCTTCAAAGCCCGGGATGAAGCGGTTCGAACCGATGACCAGTTCTGCGTCTTCGTCCTTGCCGCCGTCAAAGGCTTCGCCATCGACCTTGCCGAGATAATCCATGGTGACGCGGTCGCCGTCAGCGGCCTTGCCCTTCTTGGCTTCGAAAGTGCGGGCGCTTTCAGCGATCTTTTCGATCTGCTCGGTGATTTCTTCTTCCGAGACGTCGACAACTTCGCGGGTGACCTTGATGCCATCAACCGACTTCAGTTCGATCGCCGGGATGATTTCGTAGGAGAGCGTGAACTCAAGATCGGCCTGAGCCGACAGGATCTTTTCCGCTTCCTTCTCGTCTTCGGTCATCACGATTTCCGGCTGGGTCGCCGACTTTTCGCCGCGCTCGGACAGGATGGCCGTGGGCTGGTCGCGGATGATCTCGTTGACGAGTTCAGCCATGATCGACTTGCCGTACATCTTCTTGACATGAGAGACCGGCACCTTGCCCGGGCGGAAGCCGTTGATGCGGACCTTGTCCTTCACATCGGCCAGACGCTCGTTCATGCGCTGTTCCATGTCCTTGGCCGGAATGACGACCTTGATTTCGCGCTTCAGCCCTTCAGCGAGCGTTTCGATAACCTGCATGTTCTTACCTTCATGTCGTGGCGGCCGTGCTCGGACAGCCGGTGTTTTCCCTGAGCACGACGCCGGAATTGATTTTCCCGGACGTGGCTGCGTCGCAATTCGTCAACAATCTGCCAAGCAAAACGGCGCCGGACTGACGGGAGCCACACCTCGGTGTTCTCTCATCGATCCCGCGCGGCTCAGCTGGTGCGGGTAGAGAGACTTGAACTCCCACGCCTTGCGGCACCAGAACCTAAATCTGGCGTGTCTACCAATTTCACCATACCCGCGTCCAAAAGCGCATGCTGCTCGCGCATGGCCCCTCCGGAGCGCGCGTCTCTATAACACCCGTTTTCCCCCACGCAAAGGAAAAATGACACCATTGCAGGGCACCCGCAGCCCACCGCACAGGCTTTGCAGCGGGCAACAGACGCCGCTCAGTACAGCGGTTCTTCATAGAGCGCTTCGCCATCCAGCATCAGGGCGCGAATCTGCGCCTGGCCGTCATCGGATACCCGTGCTGCCACCGACACCCGACCCTGGTTGCGCCCGTCTTCGATTGGCTTGCCCTCGCCTTCTGGCACGTAGAAGTTTTCGATACCGTAGGCGACCGTGAGATTTCCGGCGTTCGACCACTCCCAGTCGTTGATCGCCATGGGCTGGGAGACCAGCACGACGCTGCCGGCTTCCACAGACAGGCGATCGAACGAGGCTTCCGATACGATCCAATAGCCATCCGGACCCGGTTTCAGGCGCACATTGATTTGCGCCGGCGAACCGGCTTCCGGCCGTGCGCCGGCAATAGACGTCGTCGGGATCGTTGAGATATCGTAGGTGAGAATGACGTAATCACCGCGCAATAGGTCGCGCGGATCGACAGGCGCCGTCTTCAGGAGCACTTCGGTTCCCGACCTCAAAATGGAAGCGCGCCCCTCGATCATGTAGCCGAGGATTGCCGTCTGGCCGAGCGACACCAGCAGGGCTGCTGCGGCAAATGCTTTGGTGCCGATCATGACATCACCTCCACGGTCGAGCGGGAGAAGCGTTTTTCAAGACGGACCACGATGAAGGCCAGCACGGCAACAACCAGGCCCGAGAGCAGGAAGAAGGCCGAGGTTCCGAGAATGCTGTCAATCGTCTCATAGGACAGGTAGAGGACCTCCGCAGCGAAGGCCCCATAGGCGAGATAACGCACAGCCCCATTGTCGCGACCTTCAAGCGCGATCGCAGCAATCGACAAGGCGAGGATCGCGATCCCGAGAGCCGCCGTCGACAGGACGTCGAGCGCATTGCCTTGCACATAGGCGAAACCCGTGAGCGCCATCACCAGACTATAGAAGCTGGCGGAGGTGCCCAGCTTCCGATGGATCGCCTCGAGCGGCGAGCGCGGCGCGACAAGCGCGAGAAACAAGATCGTTGCGACGACTGCCACAGTGAAGGCATAGGCTTCGTCCCGGTCGAGAATGAGGATCCACCAGATCCAGCCGACGAGCAGGATATAGGCAAAATGCTTTGCCCGATCGGTGCCGTTCAAGCGGGACAGGGCAAGGACGGCTGCTGCGCCGAAAGGTGGCCAATAGGCCCATAGGCCATGGCCATCGGCCTCCCAGCCCAAATTTTCAAAGCCGCTCCCGAAGGCAACCAGTAAAAGGGCGCCGGAAACGACAGTCAGTGCGCCGGAGCGAAAGACCAGCGCGGAGCCGACCGTTACCGTGAACCAGAGCAGCATCGCCGAGAAGGTGTCGCCCGAGAGATGATAGAGTTGTCCGATGAGCGCAATCGCGCCGCCGAAGGCTGCGGAGCCGAGAACGAGCGCTGCGGCAGCCAACCGATCTGCGCCCCTGGATCGTGCAAGCAGCGCCGCCCCATGAAAAATCCAGATCAGGGCGATGATCCCGACAACCTTGGTTATTCTCGGTATCGCCTCCCAGTTGGCGGCTATCAGCATGAGGAGCGATGCGGCGATCAGGACAGCCGCAAACATCGACAGGATGCCGCCTATGCTGAAGCCAGCGCGGCGGCGATCGACATCTGCCAGCAGCCTTGCTGCCGTCGCTTTATCGATCAGTCCGCGCGCGACCCAGTCGTCCAAATCGCGTTTCAACCTGCCTCTGTACATGGGCTGCTCCCCTTTGATCCCGCCTGCAATCTGGAACGAGCACCACGGAAAGACAAGCGGTGGAAATCACCCGGACCGATGGCTTCTGCGCCCATGCAGAAACGCATGCCTTCCATGTCAATATTGCACTGCACAAACCGACAGGTCTCGCCTATATTCATTCTCAACAGAGCGACAGAACTTCTGGCGCTTCTTCTTCGACCCGCGTTACCTCCTCCCAATGCGGGCTCGATTGACCAACGACACTCCTCCTCCCAGTCGTTGGTCTGCACAAATGACGCTCACCGGACCTCCTCCCCCGGTGAGCGTTATTTTTTTGACCTGATCCTCCCCGCCGAATAGATCCCGCACCCAGGCGCCTTGAGCTGCCCAAATGCAGTGCACGACGCAGCCTGAGGCAAACGCACAAAAAATCGCCAGTTAACAACGGGTTAAATCGAGCGTTATGCGCGCGGCGCATAGGTGATCTGCCGCATTATGTCTTCAAACATTTCGCAACGCAGCATATATTCACCTCAAGAAATTCGAAGGGGCCCACGGATGGGTCCAAACCACCAAAGAGGTAGACCCAATGAACATTGCTCGCTCGCTCACCAACTGGCGCAAGTACCGTCAGACCATCACGGAACTCGGCCGCATGTCGGACCGCGAACTGCATGACCTCGGCATCGGCCGCGAAGACATCCGTCGCGTTGCCCGTCACGCCGTCAACGGCTGATCGGTCCCGACCACGGTCGGATCAAACAGAAAAACCCCGGATCTCCTCCCAGATCCGGGGTTTTTCTTTGTTCGCCGAAAGGCGCTGATCAGTCTTCGCGGACTGCTATGATCACGTCATGGATCAGTTTGAGCACGGCAGGCGCGTCGATCTCGGTGCAGATCTTCTGGCTTGGCAGCTCGCCATCCCAGTCGGAAGGGCCAAAACCACGACCGTCAGGCTTCTGGATGGTCTGGCCATCGGCGATGCCACCGCAGACAACGCGAATGACGCCGCTGCGGGTCTTGAATAGCTCCGGCGCCACGACATAGACGCAGGCGCAGCTGTCGTGCACGACCATGCCGTCGTCGACCAGGCCCTCATAGAAATCGATATAGAACTGTGAGAGATCAAAGAGCAGACGGGCCCGGCTGGTGCCGGCAGCGTCCCTGATATCGGCGAGCTGCGAACGCGTCATCACCGTCTGCATCGTCACGTCGAGACCGACGACGACAACCGGCCACCTTGCCGTCATCACCACGTCGGCCGCTTCCGGATCCCCGTGGATATTGGCTTCTGCCGCCGGCGTGACATTGCCGTTCACGTCGAAGGCGCCGCCCATGATGACGATCTCCTTGACGAGGTCGACAATCGCGGGATCTTCCTTCAGCGCATTGGCCAGATTGGTCATGCGGCCGACGGCGACAATGGTGACTTCGCCCGGATTGGCGCGGACCGTATCGACGATGAAGCGATGAGCCGGACGCGGATCGGGATGGACGTCCGTCACTTCGGGCACGCCGATATTGCCAAGACCGTCATCGCCATGGATGAATTTTGGCGGCTCGTGGCTCACACGATGCGGGATGAAGGTTTCGCCGGCACCACGGGCCACTGGCGAATCGATCTTCCACTCGCGCTTGAGGTACAGCGCATTGCGAGTCGTGATGTCGATCTCCGCATTGCCGAAGACGGTTGTGATGCCGAGGAGGTCGATCTCGGGATGGTGGTGCAGGAAGAGCAGCGCCATGGCGTCGTCGACGCCGGGATCCGTATCGAAAATGACTTTATGCATGAACTTGGTCGTCCTGTCTGAGGAAGCGGGTTCCATATCGCAAACCTATGGAACAAGGAAGCATTCAGGGCGCGACTTCGGCGAACTCGCCGAGAAGCTTCGGGAAGTCGTCCATCGCCGGAAACGTCTCGTAGCTGTGCCTCGCCGGGACCGAGGCCCAGGCAAGTTTCTCCGAGACGCAGGTCTCGATAAAGGGCGGCAGATTGGCCGTGCTGTCGAGCATGGTCGCCCTTACATTGACGAGCGGGCCGAGCATCTCCGCGCGGGTGAAGATCCAGCTCAGGCAGTGGGGGCAAAAGTAATGGTGCAGCTCGCCATGCATGCCGCCGATGACCGGCTCAAGGCCACTGATCTCGACGCAGTCCTGCGGAAAGAGAGCGCTGAGCGAAAAGGCGCTTGCCGTCATCCGCTGGCATCCCTTGCAGTGGCACGCCATGGTCATCAGCGGGCGGCCCTTCACCTTCAGCGACACCTGCCCGCAACGGCAGCTGCCGTGATCCTCGTCTCCACTTTCCACGACCGTTTCCTCTCGTTGTCAGGCGATCTTCCGCTCAACCTGCCTTGGCGACCTTCTTCTTTTTCCCGACATTGCGAAGCACGTGGCTGAAGTCGGAGTTGTAGAGATCGCTGTCGCGGAACTCCACATGACCAAAGACCTTGCCAACCATGATCAGGGCTGTCCGGGTGATCTTGGCCTTGCGCACCTCCTCGGCCATGTCCTTCAGCGTCGTGCGAATGAAGAGCTCATCCGGCCAGGTCGAGCGATAGGCGATCACCACGGGGCAGTCCTCGCCGTAGTAGGGCGTCAGCGTGTCGCGGATGTGACCGAGATTGCGTATCGACAGGTGGATGGCCAGCGTCGCCCGCGATTTTCCGAGAATCTCCAGCGTCTCGAATTCCGGCATGGAGGATGCCTTCATTTCGGTGCGCGTGACGATGACGGTCTGGGCGATCTCCGGCAGGGTGAGCTCGGTCTTGAGACGCGCGGCTGTCGCGGCAAAGGCCGGTACTCCGGGTACGACGTCATAGGGAATGCCTGCCGCATCAAGGCGGCGCATCTGTTCGGCGATTGCGCCGTAGATCGACGGGTCGCCGGAATGCACGCGCGCCACATCCTCGCCCCGCGCATGGGCGGCCACCATTTCCGCGACGATCTCGTCGAGATGCATGGGGGCCGTATCCTTGACGATGGCGCCTTCCGGTGCTGCCTCAACGATCTCTTCCGGCACCAGCGAACCGGCATAGAGGCAGACCGGGCAGCGCTCGATGAGGCGAAGGCCGCGCACAGTGATGAGATCGGGGGCACCCGGCCCGGCACCGATGAAATAGACGGTCATGCTTCACTTCCCTTCATGCCAGTGTCTGCCTTGCCCGAATAGCCGCGCGGTGTGTAGACCCAGGTCTTTCCGTCACCGGTCGTCACCGTCCGGCTTTCCGAGGATCCGACGACCACGACCGTCAGCATGTCGACATCGTCGACATTCAATTCACCAAGCGGGACGGTGCGCACATGTTCGCCCTCGCGGCCGAGATTGGTGGCCAGGATGACTGGCGTCGTGGCCGGGCGGTACTTCAACAGTTCGTCGCGGGCATAGGCCAGCTGGGTGCGGCGCTTCATCGAAACGGGATTGTAGAAGGCAATGACGAAATCGCCCTCGCCTGCGGCCTTCACCCGACGCTGGATATGCTCCCAAGGGGTCAGCAGGTCCGAGAGCGAGATTGTGCAGAAGTCGTGGCCAAGAGGCGCGCCGATGCGGGCGGCCGCGGCCTGAAGTGCGGAGATTCCCGGCGAAACCTGCACTTCGATGCGGTTCGCGCCATCCGTGATGCCGCCCTTGTCGAAGAGTTCGAAAACGAGCGTCGCCATCGCATAGATGCCGGCGTCGCCAGAGCAGACGAGTGCCACCGTCCTGCCCTGCCCCGCCAGTTCCATCGCATGGACGACGCGCGCCTCTTCCTTGCCCAGGTCGAAATCGTGGCGGACCTTGCCGTCGCCCAAGGGCCCGAGCAGATCGAGATACAGCGAATAGCCAACGAGATCCGTGGAGGATGACACCATGCGCGACACTTCCGGCGACCGCCAGTCATCCGAACCGGGACCGATCCCGACCACGAAGAGCGTGCCACGTGCGCGCCCTAGCGTCCTGGGATCGACGACATCAGGCGCCTGGGCGATCGCAGCTGTGGCACCCCTCGACTTGATCTTTTCGACCGCCAGTGCCCCGGCCTGTCCGACGGCAGCCAAAGCCGCGCCTTCAGCAACGCCATGGCAACCGACTTCGGCGAAGACCACCTCGGAAGGGTTCGCGAGACGGGGCGCCTCAGCTTCGAGTGTGGCGGCCGTGAAAAACCGCGCCGGCACGCCGAAATGGGCGGCGACGGCATGAAGCGCCGTTTCGTCCGCCTTCAGGTCGATCGAGCAGATTGCGGCTAGGCTTTCCCGCGCAAAGCCACCCTTCGCCAGCGCTTCCTCGGCAAGCGCAATCGCTTCCTCGGGCTTGGCATGCCGTTCGCAGCCCATACCGAGCACGAGCGTCTTGGGATGATAGACGAGCTCCAGCTCGCCGGCGGTCTTCTGTTGGTCGGTCACGGTGAGCGTCACGCGGGCCTCTTGTTCAAATGAAAGTCTGGATTGGGTGAGCCAAGTGGCGGATGATGCGTCGAGTCTGACGCCGGTGCCTGCCACGAGCTCTGCCATCACCGCCTTTGCGGCATCTGGATTGGCGAGCACGTAACCCTCCGGCGGCTGATCGAGCGCTACGCCGAATTTGAGGTCGCCCGCTGTGGTGATCGCAGCATGCGCGCCGAATGCTGCAGCGATGCTGCGCGCGAGATCATTGGCGCCGTGGTGGCCGCCAAGCAAGGGCACAACGCAGGAACCGTCTTCCGCAACGGCCAGCACCGGCGGTTCTGTCTGCTTGTCGGAGAGGAGCGGTGCGAGAAGTCGGATGAGAGCGCCCGAAGCCATGACGGCAACGATCGGCCGGCCGGCCGAGAACAGTGCTTGCACATGCTCCTTCGCGGAGCCGAAGTGCAGATCGGCCGACGTGACGCGCGAGGCTGCGCCATGCAGTTCGCCTGAGATCTCCGAGGCGACACGACGACCGATCCGTGCGGCGGTCTCGGTCAGAACGACAACGACCGGAATTCCGGGAGAGGCCTCGATACCCATCAGGCCCCACTTCCAAGGGTCTTGGCGAGCGCCGGATGCCAGCGCTCCTCTCCCTTGTAGATCAGGATCATCGAGAAATAGGGGGCTGTGTCGCCTGCGACCTCGGAGAGCGGCGTGAGCTTTTCTTCGGCAAGGCTGACACGCTCGGCATAACCTGCTTGCGCCGTCAGCCCCAGGCTTTCGATCAGCGTGCGGATGCGGGCGAAATGCCGGCCGAGCTTGATGATGGCAACAGCACCGGAGGCGTCGATGCGGGCCTTCAGCTGGTCATCCGGCAGCGGACCGGGCAAAACGGTCAGGACGTCATTGCGGGCAGCAAGCGGACGTCCGAGACCGGCGGCGGCCGCCATCATTGAGGAAACGCCCGGAACGACCTGCGTCGGGTATCGATCAGCAAGCCGCTCGAAGAGATACATGAACGAGCCGTAAAAGAAGGGGTCTCCCTCGCAGAGCACGGCAACATCGGACCCGGCATCGAGATGATGCGACAGCGTCTCCGCCGCCTTCGTGTAGATGTCCTGCGCTGGGAAGCGCTCGACGCGCATCGGCACGACAATCGGGACCTCCAGCTGGGCAGCGGTCAGATAGGGGGCCGCGATCTGGCGGGCGAAGCTCGGACCGGTATCGGGTGCCGGATAGGCAATGACGGGGCATTGCGTCAGAATGCGATGCGCCTTCAGCGTCAAGAGCTCAGGATCGCCTGGACCAAGGCCGAGACCATAGAGTGTACCGGTCATTCGACCTCTCCCTTCACAACGGTCCACATCGTGACCGGCATCAGTGACTTCCAGCCGCAATAGCGCCCGACCGGGGCAGCGCGTGCCACCTGGATGCGGGTCAGATCCCCACCATGGCGACCGCGCAGATCGACGAGCCTGGCCTCGCCCTCTATGGTCACCGCATTGGCCACCAGCCTTCCGCCGGGCGGAAGGGCGGCCCAGCAGGCGTCGAAAAGCCCCTCGCCGCTGATGCCGCCGCCAATGAAGATGACATCGGGCGTCTTGAGGCCCGCGAGCACCGCCGGCGCCTCGCCTGCGACAATGTCAAGATCGGGCACGCCGAGGGTCTCGGCATTCTCGCGGATCATTGCCAGCCGCTCGGGCTTCGCCTCGATCGCAATCGCCCTGGACCCCATGCCTGCGCGCATCCACTCAATGGCGATCGAGCCGCAGCCGGCACCGACATCCCAGAGACGGGCATTCGGAAAGGGTGCCAGTTGGGCAAGCGTTGCCGCGCGGATCTCGCGCTTGGTCAACTGGCCGTCATGACGGAAGGCCTCGTCGGGCAGGCCGGGCACCGGCGCCAGGATCGGTCCGTCCCAGGCGCAGTCGATCGCCAGCGTGTTGAAGTCCGACATGGGGGGGCAGGTTTCAGCCATTTCCAACGCTGACAAACGCAGGATGCGCTCATGCTGCCCGCCCATGTGTTCCAGCACATGCAGCACGGAGGCGCCAAAGCCGCGTTCGGCCAGCAGAACAGAGGCGGCCTGCACCGTCGAGGCGTCCGATGTCAGCGCCAGGATGCGCGCGCGCGGCAGGACATGGCGGTTGAGGAAGGCGAGCGGACGACCATGCAGAGAGATCTGGGTGACCGACTGCAGCGGCCATCCCAGCCGGGCGGCAGCGAGCGAAAAGGCGGACGGGCTGGGCAGGACGTCCATTTCTTCCGCCGCCACATAGCGTCGCAGCGTCGCCCCGATGCCGAAATGCATAGGGTCGCCGGTGGCCAGGATCGTAACGGGGGTACCGCGCAATTTCAGGATCTCGGCAAGTGTCTCGCGAAACCCGGCACCCCAGGTGAGGATGCGCTTCAGCTCGGGCAGGTTCGATCCGTCGATCACGGCATCCAACCTCTCGCCAATGACGAGCGTCTCCGCCTGCCAGACGACAGCCTGAGCCTCGGGAGTGAGGCTTTCGAGCCCATTGTCTCCGATCCCGATGATGGTCAGCCAGGGGCCATGCGCGTGGTCAGACATTGGTACCGAGGCCTCCCGCAAGCGCATTCACCGCGGCCGAGGCCATCGCGGAGCCACCCCGTCGGCCACGGACGGCAATGTAGGGGATGCCGCGGCTATCAGCGATCAAGGCATCCTTGCTTTCGGCGGCACCGACGAAGCCGACCGGGAAGCCCAGGATGATCGCGGGCTTCGGTGCCCCTGCGTCGATGCGCTCGAGCAGCCGGAAGAGTGCTGTCGGCGCATTGCCGATCGCGACGACCGCGCCGCCGAGATGTTCGTCCCAGAGGTCGACCTGGGCGGCCGAGCGTGTGTTGCCGATCTCGGCCGCCTTCGGGCGCACGCGATCGTCGTTCAACAAGCAAAGGATCTCGTTGTCAGCCGGCAGCAGGCGGCGGATCACGCCATGGCGCACCATCTCGACATCGACAAGCACGGATGCGCCTCTTTCAAGGGCCGCGGCCCCGGCCTCGAAAGCGCCGTCCGACCAGCGGATATCGTCGGCGAGATCGACCATGCCACAGGCATGAATGAGGCGGATGACCAGCGGCTGCAGGACGGTTGGGAAGCGGTCGAGAGCCGCCTCCTCGCGAATGGTGGCGAAGGACTGGCGATAGATTTCAGCGGGGTCGCGGATGTAGTCGAGGGGTGCCATCTGGCCAGCAGACGCACTTGCAGCAGGCGATACAGCACTTGTGAGATCGCGATGACCGATGCCGAGCACCCAGCCCTCCTCGGTGATCGACGTTGCCACCTTGTCCTCAGCCAGCATCGGCGGACGTTCAAGCAGTTGAGCCAGACTGCCCTCGGCATCATACCGGGCGAAGGCTTCGGCGACGGTGCGGACCTGCGCCTGATCCTTCACGTCGTCACCAGCGGCCACAGTGAAGAGCGAGGGGTAGATTTCGGCAAAGATGACCGGCTTTTCGAAAGCGCTGGCAAAACCAGTCTCGAAGGGCCAAACGGCAACCTTTTCGCGGTGACCGCTTTCGTCGAGAAAGCGCGACAAGCGCGCGATGCCGAGGAGGGTCTGGCTGCCGACCGAGCCATTGTAGGTGAGCTGCCAGACAGATTTCGCCCCCTTGGCAAACTGTTCCGAATGACGGAAGGCAAAGGGCGCCGATTGTGGCGCTGCAGGCTTCTTGTCGGAGAGGTCGGGATAGGTGTGCTGATGTGGCCGCCCCCAGAAGCGGGGCTCGCCTGGAAAATGTGCCGCGTTCCAAAGCGAAGCAAGGTCAAAGCGGTTGTTCCGGTTGTCATCGCCATCTTCGATTTCGGATGCGATCAGGCGCCAGAGCGAGCGCCAGTCTGGCCGGCCCGTCAGACGCACGGCTGTGCCTGCGGGATAACCGAAGGCGAAATCGAAGCCGCAGAGGAGACGTTCACCGGCGGCCAAGGCAGACCCCACCTCTGCGTCGAGGCGCGACATGAAGGCATGCCGGGTCGGAAAGTTCTCGATCCAGTCGATCACGGGCCGATCGCCCTCGCGCCGGGCGAGGCAGGCCCAGAGCGAGTTCTTGCCCGTCACCGGTTGCCCGGCACCGGACCAGTCGACGATCAGGATGCGATCGAAGAGCGGCATCAGTTTTTCTTCTGCATCGACTTCGGCCCCAGCGGATGATCGGCATGGGGATAGGGCGCGTGGTGGTGATCGTGACCATGATCGTGGCTGTGGCCATGATCATGCCCGTGGGTGTGACCATGGTGATGATCGTGGTCGTGGTCGTGGTGATCATGATGACCGCAGCCGCAGTCCGGTCCATGCTCGTGCTGCGCGGACTTGCCCGAGGACGGCGCATCCATCACGGCTTGCAAGTCGGCGTCCGGCGTCTTGTCCTTCAAGGCAGCATATTTGCCGCCGAGCGTGAAGGACGCCGCATAATCGAATGCGGGCTCGAGCGCGACGGCCTGCAGCGGTGCCGGTTCGGCGTGGCTGTGCACAGGCGTCCAGGGAAGACCGTGCTCACGACAGTAATCCGGATCGCGGCAGGATGCATCGCAGTCGCCCTTGCAGGGACAGTCTTCCAGTCCCCCGCCAATGCCCTCGACGTGATGGTGATGGCTTTCCTGCGGCTGGCCGACATCGGCCTCGAAGCCCAGGACCTGTTCGCGATACTTGCACATCTGGCAGTTCATCACGGCTGCCCCCTCAAGGATCTCCTTGACGCGATCCTGGAAGGCATCGAGCACCAGCGGGTGATCGTTGAGATAGCTCGCCTTGACGAACTGGATCTCCGGGAACCGCGCCGCCACTTCGTCGGTATAGCTGTAGATGCGCTTCACCAGCACGCCGGTGAACAGGAAATACGGGAAGACGATGATGCGCTTGTAGCCGAGCTTGGCGGCATGGGTCAGCCCCGGCTCGACCAGCGGGAAGGTCACGCCCGAATAGCAGGTTTCGCCCCAACCGAAGCCCATGCCTTCCCAGAGCATGCGCATGACCTTGGTGGCGTTGGAATTGGCGTCCGGGTCGGACGAGCCTCGGCCGACCACCATCAGCAGCGTCTCGTGCTTTTCGATGAACCCGAGCGTGTCATTGGCTTCGTCGACAGCTGCCTGGATCCGGTCGCCGGCAGCTCGGATCATCTTCAGGTCGATGCCGAGTTCGCGACCGTAATTGATGACCATGCCCGGATTCTGTGCCTGGTAGGTGTTGAGCACAGAGGGAATGTCGTTCTTGGCATGTCCTGCCGCAAAGAGCATGCCGGGAACGGCCAGCACCCGGGTCACACCCTGCTCGCGCAGGCTGTCGAGACCGGCAGAAATCACCGGATTGCAGAATTCGAGATAGCCGTATTCAACGGGCAGGTCCGGGTTGCGGGCGCGCAGCGCTTCCGCGATCACGGCGAATTCCTTGGCCGCATTCTGATTGCGGCTGCCGTGTCCGCAAACCATGATTCCGAGTTTTTCCGCCATAGACAAAGGCCTCCCTGCTTCGCTTCTTTTTCTGTACGAAGCGCCGAACCTTCTGCCATTTCTGGCGTGGTCCATGGCCTTTGGGACAGCTCCGGAATTGGCCCCCTGATTGGGTTGGCCGCACCGGACTATTTCCAGCCTGTCGAACAGGCGCCGTCGCACATTACTGTGAGCTTTATCGAAGCCTCACCCAGCGGTCAAACCGGATTGCGGCGCTTTGTATGACGGATGCGGCAGTTCACAGAATGTCCCGCCCGCGACACGCGCGACGGTCCTGGCCAGTTGCGGAGCCGCCATGATTGGTCCACAAGGGCGGCACATTTCACCCCCTCCTCACGAGTCTCCCCGTGGTCGATCTCGCCTTCCAAGCCCTGCTGCTTTTGTTCGTCGCTGCCTTCATTGCCGGTTTCATCGATTCGATTGCCGGCGGCGGCGGGCTGATCACCATTCCGGCCATGCTCATCGCCGGTATCCCACCGCTCGAAACCCTGGGCACGAACAAGCTGCAGTCAATGTTCGGCGCGGGTTCTGCGACCCTCGCCTATGCGCGCAAGGGCCATGTCGACCTGAAGAAGCAGTTGCCAATGGCAGCCATGGCCGTTCTCGGCGGTGCTGTCGGTGCCCTGATCGCGACCGTCGTTCCCGGGGACATTCTGCGGGTGCTGATGCCTTTCCTGCTCGTTGCCATTGCGCTCTACTTCGCCCTGAAGCCGAATATTTCCGACGAAGACCGCCATCAACGCATGACGCCCTTCGTCTTCGGCGTCACGCTTGTGCCGCTGATCGGCCTCTATGATGGCGTCTTTGGCCCCGGCACCGGCTCCTTCTTCATGCTGGCCTTCGTCTCGCTCGCCGGTTTCGGCATGCTGAAGGCGACCGCGCATACCAAGCTTTTGAACCTCGGCTCAAATCTCGGCGCCTTCCTCGTCTTCGTTGCAAGCGGTGTGGTCTTGTGGAAGGTCGGCCTTTTGATGGGCGTCGGTCAGTTCCTCGGCGCCCAGACCGGCTCGCGTTTTGCCATGCGCCAGGGAGCCAGGATCATCAAGCCCTTGCTGGTCGTCACCTGTGTGGCGCTCGCCATCAAGCTGCTCGCCGACCCCACCAATCCGATCCGGATGTGGCTAGGGTTTTAGGCTCCCGCCACGTTTTGATTACCTCCGGCGTAATTGATAGTCTGATGCCAGCCCGCGATGATCGCGTTGCCTGTTCACGGCACACGATCAAAGGAGTATGACAATGGACAATGCACAGAGGATCGCAGAGCACTACATCGCCGTCTGGAACGAGACTGACGCCGACGAACGATCCAAGCTCATTGCCGAAACCTTCACCGATGACACAACCTATATCGACCCTTTGATGGCCGCCGACGGGCCAAGCGAACTTCATGCGCTGGTCGGCGCAGTCCATCAGAGGTTCCCTGGCTTTCGCTTCGCGTTGGTAGGCAAGCCAGATGGATATGGCAGCCGATTGCGATTTTCGTGGAAGCTCGGGCCTGCCGACAACGACGACATGATCAAGGGCACCGATTTCGCGGTGGTCGAAGACGGGCGTCTGCGCAGCGTCGACGGCTTTCTTGATCGGGTACCGGCAACGGCATGATCGGGGCAAGCCAGAGTCTGGGTGACTTCTTGCGAGAGTGGCGGCAACGCCGCCACTTGAGCCAGTTGGACCTGGCGCTTGATGCAGATATCTCCCAGCGGCACCTGAGTTTCATCGAAAGCGGCAGGGCCTCGCCCAGCAGGGATATGCTGCTGCGACTGACCGAGAGGCTTGCCGTTCCGCTGCGTGAGCGCAATCCCATACTCGTGGCCGCCGGCTTCGCCCCGATCTACTTGCAGCGATCTCTGGATGAACCGGCACTGGCCGTTGCGCGACAGACGGTGGACTTGATCCTGAAAGGTCATGAACCACACCCGGCATTGGCCGTCGATCGACACTGGACGCTTGTCGCAGCGAATGGCGCGGTGGAGCTCTTGCTGACCGCCGTTCGAGACCCCGAATTGCTGAAGCCGCCCGTCAACGTCCTGCGTCTCAGCCTGCATCCGTCTGGCCTGGCGCCTGACATCGTCAATTTCGGGCAATGGCGGCACCACCTGCTTGATCGCCTTCAACAGCAGATTGCAGCCAGCGGAGATCCGGTGCTGAGAGCGCTGCGGCATGAATTGCAGGACCTGCCGCATCCCGAGGCACAAGTCGCTGGAGGCAGCTCGCCCATCGGCGATAAAGCCGACTTCGCCGTCCCTCTGCAGTTGAGGACGAAAGTCGGTGTTCTTTCGTTTTTGTCGACCACAACCGTGTTCGGATCGCCGGTTGATATCACCCTGTCGGAACTGGCGATCGAATCCTTCTTCCCGGCTGATCCCCCAACGGCAGAACGCCTCAAATGCCTGATGGCAATGAAAGCGTCACGCTGAAGAACCACGTCCGTGATCGTGCCAATAACGCGATGCTCTCAGTATTCCACCCCGATCTGCGCCTTGATGCCAGAGCGGAAGGGATGCTTCACCAGCTCCATCTCGGTCACCAGATCGGCGAGCTCGATCAGCTCGTCCTTGGCGTTTCGGCCGGTCAAGACGACATGGGTCATGTCAGGCTTTTCGGTGGCCAGGAATTCGAGCACCTCAGCGAGATCGATGTAGTCGTAGCGTATGGCGATGTTCACCTCGTCGAGCAGCACCATGGAATTTGCCGGATCCCGGATCAGTTCCTTCGCCTTTTCCCAGGCGGCTTTTGCCATGGCGATGTCGCGCGCCTTGTCCTGCGTTTCCCAGGTAAAGCCCTCGCCCATGGTATGGAATTCGCACAAGTCGGAGAAATGCTTGAGGATCATATCCCGCTCGCCCGTCGACATGGCGCCTTTGATGAACTGCACAACGGCGCACTTCTTGCCATGGGCGATGTGGCGGAAGATCATCCCGAAGGCGGCCGAGGACTTGCCCTTGCCCTTGCCGGTATGGACGATGATCAAACCCTTTTCACCGGTCTTGGTGGCCATGATCTTGTCGCGGGCAGCCTTCTTCTTGGCCATCTTCTCCGCGTGGCGGGCGAGATCTGCCTCGCCGGTGGCAGTGGTTTCCTCGGTCATGTCATACTCCCGGTGTCGTTGAATTCTTTTGCAAACCAGATCCGCTGTGGCGCGGCGCCAATCTTCGGCAAGCGGCCGATTTCGCGGTAGCCCTCGCGCTTGTAAAACCTTGGCGCCTGAAACTCGAACGTATCGAGATAGATGCCGGCCGAGCCTTCATCGCGCGCAATCACTTCCGCGCGGGCGAGAAGCCGCGCTCCGATACCGCTGCCTCGTGCCTCGGGCGCTACCGCCAGCAGCTTGACGTAAAACCAGCCCTGGAGATGCGCGCCGACCAGGCCGCCAATGATGTTTCCTTCGCCATCAACGGCGCGCAGATGCACCTTCCGCTTTTCGAAGGCATGACCCATCGCGACCGCCGCCTCGTCCAGAATGGCGTCGACTGCCCCTGTCAGGGCCTCTCCCTCGGTCTCGTCAAGCTCGATCCGTATCCCGCTCGTCACACGCCGCCCTCGCTTTTTGGCAAATCGTCGGCGACACGCAACCAGTCCACGCGTTCGTCCCAATGCCAGTGCTCGCGAATGGGGACGGAGAGCCCGTCATCGAGGCTCGCGACATAAAAATCGATGTCTTGAGGCCGCCGCTCCGTCTCAAACGACATGGGTGATCCGCAATTGCCGCAGAAGCCGCGTCGCACACCTGGCGAAGAGGCATAGAAGCGCAGGCTATCGCCTTCCAGCGTGGCGCTGTCGCGCGAAACGGTCAGAAACGTTGTCACAGGGGAAGAGGCCGCGCGTCGGCAGCTTTCGCAATGGCAATGGCCGGAACTGCGGACAGGACCTGGCGTGCTGAAGCGAACACCGCCACACAGGCAATGGCCGCTCAGAGCCATCGACTTTCCGGTTTGAATGTCAGGCATGCTGCTCTCCCTGCGTCATCTCCACGAGGGTGAACTTGGCCGAATTGCTCTTCGGCGTCCACAAGCCCCGGTCGATTGCCTCGATCAAACGGTCCGCCAGCTCCTTTTGCGCTGGTGCATTCTTCTCGGCCATGAAGTCACGCACGCGCTCGTCGAGGATGAAGGCCTGGTAGACGGCCTCGAAATGGTGGTCGCGCACGGCCCCGGTCGTCGCGGCGAAGGCAAACATGTAGTCAACCGTCGCCGTGATCTCGAAAGCGCCCTTGTAGCCATGGCGCATGATGCCTTCGATCCATTTCGGGTTGACGACACGGGCCCGCACAACGCGGCCGATCTCTTCCTCAAGGCTCCGGATGACCGGTTTTTCCGGCCGGGAATGGTCGTTGTGGTAGACTTTCGGGCGAGCCCCCGCCACGTGCTCGATTGCCGCCGTCATGCCGCCCTCGAACTGGTAGTAGTCGTCGCTGTCGAGCAGGTCGTGCTCGCGATTGTCCTGATTTTGCACCACCGCCTGGACCGAGCGCAACCGCTCCTCGAACAGGCCTCGTTCCGCCTTGCCCTCCTCGCCGGCACCATAGGCGTAGCCGCCCCAGACAAGATAGGCTTCGGCAAGATCCGCCCGGTCGCGCCAGCCTTTCTCATCGATCAAGGCCTGGAGGCCGGCACCATAGGCGCCCGGCTTTGAGCCGAAGACACGGTAGCCGGCCCGCCGTGCGGCCTGCTTCTCGTCCAGCCCTTCGCCTTTCAGCTTCTCGATCTCGGCTTGCACGCGCGCCGCGATCGGATTGTCACCCTCGTCCTCGTCGAGGCCTGCCACGGCGCGCACCGCCTTGTCGAAGAGCGCGATCTGTTCCGGAAAGGCATCGCGGAAGAAACCTGAGATGCGCAGTGTCACATCGACACGCGGGCGTCCGAGGATCGCCATCGGAACCACTTCGAAGCCGGTCACACGGCGGGAGGCCATGTCCCAGAGTGGTTTGACCCCGATAAGCGCCAGGCCTTGCGCGATATCATCGCCGCCGGTGCGCATGTTGGATGTGCCCCAGGCTGTGATGCCGAAGGAGGTTGGCCATTCGCCGTGGTCCTGGACATACCGCTGGATCAGCAGCTCGGCGGATTTCTTGCCGAGTTCGTAAGCCGCCGGTGTTGGCACGGCGCGGCTGTCGATGGAGTAGAAATTGCGGCCCGTGGGCAGCACGTCCGGTCGACCGCGCGTCGGGGCGCCGGAGGGTCCCGGGGGCACGAAACCGCCGGCCAAACCCTTCAGCAGACCGTGGATTTCGGCGGGACCGGAGGAGACGATGGCCGGTTTGAGGCGCGTCTCGATTTCAGCGAGGACTGCGCGCGTGCGGGTCCAACCGTCTTCACAGCCGACATCGCCGGAGACGAGTTTGGCGGAAAGAAGCTCGATGCGTTCGACTGTATCGCCCGCCGTGCGCCACGGGGCATCGGTGAGGTCGGCGAGGAGATCCGGCTTCGGACCGGTCCACAGATCAGACATGACGCAGTCGAGAGGATCGAAGCCTGCCGTCTTGAGAAGGTCGGCCGCAATCGCCCGCTGCAAACTCGCATCACCGCCCTCGCCCTGACCGCGCGGCACGCGCGCGAGCGCGACGACAAGATCGGTCAACAACCGTCCCTCCGGAGCGAGCCCGAAGATGTGCAAGCCGTCGCGGATCTGCATTTCCTTCAGGTCACAGAGATAGGCATCAAGCTTTTCCAGCGCCTGGTCCTCGGCTTCGCCCTTGGCAATGCCGGCATCCTGATCGAGGCCGATATCGGCGATCAGCTCGAGGATCTGCTTTTTCAAGAGCACCAGCCGGCGCGGATCCCCGCCCGAGGCCTCGTAGTATTCGTCGACCAGCGCCTCCAGGTCCTTCAGCGGGCCATAGCTTTCAGCCCGCGTCAGCGGCGGGGTCAGGTGGTCGATGATGACAGCGGAGCTGCGGCGCTTGGCCTGCGTGCCCTCGCCGGGATCATTCACGATGAAGGGATAGAGATGCGGAAGCGGGCCGAACACTGCCTCCGGAAAACAGGTCTCCGACAGCGCCAGCGCCTTGCCTGGCAACCATTCGAGATTGCCGTGTTTGCCCATGTGGATCACGGCCTGAGCGCCGAATTCCCGTCTGAGGAACGCATAGAAGGCGAGATAGCCATGCGGCGGCACGAGATCGGGCGAGTGATAGCTTTCCTTGGGATCGATGTTGTAGCCGCGGGCCGGCTGGATACCGATCATGAGTTTTCCAAAGCGCATCAGGGGCAGCGCGAAAGCCCCGTCGAGATGGAAGGGATCGCTCTCCGGCGCGCCCCAACGGGCGGTGATGCGATCCTGAACCTCTTTGGGAAGAAGGCCAAAGAAACATTTGTAATCGCTTATGGAAAGCACTTCCCGAACAACACGTCCGTCATGGGCCGCGTTGGTTGGCCCGACCATCAGCGCCTGCATGAGCCCGTCGCCGTCGGCGGGCAGACCAGCGATATCATAACCCGCATCCCGCATGGCGCGCATGACCTCGATTGTGCCGGCTGGCGTATCCAGTCCAACACCATTTCCGAGGCGCCCGTCGCGGTTCGGATAATTGGCCATGATCAGCGCAACCCGGCGATCGACGGGCTCGGTCGACCGGAGTTTCGCCCAGTTGGCCGCCAGTTCCGCGACGAAGCGCATGCGACCAGCATCAGGCTCGTGGCTAACCAGATTGGCCTCGACCCGCTCGTCGAAGCGTGCCTTGGACTTGAAGGAGACGGCGCGGGTCATCACCCGGCCATCGACCTCCGGCAGCGCGACGCTCATCGCGAGATCGCGTGCGCTGAGACCTTGCGTTGAGCTCTCCCAGGTGGCGCGCGGCGAGGAGGAAAAGATCGCCTGCAGCACCACCGCACCCGTCTCATCGAGTACGGTCGACGGCTTCTCCGCGCCCGGAGTGGAGACGGCAAAGCCGGTCGTGTTGATGACCACAGCCGGCGGGAAACGGGAAAAGATGGCGCGCAGCGTATCGACCGAAACCTGATCCTTGAGGCTCGAGACAAAGACCGGCAGGGGAACCAGATCCTGCGCCTGCAAAGCGTCGACCATGGCTTCGACGGGTGCGGTCTCCCCACTCTGGACGAGGGCGCGGTAGAAGCAGAGGGGGACGATGGCTTGCGGGCCAGAGAGGGGCGCTTCAAGCGCCAGCCTCTCCCACTCCTCGACCCCGATCACGCCCCTGCCGGGCCACCAGATGCCGGCTTTCAGCAATGGACGCGCCGGTTCCGGACGGTCGCCCTCGCCCAGCACAGCCTCGGCATAGGAGACGAAGGCTTCGGCATTGTCGGCCCCGCCTTCCGTCAGATAGGTCCAGAGCGCTTGCCGGTCGTCGACGGCACAGCTCTGGAAAGGCGTGAGACCCTCATCCGGCTTGTCGTCACCCGGCAGAACGACAAGTGCCCCGCCATTGCGGCATGCAGCGGCATGGAGCGCTTCCAGGACATAGTGGAAGTAACTTGCGCCACCCAGCGCCCGGACCACGATCAGCCGCGCATGCCTTGCCGTGCGTTCGATATAGGTGTCAACCGACATGGGGTGTTTCAGGGTCATCAGGCTGGCGAGCCGCCAGTTCAGCCTATGCTCGCCCCTCGCCTCCACGGCGGCTGCGATGGCAGCCAGCTCCGTGTCGGCCGCCGACAGGAACAGGATGTCTCCCGGCGTCTGGCCGAGATCGATCGCCTCGTCGCCGTCGCTGATCGATCCCTTCTGGGCGAGAAGCAGATGCATGGCTCAGCCAGCCGCCGCCTGGACGTCGGCGACCACTGCGCCGAAATCCCAATCGTGCAGGCCGATGACGACAATGCGGGTCTCGCGCTTTTCGCCCGATGCCCAGGGGCGGTCGAAATAGGTGTCGATGCGGGTGCCGACCGCCTGGACGACGAGGCGCATCGGCTTGCCGGGCACGTCGATGAAACCCTTGAGGCGCAGGATGTCGTGTTTCTCAATGACCGGCTTCAGGCTGTCGATGAAGTCTGCCGGATCCTTGATCGCGCCGAGCTTCAGGACGAAGCTTTCGAATTCGTCGTGGTCGTGATGATGGTCGTGGTCCTCGCCCGAGGCATGCAATGCCTCGTGCTCCAGTTCGTGGTGCGACTTGCGGTTTGCGATGTCGTCTTCGGTGCTGGCGCCGATCCCGAGCAGCACGAGCGACGACACCTCGCCGTTCTTCGCCTCGATCATCGATGGCTTGCGGCTGGTGCGACCGCTCACCTCGGCGCGCACGGCGGCAATACCGGCAGCATCCAGCAGATCCGCCTTGTTGAGGACGATGAGGTCGGCGCAGGTCAGTTGGTCCTCGAAGAGTTCCTCGATCGGGCTCTCGTGGTCGAGGCTATCGTCCTCGGCGCGCTGGGCGGCGACGGCGTCATGGTCATCGGCAAAACGGCCTGCGGCGACTGCGGCGCTGTCCACCACGGTCACGACACCATCGACCGTCACGCGGGTACGGATATCCGGCCAGTTGAAGGCGGCGACCAGCGGCTGCGGCAAGGCAAGCCCAGACGTCTCGATGACGATGTGATCAGGCTTCACGTCTCGGTCGAGCAGCTTCAGCATGGTCGGCACGAAATCATCGGCGACGGTGCAGCAGATACAGCCATTGGTGAGCTCGATGATGTCGTCTTCGGTGCAGTTGTCTGCGCCGCAGCCCTTCAGCACGTCGCCATCGACCCCGAGGTCGCCAAATTCGTTGATGATCAGCGCGATCTTCTTGCCGCCGGCATTCATCAGCATGTTGCGAATGATGGTGGTCTTGCCCGCGCCGAGGAAGCCGGTGATGACGGTGGCGGGGATCTTTTGCTGCAACATGGTTCAACCCTTCATTTTCAGCGGCAATCCGGCCGCAACGAAATAGACTTCAGCCGCGTTTGCGGCGATCGATTGGTGGAGGCGACCGGCATGGTCGCGGAAGGCGCGAGCCATCCTGTTCTCAGGGACAATCCCGAGCCCGACTTCATTAGAGACGAAGATGACGGTGGCCTGGCGTTCGCTGAGACTGGCGGCGAGTGCCCCGCCGTCTGCGTCGACGTCACGGCCTTCTTCCATCATCAGATTGGTGACCCAGAGTGTCAGGCAATCGACGAGAATGACCCGGTCCGGCTGATCGAGCGTCTTCAGCGCGCCGATCAGGTCCAGCGGTGCCTCATGGGTGGTCCAGCCGTCATCCGCGCGGTCAGCTTTGTGGGCAGCAATGCGGGCGCGCATCTCGTCGTCCCAGGCGCGGCCCGTCGCAAGATAGATCTTCTCGAGGCCGGTGTCGCGGGCCAATCCTTCGGCAAAACGCGACTTTCCCGAACGGGCGCCGCCGAGAACCAGAATGGATCGTGGATGGAATTCGGTCATGGAGTGCCGACGCCTCCAACCGTATGCAGATCTGCAGCACCACACGGATGCAGAATGCACGAAACAGGGATCGATGCCTGGACCGACAATACGGCCCGGCACCGGCGGGGCCTCAAGGACCCGCTGATGCAATACGTCGCCACGACAACCTCCGTGCTGGCAACGGGGAAACCTCCCCAGTGTGGGCACCATGCCCGTGGATGGCAGGTCTCCTGGCTCGCAGGTCGTGGCTTTTGAAAGCCGTCGGATTCTCCTCACCTTCCCAGGGTGTTCCGGCAACACGAAAGAGCGGACGATTCGTAGAGAAAGAGGCGTCCTGCCCCGGCTGATCGTGCTGCCACCCCAGTGGCTTTTCCGTCCTGCCGTTTTCGAGAAGCCGGTCGCACCTGCGACCCGTCACCACCTGAAACGGCAGAGCGGATGGAGAACCCTCGCTGCAATACAGTCGCGGGGTCGGCTGCGTTCGGCATGCCCGGTCTGGGTCCACGCCTTCGCATTCCCTTTTGCTCTCCGGACCGCATCTCTGCCGTCCGGAAACCATCCATGACGAGGATTAGGCCGAGGTCGGTGTCGAGTCAATCACGGCTGCGGCGCGGCGATGCGCCTTTGCGCCGCGGGGATGATCACGGCGCTGCCGTGCAGTTGGACGTCACAGCCGGATCGCACTCGGCGCGAAGCCGGATCGTACCGCTTGCCCCCTGCTCCACCGGCGTTCCAGAGCCGATATCGGCCGCGCGCCGAGCGGGTTGCGCCGGGGCTCTCGGAGACGTCGGCTGGGTGGTGGCAGCCACCGGGGGGACGGCCATTTCCTTTGGCGGAGGTGGCGTCGCAGCAACCGGCGCCGCGGCAATGACAGGCTTCTGCGGCGCAGCCTTCGGCGCGGCTGCGGCCCGCGGCGGAACCGGAGACGTATTTGGCACGACCAACGATGCCGGATCGGTCTTGAGGCGCGTCGAAATGGTTCGGGCGGGTGGTGCGGCCCTGCGAATACGGGGCGTTGTCAGCGAAAAGGCGAAACGGATTCGGGCTGCGATTTCCTCGGCCAGCGCCTGGCGGACCCAGCGCGAGTCGTCGGTCGGGCTATTGACTGTGAAGGACCCTTGCGCCACCGGCTCACCCGTTTCGACGGATGTCGCCGTCACCGTCAACTTCGCTTGAGCCAGGTGGCGTCGTGCCCCCTCGCCGAAGCCGAGTCGGTCGATCTTGACCAGCAGCACGACACGTTCCGCACCCTGAGGCGCCCGGGTTGCTGCGATTGCTGCCGACACACGGCGGTCAATGCCGCCGATCAGGTCGAGCGGGATCCGCGCATCGGCCATGACGGTGACATTGCGAACGTAATAGACCAGTGGCCGGTCGATGCTGCGTCCATGCAGCAGTGTACACGATGCCAGCACCAAAAGGAGCCCGATGGCTGCGGCGAAACGGAGACTGCGAGCGATCATGACAACCCCGGACTGGTGATTCTGGACCAATCCGACAATTCGTCATTTATGGTTAGTGGAGGGTTAACTTTGCGGCTGAAGCGCCTGGAAGAGGGCGGCTGCCGACGCATATTCGGCGTATCGGGCGTCGCGACGCGCCTCGGCTTCGGCATCGGTGCCCCAGTGCTCGACTGCCCAGTCCTCGTCGATATGCGCGAGCGACCAGACTTCATCAAGGTCACAGGCGCCGTCGGCATAGGCAAGCGCCAGAACCGCCGAGCCGGTCAGCGTCGTGACCACGTTGAGACATGAAATCAGGAAAGCGTCTCGATAACGCTCAAGTGCCCTTGTATAGGCGGAAATCGCTTCTGCCGGCTGTTCCTGATGCATGACGCCTTCCACCAGGAAGAAGCGGGTGCCATGAGCCGTCGTCGCCCAGGAGAGAACCGGATCCCAGCGGGCCGCCTGGCGGTCAATCAATTCTTTCGGGCCATCTGCGCGGTAACACAGCATGTCCGTACCGGCGAAGCGGACGATCTCGTCGAAAACTTCGGCGAGGCTATTGGAGACGGCATCGATCGCCGTGTTGGCGAGCTTGGTGACCGGCATGGTCGCGGGGTCGATGTGTTCGCCCTGCCCTGCCCATTCCGCTGCCACGAGTTCGGCCGCCTCGCGGGTCGGCAGCTGCAGCAGGTTCTTGGCCGGCGTCTTGACCGGTTTGCCATCGAGCGTGATCGAGAATCCTCCGTCGCGCTCATCAATACCGACGCTCTCGTAGAAGCGCTTCGGAAGCGGACGCTTCATCTGGATCTGCGCCCGGCGCACGGGATCCTCGTGGCTGTGCTCCGGAACAAAGGTCCCGAAAATGTCCTGATTGAGTTCGTCGCGCATCTTAGGCTCCTAGTGGATATAGGCCAGAAGGTCGGCGGGTCGTTCGACCACGGCATCGGCGCCGGCCTTCCAGAGCTCGTCCGGCGTGGCATACCCCCAGGCGACACCGATCGCGGTCGCGCCGGCGGCCTTCGCCATCTGCATGTCGTAGATCGCATCCCCGATCACGATGGTCTCGCGTGCCGCGATGCCCGATTCGTCGCAGCATTCGTTGACCATGGCCGGATGCGGCTTGGAGGGGCAGTCATCCGCCGTCCGGCAGAAGAGAAAATGGGGCGTCAGGCCTTGGCCTTCAAGGATCAATTCCAATCCGCGCCGCGACTTGCCTGTGACGGCGCCGAGCCAGATATCGTCGCGGGCAATCAGCGCGTCGAGCACTTCACGGATGCCGTCGAACATGGTCTCGCCGAAGCCTGAGGTCTGCCGCACATCGGCAAAGATCGACTTGTAGTGCGCCGCCATTGCGACCGCCTCGTCATCGGCATGCGGCTTGCCGTCCATGCGGGCGATCGCGATATCGAGCGTCAGGCCAATGATCGATTTGGTCGTCTCGAGGGCAGGCTCGGGCTTGCCGAAGGCGATGAAGGTGTGGCGCATGACCTCATGGATCAGGCCCGCGCTGTCGACCAGCGTGCCGTCGCAATCGAAAAGAACAAGCTTCATTCGCCGTCCCTGTCACCGTCGCGCTGGTCGAGACCAAGCAGGTTCCAGGTCTGGACCATGTGCGGCGGCAGCGGTGCCGTCACCTTCAGGCGACCACCATTGGGATGCGGAAGGTCGATCTGACGGGCATGCAGATGCAGCCGCTTCTGGACGCCACCGGGGAAATCCCAGTTGTGATCATCGACGAAATACTTGGGATCGCCGATGATCGGATGGCCGATATGCAGCGCATGAACGCGCAGCTGGTGCGTGCGTCCCGTATAAGGCTCCATCTCCAGCCAGGCGAGGTTCTGGGCTGCGGTGTCGATTACACGGTAATAGGTGATGGCGTGGTCTGCGCCGTCCTCGCCGTGCTTGCAGACCCGCATGCGGTCGCCCTCATCGGTCTGGTCCTTGGTCAGCCAGGTCGAAATCTTGTCCTCGTGCTTGCGCGGCACGCCCTTCACCAGGGACCAGTAGATCTTCTTGGTATCGCGCTCGCGGAAGGCGGCCGTCAGTTTCTGGGCAGCGCCACGCGTCCGGGCCACAACGAGCACGCCCGAGGTGTCGCGGTCGAGGCGGTGCACCAGACGCGGCTTTTCGCCCTTCCTGCTGGTCCACGCCTCGAGCATCTTGTCGATATGCCTGTTGAGGCCGGATCCACCCTGCACGGCAAGCCCGGCCGGCTTGTTGAGCACGAAGACCTTCTCGTCTTCGTGCAGCAGCATGCGCGACAGAAGCTCGTGGTCGTCGCCATGCTTGAGGTCATGGCTTGCAATCGGGCCGGTCTTCTTGGCGTCGACGTCCATGGGGGGCACACGCACGACCTGGCCGGGCTGTACGCGGGCATCGGTCTTGACGCGGCCGCCGTCCACACGCACCTGCCCGGAGCGCAGCAGTTTCTGCAGGGCGCCGAAGCCGAGACCCGGGTAGTGGATCTTGAACCAACGGTCGAGCCGCATGCCCGCCTCGTCGGCTTCCACGGTGATATGTTCGATGCCTGCCATCAGGGAATTCTTTCGTGCTCGGGTTCTCCACCCACTTATCCCGTGCCTTTAGTAGATTTCGGCCCGAAAGGGAAAGCGGAAATGCAGGGACCGGGCTCAGAACAGGCTGCGCCCCAGTGCCAGGCCGCCAAATGCGGCCGCGAGCGACAGCGTCACGCTGGCCGCGACATATCCGAAGGCTGCTAAGATCGCACCCCGCTCGGCCAGCGCCATGGTGTCGAGAGAGAAGGACGAAAACGTGGTGAACCCGCCGAGAAAACCGACGACGAGCAATAGGCGCACCTCCATCGGGGCGGACAGCTTGCGCGCCACGAACTCCGTCAGGAGGCCGATCGCAAACGAGCCGACGATGTTGACGGTGATGGTGCCCCAGGGAAAGCCTGTCCCGAGAAATCGCGTCATGGCAACACCGGTCAGGTAGCGGGCCACCGACCCGGTCGCGCCACCGATTGCGACCAGCAGTATATGGAACATGGATGCCTCCGGCTCAAACGGCTCTTGTCACTGTCGTTCAAGCCGGTTGGAACAAGCCCGTCAAGCCTTGGCCGCCGCAAGGAAATCTCCAACGAAGCGCGTGAGCAGCGACCAGTCGGTGAATTCGTGGTCACGGCTGACATCGGTCGGAGCATTCTCGACCTCCGCCATGCGGCGGATGATCCAGCGCTTGAAGAAATCATATTCCGTATAGCGCAAGGCGCCGGCGGCATGATGAATCATGGCCGGTCGCCAGCCGCTCTCGCTGATCAGAGCGTCCGGGAAGTGCATGGCCTCCTCTCGCTCCTCCTCGAATTCGCTGCGGATCAGAAGCGACACGGAGACAAACGCCGAGGGCACGCTGTTCAGCCATGATGCCTCCTGTCGCACGAAACCTGAGAAAGCTGCCGGGTAACGGGCCGCGTGCACGGGGGCACACAGGATCGCCGCTTCCGGATGGGCAACCGCATATTCGCCACCCGAAGTGATGTCGAACAGCAAGGCCCGGTCCCCTCGTGCCTCGATGGCGGTGGCCACCGCGTCCGCGATCTTGCGCGTCTGTCCTTCAACCGTCGCATACCCGACGAGAATGATCATGTCTGTGCTCCTCTTCCAATCTGCCGCCATCATGAGGGAGGCAGCCGGGCCGCGCATTGATCTGGCGCAAGAGAAGGCCTCTCGGACAAACCCGGGATCCATTGAGTTTTATTCAAATACACTCATTCTACTTAAAGATGTATAGATAACCGTAGTTTATGCTAATGTCGTTATGGAATATCTGGAAAAGCGCTCATGACACAGGTTGTCACAGTCTCAGCCCAAACCGCAGCTTATGCGATGGAATCGGTGAAACCGCCGCAGCGCGCGTCGCGTGCCTCCTATGTGGAAGAGCACACCCGCATGCTGGCACAGCAGGCGGCACAAAGCGAAGACTTGCAGCTGCGGGCACTGGTTGCCATCGTTCAGCCGCCGGCGCTGTCACTCTACTTCCTCACCTCGACGCAACAACAGTTCGAGCAGGCAACGCTCCAGGAAACGATCGAGGCTTACAAGAACTCCGTCACGTGAGACTGGCCTCACGAGGCACATGAAGAAAGCCGCGACCGATGAACGGTCGCGGCTTCTTTCGTTTCAACGGAGGTGCCTTGTTCAGTTGCCTCGGGCCGGACCGATCGGCAGAACCATGTCCACGGCACCGGCCTTTTCGAATGTCAGCGTGACATTGACCGTCGCACCTTCCTTGAAGGGCTCGGAAACCTTGTAGAACATCAGGTGCAGGCCACCCGGCTTCAGTTCAACCGTTTCGCCGGCGGGGATAACGATGCCGTCGTTCAGTTGGCGCATCTTCATGACGTCGCCTTCCATCGCCATTTCGTGCATCTGGACCTCGCCGGCCCCAGAAGACGTGACAGACACGAGGCGATCCTCGTCGCCGCCCTTGTTCGTGATGGTGACGAACCCGCCGCCGACCGGCTGACCGGGCAGCATGGCCCTGGCAAATCCTGCCGTAAGCTCGAGGTCTCCTGCCGTCACCGGCATAAAGCCGCCCGGCTCCATCGCGGCCATATGATCGCCGTGGGCCGCATGGCCGGCATGCGCGCCATGACCACCGGCAGCAGCCTGGTCGGCGGGAGCTCCCTGACCGGCATGGGTACCGTGGGCACCATGGCCAGCATGCGGATTTTCCTCAGCCGCCACCAGCTTGAGGACTGGCGCCGGACCATCCAGATCATGCGGGTCCTGACCGGGTGCTGCCACCTGATCCCAGGCGACCTTGGCATCCGCGCCGCAAAGCTGAATCGTCGGGAATGCGAGGCCAGTTGCCGGGTCGCCCGCAGCGATCTTACCGTAAACTGTAAAGGTGTCGTAGAAACTGTCCGGCAGATCGCCGTTCTTGAAACGGATCTCGACCGGCCCGGACTTCACTTCCTTGCCGTGATTGTCATAGCCCTTCTGGTAGTCGCCGGTGATCACTTCGATCTCCCAGCCCGGTTTCAGCATGGGCTTGGCAGAAATAAAGCCTTCAGGCAGCCTGATCTGCACCTCATTGGTCGCCTTGCCGTCGCAACCATGCGGTACCTGCAGTGTGGCGGCGACGTAGGAGCCGATCTTGGCGGGCTGATTCGCAAAAGTCGCATGGGCGAATACGGATGAAGTCGAGGCAAGCGTGGTGATCGCGGTTGCGACAAGCAATTGGGTCTTCATGGCTATCTCTCCTTGCCGCGGTCCTTCTTGGCCGTCGGCTGTCGTCAGTCTTCGTCGGATGATAAATACAATCAGGCGAAGCGCGGCGGGCCGCGGAGACGCGGGCGGTGGAGGAGATGGCCAGAGCGGACTACCGGTTCGGCCGGGACAATCTCACCCAGGTTCCCAAACTGACCGAGGAGCCAGGACTGGTCTGCAGGCTCAGGCAACAGAGCAGCGCCAGCAAGGCGGCAGGCCTCGCAACCGCTCGCAGGCTTCACATGCTTGCGTCCCTGATCGCCGATGCAGAGATCGGCAAAGGTGCCGTCAGGCAGCGCATAGGCAAAAGACTGCACTTGGCTTGCCATTGCGACCGGCATGCGATGGCCGAATCCGACAGACAGGAAGACCATGGCGCAGAACATGCGCAGGATCATCGTCGCTGTCTTGACCTTCGGCTTCATCCTGTCCCCCTTTGCACCCGATCCCTTATCGCGATGCCGCGATCAAGCCAAGGGGCGAGATGCCACAGGGACCGGGCAACCATGCGAAAGCTTGCGCCAGCGCAATCACCACGCCTGCGCGACAATTATTTGCTTCGGAGCGACGCGGCCTCTTGCCAAGCCGCCACACTGCCGGATAATGCGTTTAAGACCTTGTTGGGAGAAACCGGTTCAATCCGGAGCCGAAGGAGCAACCGCCCCGGAAACTCTCAGGCAAAAGGACCACAAGGCGTCGACTGCACTCTGGAGAGAGGCCTGTTTCCAAAGCGGGCCAAGCCGAAGGGATAACAATCTCAGGCACAAGGACAGAGGGGGCTCATGAAGCGGCACACCCGTGCCCAGACTTGAGCAAGCGCGCGAGCGCTCAAAACCCGGAGGCGACGTCTTGAACGACCAGACCCAACTCAAACGCACCCCCCTTTACGATCTTCATGTGTCGCTCGGCGCCAGAATGGTGCCCTTTGCCGGCTACGACATGCCGGTGCAATATCCAGCCGGCGTGCTGAAGGAACATGTTCACACCCGTGCCGCTGCGGGCCTGTTCGACGTTTCGCACATGGGACAGGTCGAACTGATCGCGGCTTCCCGCACGTACGAAGACGCGGCACGCGCACTCGAAACCCTGGTCCCGGTCGACATCCTCGAGCTTAAAGACGGCCGTCAGCGCTATGGCTTCTTCACCGACGACAAGGGCGGAATTCTCGACGACCTGATGATCACCCGCCTCGGCGAACGCCTGCTGGTTGTCATCAATGCCGGCTGCAAGGATTCCGACATTGCGCATATGCGGGCCAAGCTTCCGGATGGCGTGCAGGTTTTCGTGCATGACGACCGCGCGCTTCTCGCCTTGCAAGGGCCGAAGGCAGAGGACGTTCTGGCGGCATTGTCCTCCGATGTCGCATCGATGAAGTTCATGGATGTCCGCGAAGTCTCGCTTGGCGACATTTCCGCCATCGTCTCGCGCACCGGCTATTCCGGCGAAGACGGGTTCGAGATCTCTGTGCCCGCCGACCGCGCCACCGACCTCGCAAAGGCGCTCCTCGATCAGACGGACTGTGCCCCGATCGGTCTCGGCGCCCGTGATTCGCTCCGGCTCGAA
Organism: Peteryoungia algae; assembly: GCF_030369675.1. Classification (NCBI taxonomy): domain Bacteria; kingdom Pseudomonadati; phylum Pseudomonadota; class Alphaproteobacteria; order Hyphomicrobiales; family Rhizobiaceae; genus Peteryoungia; species Peteryoungia algae. Next base: position 738,286 of record NZ_CP128477.1, on the reverse strand, counting down.
GCGGGCCTGTGCCTCTACGGCAACGACATCGACACCACGACGTCTCCGATCGAAGCCTCCATCGAATGGGGGATCCAGAAGGTCCGCCGCACGGGTGGCGCGCGCGCAGGCGGCTTCCCCGGTGCGACACGCATTCTTGGTGAACTCGAGAATGGTGTTTCCCGCCGCCGCGTCGGCCTGAAGCCCGAGGGCAAGGCGCCCGTGCGTCCGCCGGCAAAGCTGTTTGCCGATGCCGAGGGCAAGACCGAAATTGGCCATGTCTCCTCGGGTGGCTTCGGCCCTTCTGTCGAAGGCCCCGTCGCGATGGGCTATGTGCCGACCGAGATGGCCGTCCCCGGCACCCAGGTTTTCGCAGAGGTGCGCGGCAGGTTCCTGTCCCTCACCGTCACCGCCCTTCCCTTCGTCACCACCACCTATAAACGCTGAAAAAAATCTCCGGAGAGAACCATGTTGAAATTCACCGCTGAACACGAATGGCTGAAGATCGAAGACGGCGTTGCCACCGTCGGCATCACGGCCCATGCCGCCGGCCAGCTCGGCGATCTCGTCTTCGTCGAACTGCCGGACGAAGGCACGGAATTCAAGAAGGATGGCACCGCTGCGACCGTCGAGAGCGTCAAGGCGGCCTCGGACGTCTACTGCCCGCTGGATGGTGAGATCGTCGAGATCAACCAGGCCATCGTCGACGATCCGTCGCTGGTCAATTCCGATCCGGAAGGTGCCGCCTGGTTCTTCAAGCTGAAGCTCGCCAACCCTTCCGACGCAGACGCGCTGCTCGACGAGGCCGCCTATAAGGAGCTGATTGCCTGATGACGACGGAATTCCAGTTCACGGACTACGATCCGTACGACTTCGCCAATCGGCGCCATATCGGCCCCTCGCCGGCCGAAATGACGGAGATGCTGAAGGTGATCGGCTATCACTCGCTGGACGAGATGATCGACGACACCGTTCCCGGCTCGATCCGCCAGAAGGTGCCGCTCACCTGGGGTGGTGCGATGACCGAGCGCGAGGCGCTCGACAAGCTGCGCGAGACGGCCAACAAGAACAAGGTCCTGACCTCGCTGATCGGCCAGGGCTATTACGGCACGATCACGCCGCCGGTCATCCAGCGCAACATCCTGGAAAACCCGGCCTGGTACACCGCCTATACGCCCTACCAGCCGGAAATCAGCCAGGGCCGCCTGGAGGCGCTCCTCAACTACCAGACCATGGTGACAGACCTCACCGGTCTCGACGTGGCCAATGCTTCGCTGCTCGACGAAGCAACGGCCGCTGCCGAAGCCATGGCACTGTGCCAGCGCAGCGCCAAGACCAAGGCGACCGGCTTCTTCGTCGACAAGGACTGCCATCCGCAGACCATCGCGGTCATCCAGACCCGCGCCGAGCCGCTCGGCTGGACCGTCACCGTCGGAGACCCCTTCACCGATCTCGACCCGAGCGACGTGTTTGGCGCGATCTTCCAGTATCCGGGTACGCACGGACATGTCCGTGACTTTTCCGGCCTGATCGCCCGCCTTCACCAGACCGGCGCTCTTGCTGCAGTGGCCGCCGACATTCTCGCGCTGCTGCTTCTGAAGTCGCCCGGTGAAATGGGCGCCGATATCGCCATCGGATCGACCCAGCGTTTCGGCGTACCTGTCGGTTATGGTGGTCCGCATGCGGCCTATATGGCGGTCAAGGATGCGATCAAGCGCTCCATGCCCGGCCGCCTCGTCGGTGTGTCCGTCGATGCACGCGGCAACCGCGCCTATCGCTTGTCGCTGCAGACCCGCGAACAGCATATCCGCCGCGAAAAGGCGACGTCGAACATCTGCACCGCCCAGGTGCTGCTCGCCGTCATGGCGTCGATGTATGCGGTCTTCCATGGGCCGCAAGGCCTGAAGGCGATTGCCCAGCAGGTGCACCGCAAGACCGTGCTGCTCGCCAAGGGGCTGGAAAAGCTCGGCTATACGATCGAGCCGGAGACCTTCTTCGACACGATCACCGTCGAGGTCGGCCACATGCAGGGGCTCGTCATGCGGGCCGCCGTTGCGGAAGGGGTCAACCTGCGCAAGGTCGGTGAGACCAAGGTCGGCATTGCCCTCGACGAACGCACACGTCCGGCCACGCTCGAGGCCGTCTGGCGTGCCTTCGGTGGCAAGTTCAATGTCTCGGAGTTTGAAGCCGATTACCGGCTGCCCAAGGAACTGCTGCGCACCAGCGAATACCTGACGCATCCGATCTTCCACATGAACCGTGCGGAAAGCGAGATGACCCGCTACATCCGCCGGCTGTCGGACCGGGACCTGGCCCTCGACCGGGCGATGATCCCGCTCGGGTCCTGCACGATGAAGCTGAACGCGACGGCCGAAATGCTGCCGATCACCTGGCCGGAATTCTCGGATATCCATCCCTTTGCCCCTCAAGATCAGGCGCTGGGCTACAAGGAGATGATCGACGACCTCTCGGAGAAGCTCTGCGCGGTCACCGGTTACGATGCGATCTCGATGCAGCCGAATTCGGGAGCTCAGGGCGAATATGCGGGCCTCCTGACAATCCGCGCCTATCACATAGGGCGCGGCGACACCCACCGCACCGTCTGCCTGATCCCGACCTCGGCCCATGGCACCAACCCGGCCTCCGCCCAGATGGTCGGCATGACCGTCGTGCCGGTAAAGTCGAAGGAAAACGGCGACGTCGATCTCGATGATTTCCGCGCGAAAGCGGAAGCGCATGCAGACAATCTCGCCTGCTGCATGATCACCTATCCTTCCACGCATGGCGTGTTCGAGGAGACGGTGCGGGAGATCTGCGAGATCACCCACCAGTTCGGTGGCCAGGTCTATCTCGACGGGGCGAACATGAACGCCATGGTCGGTGTGTCCCGTCCCGGCGACATCGGCTCGGATGTTTCCCACCTCAACCTGCACAAGACCTTCTGCATTCCGCATGGCGGCGGCGGTCCGGGCATGGGCCCGATCGGCGTCAAGGCGCATCTTGCGCCCTTCCTGCCCGGGCACGTCTCGACCGACGGTCGTCCGGGTGCGGTCTCGGCCGGTCCTTACGGTTCGCCCTCGATCCTGCCGATCAGCTGGTCCTACTGCCTGATGATGGGTGGCGAAGGCCTGACGCAGGCGACGAAAGTGGCGATTCTCAACGCCAACTACATCGCGGCGCGCCTCAAGGGTGCCTATGACGTGCTCTACACGTCGGCCTCGGGCCGCGTGGCGCATGAATGCATCATCGACACCCGTCCGCTGCAGGCGTCTGCCGGCGTGACCGTCGACGACGTTGCCAAGCGCCTGATCGATTGCGGCTTCCATGCGCCGACCATGAGCTGGCCGGTGGCAGGTACGCTGATGATCGAGCCGACCGAGTCGGAGACCAAGGCCGAGATCGACCGTTTCTGCGAAGCGATGCTGGCGATCCGCGAGGAAGCCCGCGACATCGAGGACGGCCGGATGGACAAGACCAACAACCCGCTGAAGAACGCCCCGCATACGGTGGAAGACCTGGTCGGCGAATGGACCCGGCCCTACAGCCGCGAACAGGCCTGCTATCCGCCGGGCGCCTTCCGGGTCGACAAGTACTGGTCTTCGGTCAACCGCGTCGACAATGTCTACGGCGATCGCAACCTGGTGTGCACCTGCCCGCCCATGGAAGCCTATGCAGAAGCCGCCGAGTAACGGCCTCAGTATCGACACAGGAACGCCGCCCTTGAGGCGGCGTTCTTCATTTGTGGTGACAGATCGAAAAAGCCTGTGATGGAACGGAATGCGGCAATGTCCGTTCTTCTGCTGCTCAACACAGGAGAACAGACATGCGCAACACTCTCATCCTCGCCGGTGCAGCGGCCCTCATGACGCTCTCGGCGTCGGCCAATGCGCAGGAAACTGTCATCATCCAGCAGGCCCCGGTCGCGACACAGTCGACGATCGTCGTGCCAGCCCCGGTCGAAACTTATGTCATGCAGCGCGAAGTGCGCTCGGTGCCCTACGAAGGCGACGTGATGATCGGCCGCGTTATCGAAGACCCCGTCGAACTCTATCCGGTCGATGGCTATGACGGCTATTCCTATACAGTGGTCAACGAGCGGCGCGTGATCGTCGATCCGCAGACACGGCAGATTATTCAGATCATTGAATAAGCCTGACGGACAGAGAAGCTGAAGAACCCGGTGCCGAGCGCCGGGTTCTTTCGTTCCAGCGGCGCTGGTGTCTCAAATCAGGGCAGTGGCAGAATACCTCTTCCTCAAGCCGAAACCATGCACGTTCGGACATTGCTAACTCCCACCGCCTATTCTGATGTTCTGAAGTTGGGTTTGAACGCAGGATCACGCCATGAGTATTTCGGCCGTCATGAGCATTTCGCTTTCGGGCATGAAAGCACAGCAGACGCGTCTTGCCGCATCGGCTGATAATGTCGCCAATGCCATGACGCCAGCCTATGATCGGCTCGAAACCAGATACTCCAGTTCGGCCCAAGGCGGTGTGGCCGTCTCCGTCAGCCCATCCGGCGCTGCGACCTTCGGCGACGGTTCGAATGTGGATCTCGCTTCGGAAATGATATCGCTGGTTCAGAGCGAACTCGGCTTCAAGGCCAATGCGAGCGTCTGGGAAACCGGAGCCGACATGTGGGACGTGCTGATGAGCATCAAGCGCGACTGAGGCAGTCCCTTCTCCTGCCGTCAACGGGCGCCCTCAGCCTCACCTATAATAGTACCTGACCGAACCTACGACTCATCTAGGGATCAGACGCCAGTCATCACTGCGCAGGCCCGGTTGCTACCGATCGGGTCTCTTTGTCGTATCGAGAGGATTCGTTATGCGCTTCAAACTGATCATCGCACTTGCCGCAAGTTTGCCGATGCTGGCTGGCGCCAGCGCTGCCCAGGCTCAGACCCAGGGTGACTGGGTTCTTGGCAACTACAAGGGTGCCGGCTACTGGTTCCCCGGCATCGCCGAGAAGGTCGCTGGTGGCAAGGTCACCATCCGCTATGACGACGGAGAGCGCGAGACCGTTTCGACCCGCAACGTTCGTCCCTATGACTGGATGATCGGCATGAAGGTCGAATGCAATTTCAAGGGCAAGGGCGACTGGTATCCCGGCACGATCGCATCGCTGTCAGGCGAAAAGATCGGCATCGCCTATGACGACGGCGACAAGGAAACGACAAAGACCGGTCGCTGCCGTTCGAACTGATCAGCTCGCTCACTTCTGGCCGGCGGGACAGTCTCGTCGGCTGAGAAGGAAGCATGGTCGCCCAGCTTCGGCGCGACATGGGTACAAGCCGAACGCACGACCCGGGCCATGCGTGCGGCTTGGGCAAATTTTGGGCTTGTTCAACGAAAACAGGCGAATGCGTTGTCGCAGGGTCATTCAACGATTGCAATTGGCGGAAACTTCTGGCCACATTCCCAAGTTGTAAACGGTTGCATCAGGGATTCCATGTATAACGACACACTGAACCACCTGAAATCTCAGATTTTCCCCGCCGACATCCGTGATTGCGACCGCTTGAAGACCCATTTCCGGCAGCATCTCAAGACGGCAGTCAGCTTCGTCGGGAGCAATGATTACATCGAGGACTGTCTCTTCCAGATCGACGAGGCTCTCGAACGGCTCTGCGAAAGCCATGGTGAGAGCCTCGAAATCCGGACTTACCTACTGGGCGCGATCGAAGCGCTCCGGGACGAACTCCATCTTTGCCATGTCGAGATGAATGTCCGCCAGACTGCCGTCGGCTACTGACAATGTCCGCTTGCGACCACCGCTGCTCCTGCGACGCTCCAGTCCGTCTGCCGCGGCCAGCGAAACCATCTGCAGAAGATGGTCCAGGAAGAGCGCGTCGTTACTGAGCGGCTCCTTCTGCGAAACGCCCTTGATGATTTCTCTCAGGCTACGCACCTGCTCCTCCACGATCGAGCGCACGTAGATATCGGAGGATGGGAATTGGCCATCCGTCATGTCATTCTCCTGCCATTCTTGAATATTGGTGTGTTCCATGCGGCTCGTCGGCGAAGGCGAGACGCGAGAGTGGCGACGGGCCAAAAGGGTTGCCCGGCGCAAGTTCGAGGTCGAGGACGCTTCCAGTAATGCCGTAGAGTTCGTGGTGTTTCAAAAGGCCAGCCATGGATGGCCTGGCCGTGATCGGTAGGATCAGCGAACCCTCCAGGACACTCGGGGCGGCAAGAGGCATTACCTCCCACCCGGTGGTCATCAAGAGGTTGACCAGCTTCGAATGGGTTTCGACGAGCAGCATTTCGATCCCCGAGACGAGGCAATACTCCATCACCCCGGTCATCAGGATGTGAGAGATCGGCACGCCCGCGATGGTCTGGTCGGAGACCTCGGCGATGCAACGCGTCCATTCGAAAATCCGTTCGCCGCGCGGCCAGTCGGTTCCATCCATGAGATGGGGATAAACGTCCGACAACAGATGCGGCTTCAGTGTCGGGAGGAGCCGGCTGTATCCGACGACGTCGCTGGCGACGAGCAGTGGCAGGTGGATCGCCTCTTCTCCGTCGAACTGGTCAATCTCGCGACCGTCAGCCCGGCGGCACGCTTCCCAGCCGAGTCTTTCGACAAACTGGCGATGGCGGAAACGCCAGACCCGTTCCATGATGTCGAAGCAGTCATGCGTTGCTGCGCCCAGGATCGCCGCAAGCATGCTGCCCCCCCTAAATAAGCCCGGGTGAACAGTGGGGCATGGGGGACGAATTCAATATAGGCCGTTCTGCCTATTTATCTGATGATGCCAAGCCGAATCGATTCGGCAATCAGTTGCGCGCGATTGACGGAATTCAACTTGCGGCTGGCGGAGGCAATCTCATGCTGAACGGTTTTCTCAGAGATTCCAAGGATCTGGCCAATCTCCCAGTTGGTCTTTCCGGCAGCACACCACAGGATGACCTCACGCTCACGTGGCGTGACCTTTGCGACATCCGGGACAGCCTTCTCCCGGCCCTCCGACAGGAAGGCACGCAACCGGTTGTGCGCATAGATTGAAATGATGTGCAGCGCTCCGCGCTGTTCCTGGGACAGATCCACCTTTCGGGCGCCAAAGGTCACGATCGCCTGAAATCCTCCGACGGAATGCAGCGGAACGCTGTAGCCGTCATACATCCCGAATTCCGTGGCCTCGTTCATCACTCGCTTCGCGGCCCGGGTGACAGGTTTGTCGGCGAGTGCCTCCGACCAGACGAAAGCCTCATCCGACATTTTCGTGCGGTAGATGACAGGATCCACATGGACATAGTTCTCCTGCACATAGCGTTCGAACCAACCATCCGGCCAGGCATTCAGCATGAAATAGGGGTCGATGCGCTCGCTGGGCAGCGGTATGCCGGAGATCGCATAACAGTCCATGCCAAAGGCCTTGGCCGCCGTATCCAGGCAGGCAAGGACCTCATTGTTGTCGCGGGCCCGCGACGACTCCGTGATGAAATCGAACATCGCATTGGATGTGGCCTGCCTGTCTGACATCGATACCCCGCATCATCCCCGCTGTGACATGGGTCACATCTAGCATGAGGAGCGGCGCTGCGGCCTGATCAACATTGGATTTCCAATGAAAAGTGTCTCGCATGACACGGGCGAGCCAGGAGCACACGCAGTCTCGATCCGTCAGAGCACGGCAAACAAGCTATGCAGGAGTGCAGTCAGCCCAAAGGCGATCAGAATGATCGCAGACACCCGGCCGACCACCGCAGAAAAACCGTCCGGCAATCGCGTACGCAAGAGGCTCACAAGGCCGCTCAGAAAGAACCACCACCCCAGCGACCCCAGAAAGACACCCGCAACAAGCAGGGCCGCGGTTGCGCTGCCTTGCCCGGCCGCCAGCCCCAATCCGGCGAAGATCGCTGCAAAAGACAGGATGGTTGCGGGATTGGCGATGGTCAGGAGAAAGGTCGCCGCCGTGGTCGACAGCAATCCGCGCGCGTCGACCGATGCGGCCGAGACCTGCGGACGAGGCTTCAATCCCTTGATACCAAGATAGATCAGGAAGAAGCCGCCGAAGACCTGCAGCGGCAGTTCGATCCAGCCGAGAACGGCCCCGAGAGCCGTAAATCCGGCCGCAGCCATGAGCGCATAGACGCCGTCGGCGATCGCGGTTCCAAGGCCACCTGCGACGCCGGCCCAGAAGCCGCGCTCCAGGGTGCGGTTGATGCAGAGCGCGCCGATCGGCCCAAGGGGCGCCGCAATGGCAATGCCCAGTACGAGCCCCTTGCCGAAGACGACGGTGTCCATCTCACTCGGACCCGATCACATAGCTGCGTTCGCTCGTGGTCGACAGCGCAATCATTGTCTCGCTGCGGGCAATCAATCGTTCGCCCTTGAGGTCGGCCAGGAAGGCCTCGATCCCGGTCAGATCGGCCGTCCGGATCTTCACCATGTAGGACCAACTGCCGGTCACGTGGTGACACTCGAGCGCCGCCGGATGGTTCTCCACATAGTCCCGGAAGGCAGCCTGTTCGGTATCCTGCGGCAGCGTCACCAGTATGAAGGCGGTGATCGGCAGTCCGATCGCTGCCGGATCCACCTCCAGCGTGAAGCGCCTGATGGCGCCCGACGCCACCAGACGCCTGATGCGTTCGTTGACGGCAGAGGGCGAAAGCCCTACCACATCCCCAATGCTTGCGAGGGAGCGACGGGCGTCTTCGGCGAGAAGATCGATTATTTTGCGGTCACTTGTGTCCATGGCCGCAGCTTATTTGCCGAAACCTGCACTCCGCAAGATATTTTTTCGAGCAATAGCAAGAAAACAACGAATCGGCTCGCCGAGCGGATGTGCCATCATGCTGTACGGTCGGATTGGCGGCCCCCGCACATCACTCAGGCAGTAGCACTCTCGCGTTGTCGGGCGAGTTCAGCCAGATCGGCAGCTTTCAGTTCGACCGATTCGCCGCAACCGCAGGCCGAGGTCTGGTTCGGATTGTGGAAGGTGAAGCCGGAACGCAGTGTCGTCGTCTCGAAGCCCATCTCCGTCCCGAGGAGATAGAGGACAGCAGCCGGATCGATCCAGACGGCCGCGCCATCCTTTTCGACGCGATCATCCCGGGGATTAGGCTCGGTCACCAGGTCAATGGTGTATTCCATCCCGGCGCAGCCACCCTTCTTTATCCCGACCCTGATGCCCTTGGTCCCGGGAGCGGAATTCTCGACGATTGCCCTGACACGTGCGGCAGCCGCATCGCTCATGGTCATTACCTCAAAGCCCATCGGCACAGTCTCCAACAACGACCGGGTTCAAGGTCCGGCGTTTCTGTCACTCAATGTAAGGGACACGCCCCGGTCGTTCAATAGCGCCAGCGCTTTGCGAGCCGATCAAACCGCTCTGCTCGAGGCCATTGCGATGCTTGCATACCTGTCACACCGTTTGACCATCAGGCAAGCCGAACGCGAAACGGCCCACGCGAGGCGGGCCGTTCGTTCATTGCCGAATTCTCTCAGTACCAGCCGACGGCGACCTGCGCCTCTTCGGACATGCGGTCCGGGGTCCACGGCGGATCGAAGCTCATCTCCACCTCGACGCCTGCAACGCCCTCGACCGCCCCAACCGCATTTTCGACCCAGCCCGGCATCTCGCCGGCGACTGGGCAACCCGGTGCCGTCAGCGTCATCACGATCTTCACCGTGCGGTCGTCCTCGATGTCGATCTTGTAGATCAGACCGAGTTCGAAGATATCGGAGGGAATTTCCGGGTCATAGACCGTCTTCAGCGCCGCAACGATGTCGTCCGACAGGCGCGCCACTTCTTCCGGCGGAATGGCGGTGTGAATAATGCCTTCGCGGACATCCGGCTTGGTTTCAATCTCTGTCATGGCATCTTTCCTCAGGCAAAGAAGCTGCGCGCATAATCGAGCGCGTCGGCCAGCGCATCGACTTCTTCGCGGGTATTGTAAAGGCCGAACGAAGCGCGGCAAGTGGACGTCACGCCGAAGCGAGCAAGCAGCGGCTGGGCACAATGCGTGCCCGCACGGACCGCGACACCGCGACGGTCGATCATGGTGGACACGTCATGGGCGTGAATGCCGCCAAGTTCGAAGGAGAAGATCGCTCCCTTGCCCGGCGCATTTCCAATGATCCTCAGCGAATTGATCGCCGACAGCCGTTCATGCGCATAGGCGCGCAGGCTCTCCTCGTGGGCGGCGATCGCCTCGCGACCGAGGCTCTCCATGTAGTCGAGCGCATAACCCAAACCGATCGCCTGGACGATCGGCGGCGTGCCGGCCTCGAAGCGATGCGGCGGCTCGTTATAGGTGACATAGTCCTCGGCAACCTCGATGATCATCTCGCCGCCGCCCATGAAGGGGTCCATATCCTTCAAACGGTCCATCCTGCCCCAGAGCACGCCGATGCCCGAGGGGCCATAGAGCTTGTGGCCCGTGACGGCATACCAGTCACAGCCGAGATCCTGGACGTCGACCGGCATGTGGACGGCGCCCTGCGAGCCATCGACCAGCACGGCGATACCACGCTCGCGGGCAATGCGGCAGACTTCCCTGATCGGCACGACGGTGCCGAGCGCGTTCGACATGTGGGTGATGGCGATCAGCTTGGTGCGCTCGGTGAGGCAGTTTTCGAAAGCTTCCATGTCGAAAGCGCCGTCATCGGTCACCGGTGCCCAGACGAGCTTGGCACCCTTGCGTTCCCTCAGAAAATGCCAGGGCACGATGTTGGAGTGGTGCTCCATGATCGACAGGACGATCTCGTCGCCCTCGCCGATATGTTTCATGCCCCAGCCATAGGCGACCGTGTTGATCGCTTCCGTCGAGGACTTGGTGAAGATCACCTCGTCGATCGACGGAGCATTCAGGAATCGGCGCACCTTTTCGCGTGCCGCTTCATAGGCATCGGTCGCGGCATTGGACAGGAAATGCAGGCCACGATGCACATTCGCATATTCGTGAGAATAGGCATGCGACACCGCGTCGATCACACTCTGCGGCTTTTGCGAAGAAGCCGCATTGTCGAGGTAGACCAGCGGCTTGCCATAGACCTCGCGCGACAGGATCGGGAAATCCCGCCTGACGGCTTCAACGTCGTAACCTGTGCGTGCCGCGATCGTGTCAGCCATGATGCTCCAGCCAGTCGGTGATGATCTCTTCCAGCGCTTCGACGAGCGGCTCGTTTTCGAGCTCCTCGACGATTTCGGCGACGAAGCCGTTGATCAGCAGCGCCCGCGCCTTCTTTTCCGGAATGCCGCGCGACATCAGGTAATAAAGATGGCTCTTGTGGATGTCGGCGACCGTCGCGCCATGCGCACACTGGACGTCGTCGGCAAAGATTTCGAGCTCCGGCTTGACCGAGAATTCGCAATCATCCGACATGAGCAATGTGTTGCAGGCCATGCGGGCATCGGTCTTCTGGGCATCCGGGGCGACCCTGATCATGCCCTGGAAGACACCCTTGGCCCGGTCGAACACCACATTGCGGATGATTTCCGTCGATGTCGTGTTCGGCACGTCGTGGCCGAGAGTCATGGTGACGTCCGTATGCGTGTCGCCGCCGAGCAGGTTGACGCCGCGTAGCATGAAGTCACAGCCTTCGCCAACCGTCTTCACGTGAATTTCCTGGCGCACCAGCTTGCCACCGGCATTGATGACGAAGAGGCGGAACCTGGCATCGGTGCCCAGTTCGACGCGGATCTGACCAAGATGGGTATCGGCATCGCCCTCACCCTGGAGGATGATCCAGGTGATCTCGGCACCTTCGCCAAGCTTCAGATCCGCGACAACGGAGGCAAGTGCTGCCGAACCGCTCTGGCCGACATGCCGCTCGATGACGGTTGCCTTCGAACCCTTGCCGAAGGTCGCCGGGAAGCGCAGGTGCAACTGGCCGGCGGCATGCACCGATTGCAGCTCGATCGGGCCTTCGACGTCGGCGTTGTCGGCCACATCGAGCGTGAAACCGTCACGCACGAAGGCGCCGTTGAGGCGACCGATCGTGTCGTCGCTGTTGAAGGCGGTCAGACCCGCGGCCGCAGCACCATTCGACAGAGCGTCGCGATAAAGCGAAACGCTCACCCCCTCCGGCAAGGATGCCGGCGTCTGGGCAACGCCCTGCAGGATGTTGAGCACGGTTGCGCCCGCCACCAGCGGTTTGACCGCCTTGGCAATGCTCTGCAGCTCTTCGGCCGGAAGCGCACGCAGAAGCGCCTTCAGATCCGTGTAGTGGAAGGTCTCGACGCGGCGCGTCGGCAGACCTTGACGCTTCAGCGCGTCGAACAGACCGTCGCGCTTCAGAACAACGGCGCCATCCCCGGGGAGGCTGCCGATCTGGTTGTTATAGGCGTCGATGATCTGGGTCTCGGCTACGGTGAGCCGGTTGGCCGCTTGCAATGTCATCGTTGCAACTCCTTTAAAACTTGAAACCGCTTAGGCTGCCTGACCGGTGATGTCGGCATAGCCGTTGGCTTCGAGTTCCAGCGCCAGGCTCTTGTCGCCCGACTTGATGATCTGGCCCTGGTAGAGAACATGCACGCTATCGGGCACGATGTAATCGAGCAGGCGCTGGTAGTGGGTGATGACGACGGTCGCACGATCGGGACGCTTCAGCGCGTTGACGCCATCGGCAACAATCTTCAGGGCGTCGATGTCGAGGCCGGAATCGGTTTCGTCGAGGATGCACAGCTTCGGCTCGAGCAGCGCCATCTGCAGGATTTCGGCGCGCTTCTTCTCGCCACCGGAGAAGCCGACATTGAGCGGACGCTTCAGCATGTCAGGGTTGATCTTCAGTTCGCCAGCGGCTTCCTTGACGCGACGGATGAACTCCGGCGTCGTCAATTCGTCCTCGCCACGCGCCTTGCGCTGCGAATTCATCGCGACCTTCAGGAACTGCATGGTGGCAACGCCCGGGATTTCTACCGGATACTGGAAGGCAAGGAAAATGCCCTTGGCGGCGCGCTCGGCCGGGTCAAGTTCCAGAATGCTCTCGCCGTTGTAAAGGATATCGCCTTCGGTGACTTCATAGTCTTCGCGGCCTGCGAGGATGTAGGACAGCGTCGACTTGCCGGAGCCGTTCGGGCCCATGATGGCAGCGACTTCGCCGGCCTTCACGGTGAGATTAAGGCCCTTGATGATTTCGGTGCCGTCTTCGGCGATGCGGGCATGGAGATTGCGAATTTCAAGCATGGACAAATCCTTTCGGACGAATGGGGTCACGCGCCAGGCGCAGCGAAATAAGTGAGCGGGTGGTCGACCTCAGCCGACCGAACCCTCGAGCGAGATGTTGATCAGCTTCTGTGCTTCAACCGCAAATTCCATCGGCAGCTGCTGGATGACGTCGCGGACGAAGCCGTTGACGATGAGCGCGATTGCCTCTTCTTCCGGGATGCCGCGCTGCATGGCGTAAAACTTCTGGTCCTCGGAGATCTTCGAGGTCGTCGCCTCGTGCTCCACCTTGGCCGTCGAGTTCTTCACCTCGATGTAGGGCACGGTATGCGCGCCGCAGGTGTCACCGATCAGGAGCGAATCGCAATTGGTGAAATTGCGGGCATTTTCCGCCTTGCGGTGCATCGAGACCTGGCCACGATAGGTGTTCTGCGACACGCCGGCCGAGATGCCCTTAGAGATGATCCGGCTCTTGGTGTTCTTGCCGAGATGGATCATCTTGGTGCCGCTATCGACCTGCTGGTGGCCGTTGGAGACGGCGATCGAGTAGAACTCGCCCTGGCTGTCGTCGCCGCGCAGGATGCAGGACGGGTATTTCCAGGTGATCGCAGAGCCGGTCTCGACCTGGGTCCAGGAGATCTTGGAGCGGTCGCCACGGCAATCGCCACGCTTGGTAACGAAGTTATAGATGCCGCCCTTGCCGTCCTTGTCGCCCGGATACCAGTTCTGAACGGTCGAATACTTGATCTCGGCGTCGTCCATGGCAACGAGTTCGACCACGGCTGCATGCAGCTGGTTCTCGTCGCGCTGGGGTGCTGTGCAGCCTTCGAGATAGGAGACATAGGCCCCTTCTTCGGCGACGATCAGCGTACGCTCGAACTGGCCGGTGTTCTTCTCGTTGATGCGGAAATAGGTCGACAGTTCCATCGGGCAGCGAACGCCCTTCGGGATGTAGACGAAGGATCCGTCCGTGAAGACCGCGCAGTTCAGCGTCGCATAATAGTTGTCGGTGACAGGGACGACCGAGCCGAGATATTTCTTCACCAGATCCGGGTATTCGCGGATCGCTTCCGAAATCGACATGAAGATCACGCCAGCCTTCATCAATTCGGCCTTGAAGGTCGTCACGACCGAGACGGAATCGAAGACGGCATCGACGGCGATCTTCGAGGTCTGGACGCCAGCCAGCATTTCCTGCTCGCGCAGGGGAATTCCGAGCTTCTCATAGACCTTCAGAAGTTCCGGATCGACGTCGTCGATCGACTTCGGACCGGCAGCCGTCTTCGGTGCCGCATAGTAATAGATGTCGTTGAAGTCGATCTTCGGATAGTCGACGCGAGCCCAGGTGGGCTCGACCATTGTCAGCCAGCGCCTGTAGGCGTCGAGGCGCCATTCGAGCATCCATTCGGGCTCGTTCTTTTTTGCCGAAATGAAGCGAACGATGTCTTCCGACAGGCCCTTCGGGGCCTTGTCGACTTCGATCGTGGTTTCAAAACCGTACTTGTACTGGTCGACGTCGATAAGGCGGACCTGATCGATCGTTTCCTGCACAGCAGCCATGGTCGTTCTCCAATCTTGCCGGGCCAAATTCCGGCAGCTTGTTAACGTTGGGCGGTGATCCGCCATACTTAAGGTTCCCGAGCCATCTTTTCACCCCTCTTGGCAAGGGAAAAACGATGGTCGGCGCGTATTTTTACCGCCTCAGGCGGCCTTTCCCGCCAATTTTCGTCGTGCCGCGATCTTGGCAAAGGTCAAGACGAAGCGGTCGATTTCCGCCTCCGTCGTCGACGGCCCGATCGACAGGCGCAGTGCACCTGTCGCGGCATCTTCGCCCATTGCGGTCAGCACATGGCTCGCGCCGACCTTACCGGACGAGCATGCAGCTCCGGCCGACAGAGCAACACCTTCAAGGTCGAAGGCAATCTGTCCGGTTTCCGCCTTGAGCCCCGGCAGATGGAAGAAGCTGGTATTGCCGACCCGCTTGCTGCCGTCACCATAGATGACAGCGTCCGGAGCGGCCGCACGCAGTCCCGTTTCGGCGCGGTCACGCAACGCGGTGATCATTACATTGCGCTCCACCAGATCCGCCGTCATCTCCCGTGCCGCAGCACCGAAGCCGGCGATCGCGGCCAGATTTTCCGTCCCGGCCCGGTGCCCCTTTTCCTGACCACCGCCGCGAACCAGCGGTTCCGGCATCAAGGTCTCGCCTCGCGACACCAGCGCACCAACGCCTTTGGGACCGCCGAGCTTGTGGGCCGACAGAATCAGGAAGTCGGCGCCGAGTTCGGATATCGACAGCGGAATACGGCCTGCCGCCTGTACGGCATCGACCACCAGCAGCCCACCGAACTTCTTTACGATGGCCGCCGCGTCCTGGATCGGCTGGACGATGCCGGTTTCGTTGTTGACCAGCATGACCGCCACCAGCGGCAGCCCGTCCGCCGGATCATGAACGGCCAGCGACGCAGCAAGCGCCTCGAGATCGATCACACCCGAGCGCATGACTGGAATTTCGCTCACATGGTCCGCCGGGAAACGCCCGCCGGCGCGAATGGCAGGATGCTCGATCGCCGAGACAAAGAGCCGGCCGACCGCTACCCGGGACTTACCCATGCGGTAAAAGGGAGACAGGACATGGTTTGCGGCTTCGGTGGCGCTGGCCGTGAAGGTCACATGGGCCGGCTCGGCACCCACAAGGCCGGCCACATCGCGGCGCGCCTTCTCGATGACAGCACGGGCCGCACGCCCTTCGGCGTGCACGGAAGAGGGGTTGCCGGGCATGGCGAGCGCATCGAGCATGGCCTCGCGCGCTGCGCCCAGAAGGGGTGCGGTGGCGTTCCAGTCGAGATAGATGCGCTCAACAGCCATCCTGGCTTTGGTCTCCCCTGCGTTCGGCGGCGCATTTTCCTTGAAATTTCCGCCGGGCTTGCCTTATGACACCTTCACCCCGGATGCGATGCCATCCAGTTTCGAACGGTTCTAAACTTCGTTCTAGAAAAGCTGACTGACTTCGTCAAGTCAGCTTTCTGATTTGGTGTTGACGAACCGCAAAAATGTCAGGGACCGGAACCTTATGCCCGAAGTGATTTTCAACGGCCCCGCGGGTCGTCTCGAAGGCCGTTATCAACCCTCCAAGGAAAAGAGCGCACCGATCGCGATCATCCTTCATCCGCATCCGCAATTCGGCGGAACGATGAACAACCAGATCGTCTACCAGCTGTTCTACATGTTCCAGAAGCGGGGCTTCACGACGCTTCGCTTCAACTTCCGCGGCATCGGCCGCAGTCAGGGCGAGTTCGACCATGGTGCGGGCGAGCTCTCCGACGCCGCCTCCGCTCTCGACTGGGTGCAGAGCCTGCATCCGGATTCGAAAAGCTGCTGGGTCGCCGGCTATTCCTTCGGCTCCTGGATCGGCATGCAGCTTCTGATGCGCCGCCCCGAGATCGAAGGCTTCATGTCGATCGCGCCGCAGCCCAATATCTACGACTTCTCCTTCCTCGCCCCCTGCCCGTCATCCGGCCTGATCATCAACGGCGACGGCGACAAGGTTGCGCCGGAAAAGGATGTGCTCGGACTCGTCGACAAGCTCAAGACGCAGAAGGGCATTCTGATCACCCATAAAACGGTACCGAGTGCCAACCACTTCTTCAACGGCCAGGTGGAAACGCTGATGGCCGAATGCGAGGACTATCTTGACCGCCGCCTCGACGGTGAACTGGTCCCCGAGCCGGCCGCCAAGCGGATCCGGTAAATTCAAGAGCCTCAAACGAATGGCGCGGATCACTTCCGCGCCATTTGGTTTTCAACACGTGCGGTCTCGGTCAATTTGTCTGGCGATGTATCGCATGCGGCGTTCATGGAGTGCTGCCGACCGTGACCTCACCCCCCAACTTTGATGCCGTGGGCCTCGCGGGCGGTGGAAACCGCTGCTACTGGCAGAGCGGCTTTCTGAAGGCCTATAGCGAGCACCAGAACCTCAGCCCGCGCTTCTACGTCTCCGTCTCGGCTGGAGCCTATCACGGCGCCATGTTTCTCGCCGGCGTCGGGGACCGTATCCGTGCATCGGCCTTCGCCTTTGCCGAAAAGGGACTTCGCGGCCTGGATTGGCGTGCCATCAGACGGCGGGAATCGCCGCTGGTCGTCGGATCGCTCTTTCGCCAGTTGCTCGCGAGCGAATTCGGCGACGAGGAACTGAAAACGCTGAAGGCCGCACCGCCCATGTTGATCCAGTTGTCCGGTGTGCCCGACTGGATGCCGGGCGCGCTGGGCGCAATCGGGTCGATCGGCGCCTACCAGGTCGAGAAACTCCTGACCGACGGCGCACATTCGCGGGCCGGCGCTCGCATGGGACTGCGCCCCGTCTGGGTGTCGACGCACAACATCGACTATCCCGCCGAACTCGTCGACGCGTTGATGGCCACGTCTTCCGTGCCGCCCTTCATGCCGGTCGGCCGCGTCAGGGGCCGCGCCTATCTCGACGGCGGACTGGTGGACAATCCGCCGCTGATGAAACTCCGCGAGGTCGAGGACAAGGGCTGGCACACGCTCCTGCTCACCACCCGCTACGGCCGCAAACCGCCATCGGCCCCCAACCGGATCGTTGTTGGCCCGTGCGAGGACATTCCGGTGAGCAAGTTTGCCGTGGGCGACGCCGCCGGTATCCGGCACGCCTATGAGGTGGGGCTGCGGGACGGGCTGGTCTTTGCAAAGCAAGGGCTCGCCTCCCCACCCGTCTCCTGACGATCAGACCTTCTGCGTCCCGGCTGCGCGGGCGAGCACCCCGCCGCCCACGGGCGACTTCACGCCCGTCGTCCCGGGAAAGGTGAGCGGGAGCCCCTTTGCGGAACGCACGGCGAGATAGGCCCAGGCCTCCGCCTCCATGGCGTCACCGTCGAACCCCGCCTGCTCGGCGGACAGCACCATCGCTCCTCGTTCGCCGGCGAGACGCAGCAGATCACCCATGATGGTGCGATTGAGCCTGCCGCCGCCGCAGATCACGAAGGTCTTCGGAAAACCCGGCAGATGGCCTGCAGATTTGAGGATCGCGGCTGCCGAGACATAGGCGAGCGTGCGGGCGCCATCTGAAAGCTCGGCCTCGTGGCCCTGCGGCGGACGAAAATCATTGCGGTCGAGCGCGCGCCGGGTCTTGGCCGTGAAGAAGGTATTGTCGAGGTATCGCTCGGCCAGCGCCATGACAACAGACCCTTCGGAGGCGATGCGCCCGCCATCATCATAGGGAATGCCGGCATGCGCCTCGACCCACTGGTCGATCAACGTATTGCCAGGGCCGCTGTCGAAGCCGATGATCGTCCCGTCACGGTCGAGGAAGGTCAGGTTGGAGATACCGCCGATATTGACGAAACAGACGGGCCATTGATCTGTCGGGATCTTGTGCGCCAGCGCCTGATGATAAATCGGCACCAGCGGCGCGCCCTGCCCGCCATGGACCATGTCATTGGCGCGCATGTCGTAGACGACGTCGATGCCGGTCTCGCTTGCCAAAAGCGGCCCGTCGCCAAGCTGCACGGTGAGCGCCTCGATTGGCCGATGCAATACGGTCTGGCCGTGGAAGCCGATGAAATCGATGGCATGGCTGTTGAGGTTTTCGCGCCTCAGAAAAAGTTCAACCGCTTCCGCATGACGTAGAGTCAGGTCCCTCTCCATACGTGAGAGGTCGCCCGGTCGCTCGTCGCGCCGGGTGATTGCCTTGGCCTCTTCGAGCGCCTGCTTCAGGCGGTCGCGGAAGGGTGGATCGTAGGGCACCGAGAGAAAGGCGCCTTGTTCGACCATCGTCTCGCCATCGGTGCGCAGAAGCGCCACATCGATGCCATCCATTGAGGTGCCGCTCATCAACCCGATCGCCGTCCTGATTTCCGCCATTTGCCACCCGATTCGACTGCCGTTCACGCCGGACATTCATGACCGAGACGGGTGCACAATTCAAAAAACAATGCTAAAGCCCGCGCGGATTTTACCGATTGCCACCGAAAGACCAGAGAAACCGAAAGCAACAGCGTCATGACGAAGTTCAAGTCCGATTTCCTCCGCACCATGCATGAGCGCGGCTTCATTCATCAGATCTCCGATGAAACCGGCCTCGACGACCTGCTCGCCAAGGAAAGCGTGACTGCCTATATCGGCTATGACCCGACAGCGCCTTCACTGCATGCCGGCAGCCTGATCCAGATCATGATGCTGCACTGGTTCCAGGAAACCGGCCACCAGCCAATCTCGCTGATGGGCGGCGGCACGGGCATGGTCGGCGACCCCTCCTTCAAGGAGGAAGCCCGGCAGTTGATGACGATCGACAAGATCGAGGACAACATTGCCTCGATCAAGCGCTGCTTTGCCAATTACCTCGATTACGACAAGGGCCCCAAGGGCGGCGCCCTGATGATCAACAATGCCGAATGGCTGCGTGGGTTGAACTACCTCGAGTTCCTGCGCGACGTTGGCCGTCACTTTTCGGTCAACCGCATGCTCTCCTTCGACAGCGTCAAGACGCGCCTCGATCGCGAGCAGTCGCTGTCCTTCCTCGAATTCAACTACATGATCCTGCAGGCCTACGACTTCGTCGAGCTCAACCAGCGTTACGGCTGCCGGCTGCAAATGGGCGGATCGGACCAGTGGGGCAATATCATCAACGGCATCGATCTCGGCCATCGCATGGGCACGCCGCAGCTCTATGCACTAACCTCGCCGCTGCTGACCACCTCGTCTGGCGCCAAGATGGGCAAGTCGGCCAACGGCGCCGTCTGGCTCAACGCAGACCTGCTTTCGGCCTATGACTTCTGGCAATACTGGCG
This sequence comes from Peteryoungia algae, assembly GCF_030369675.1. Lineage (NCBI taxonomy): Bacteria > Pseudomonadati > Pseudomonadota > Alphaproteobacteria > Hyphomicrobiales > Rhizobiaceae > Peteryoungia > Peteryoungia algae. The sequence continues at coordinate 718,383 of NZ_CP128477.1, read as the reverse complement.
CAACACCGAAGACGCCGATGTCGAGCGTTTCCTGAAGCTTTACACGACCATGTCGATGGACGAAGTGAAGAAGCTTGCGTCACTTGGCGGTTCCGAGATCAACGAAGCGAAAAAGATCCTCGCCACCGAGATCACTGCGATCCTTCACGGTCGAGCTGCGGCCGAGGAAGCGGCGGAAACCGCGCGCAAGACCTTTGAGGAAGGCGCTGTTTCTACCAACCTTCCAACCGTCGAAGTGGCCGCGAGCGAACTCGAATCCGGGATCGGTCTGCTCGCCTTGATCGTCAAGGCCGGTCTTGCCGCCTCAAACGGTGAAGCGCGTCGCCATGTCCAGGGTGGTGCTGTGAAAATCAACGACGCCGCCGTCTCCGACGAGCGCTCGTCCATCGGCAGCGCGGAGGTCACTGCCGATGGCGTGATCAAGCTTTCGCTCGGCAAGAAGAAGCACGTTCTCGTCAAGCCGGTCTGACTGTCGGAAATTACCATTCGAAACCTTCGGAAAAGCCCGCGATTGCGGGCTTTTCTGCATTCGTAAATAGGGCTTAACTCTTGGCGCATTTTTAACCAGTGTGCCGGCATTGCCGATAAACGCAGCAACCTCCTGCACAAACGCATAGCAGTCGCACATTAATTGCACTGCACAATCTTGTTTTACGGGCGTATAAGAAGATCAATCGCTGATGCGGGAACAACCGCAGGATCAGCCAAGACCTTCACCGAGGAAACCACCATGAACCCGATCCGCATTGCCAAGAACTGGATGAGCTACCGTCGCACGATGGCCGAACTGGGCAACCTGTCCTCCCAGACCCTGAACGACATCGGCGTAACCCGCTACGAAATCCGCAACATCGCTGCACGCTCCTTCCGTTAATCGGAACTGCCTACAGCAGCCTGTCAAACGGCACCGCATGGTGCCGTTTTTGATTCCGGCGTTAACAATGTGAACGCCTGCCGCGGCAAGCCGCTCCTCCGTCGATGGACCTTGCGCCACCAGCCGTGATATGGAGCCGCCCATGACGAACAGCACACTCTCTCCCATTCACATCATCGGCGGTGGCCTTGCTGGCTCCGAGGCTGCCTGGCAGGCGGCCGAGGCCGGTGTCCCGGTGATTCTGCACGAAATGCGCGGCGTACGCGGCACGGATGCACACAAGACCGACGGCCTTGCCGAACTGGTCTGTTCCAACTCCTTCCGCTCCGACGACGCAACGGCGAATGCCGTCGGCGTCATTCATGCCGAGATGCGGCTGGCCGGGTCTCTGATCATGGCCTGCGCCGACAAACACCAGGTCCCGGCCGGTGGCGCACTCGCCGTCGACCGCGATGGTTTCTCCGAAGCCGTGACGGCCGCGATCCAGCAACACCCGCTCATCACCGTGACGCGCGAGGAGGTCACCGGCCTTCCGCCCGAGGAATGGGACCTCGCGATCATCGCGACCGGACCCCTCACCTCGCCGGCGCTGGCTGAAGCCATCCGCGAAAAGACCGGCAAGGATGCACTCGCATTCTTCGATGCCATCGCGCCGATCGTGCACACCGACAGCATCAACATGGACGTCTGCTGGTTCCAGTCGCGCTACGACAAGGTCGGACCGGGTGGCACGGGCAAGGACTACATCAACTGCCCGCTCGACGAGAGCCAGTATAATGCCTTCATCGATGCGCTGATCGAAGGGGACGCCGTCGGCTTCAAGGAATGGGAAGGCACACCGTATTTTGACGGCTGCCTGCCGATCGAGGTCATGGCCGAACGTGGCCGCGAGACACTGCGTCACGGCCCGATGAAGCCCATGGGCCTCACCAATGCGCATAATCCGACCGTCAAACCCTATGCCGTGGTACAGCTTCGCCAGGACAATGCACTCGGCACGCTCTACAACATGGTCGGCTTCCAGACAAAGCTGCGCTATGGCGCCCAGGCCGAGATTTTCAGGATGATACCGGGCCTCGAAAATGCGGAGTTTGCCCGCCTCGGCGGATTGCACCGCAACACCTATATCCACTCACCGACCCTGCTCGACCAGAGCCTTCAGCTGAAGGCGCGACCCGGCCTGCGTTTCGCCGGCCAGATCACCGGCTGCGAGGGTTATGTCGAAAGCGCCTCGATCGGGCTGCTCGCAGGCCGTTTCGCTGCTGCACAGCGCAAAGGCGAGACTATCAGCATGCCTCCTGCGACGACCGCCCTGGGTTCGCTGCTGAACCACATCACCGGTGGCCACATCGTCTCGGACGAGGAGCCTGGCAAACGTTCGTTCCAGCCGATGAACATCAATTTCGGGCTATTCCCGGAACTGGAACCGGGCTCGATCGTCAAGCCGGAGGGCGTGAAGCGCTTCCGCGGCAAGGACAAGACGATCATGAAGCGTCAACTGGTCTCGGCGCGCGCGCTCGCCGACTGCAAGACCTGGCTCGGCGCCGCCTGACGGCAGAGTTATCAGCCTCCGGCGCCGGATACCGTTTCCGGCGCCATGTCGGCATGGCCGACATAGTTTCCGAGCAGCCAGAGAGAAACTTCGGCAGCGACAGCGGGATTGACGAAGGTGAATTCGCCGTTGTGAAAGGGTGCGTCGAGAAACTCGACCGCAAACCCCTTGCCGGTCGGCAGAGGCTGCACGCGCACGGTGCCCGGTTCAATCAGATGGCAGGCGAAGTGGTTGCGCATGCTGCGCATGAAGCCTGCCTTGTTGTCGTGCAGACGCACGAAAACGGCCTTGCCGTCGGACGTGGCATGAAGACTGCGGATCGCTTCCTGCGGGAAGGCACGGCCAAATTCGAGGATGGCAAGCCCGGCGTCCTGAAACCCCTCGTCCTCCTGCCGCACCATGCGCGAGGAAAAATAGGCAAGTGCCAGGATCAGCGCAAAGACGATACCCCAAGTCACCATGATCCGCTCTCGCCTCCTTCGACACATACTCTATCGCAACGGCAGCTAGCAGACGAGCCTTGCGTGAACGTGGCGTCGCAACGTGGAAGCGTCAGAGCCGCCCGGAGAGCAGCAAGCGCATCATGGCGAACTGGCGCCGCCATTGCGGCGGCCGGATATCTGCCGTGAGGGAAGCGGCTCCCGCCTTTGCGGCTCTCTTCAGAACTGGCTCGGCCAAGGTCACAGGCAGGAAGGCCGGAACCAGGCTTTTCGGCAGGCGCCCGGCAGAACGTGCCTTGCGCAGGTGATCGAGGCCGAAACCGGCAAAGGCCTGGATGGCCGCGTCGACGCGATCGTCCTTACCTGCAGTCAAGAATGCGTGGCGATCCAGACCGACGGAGGCAAGGATCTGCGCCGGCAGATAGACCTGTCCGCGTGCCCTGTGGATCGGCAAGAGTAGAATGGCACCGGCGACAGCCAGCGCCACGCCGGCATGGCCGACCATGTCGGCGGCGCCCTCCGCAGCTTCAGGGTCCAGCACAAGGCTTGCGAGCTGGATCAGCGCGGACGCCGTTTCGCCGGCATAACCCTCGAACATGTTGGTGGTTTCCATGGGATCGTCATAGAGATCGAAGATCCGGGCGTCCGCCATGGCAATGAGTGGTGCGACCGGCAGACGCCAGGCCTGTACGGCACGTATCAATTCGGCTGCGACCGGATTGGCCGCAGTCTCGCCATGGGCGGCGCCTTCCAGAAGATCGCGCCAGTATTGAAGGCGCACCTCGCCCGGCAATGGCTCGCGCACGAGGTCGCGAACACGGGCAAGCTCGGCATTGTAGGCGTAGAGCGCGACGATGGCCGCGCGTCGGTCTGCGGGCGTCAGCAAGGCGGCGAGATAGCGGTCCCGGTCCGTCTCGCGCAGCGTCTGCAGGCAGAGTGCCTCATTGGCCGACGGTATATCGTTCACGATGCACCTCTCCGGGGACGGGGTCAGACCGCAATGAGGGCGGCTGCGACCGGCCGCTGCTCGGCCAGCATGATGTTATACGTGCGGATGGCAGCACCTGTTCCCATCGGATCTGCGGCAATGCCCTTTGCCTTCAGGGTCGCGCGGAGATCCGGATCGATGAGACGCAGCTGACGGCCGGTCCCGAGGATCAGGAATTCGATCCCCGCTTCGGCGAAGACACGGGAGAGCGACTCCACGGTCAGCGGCTCCTCCTCGGTCTGCTCCCAGCCATAGACACCGGAGGGCAGGAGCAGAAGCGAACCGCGATGCGACATGTCGGCAAAGCGGAACCCGCCATTGCCGTAACTGTCAATGCCGGGTCGCCCGGGGAAATGGGCGTCACGTATGGTGACGCCCTTGTCTCCGAAGCCAAACACCATCGGCTCAGGCCCCGGCCTTGGCCGGTACCTTTTCGCCTTCTGTCTCGTCCCGCTGGAAGTTCTCCGGACGCAGCTTGAAGGCAATCAGGATCGGGCCGGCGATGTAGATCGACGAGAAGGTGCCGATCAGCACGCCTGCCAGCATGGCGAAGGTGAAGGAGGCGATGACCTCGCCGCCGAAGAGATAGAGCGCGCCGAGAGCAAGGATCGTACTGCCGGCCGTCAGGACCGTTCGCGACAGTGTCTGATTGATCGATTCATCGATGAGAACCTCAAGCGGCATCTTCTTGTAACGCCTGAGGTTTTCGCGCATGCGGTCATAGACAACGACCGTGTCGTTCAACGAATAACCGATGATCGTCAGGATCGCGGCGATACTGGTGAGGTTGAATTCGATCCCCGTCACCACGAACAGGCCGATCGTGAACACCACATCGTGCAAGGTCGCGATGATCGCACCCAGAGCGAATTGCCACTCGAACCGGAACCAGATGTAGATCAGGATGCCGAAGAGCGCTGCAGCAACGCCGATCGTCGCAGAATAGGTGAGGTCGCTCGACACGGACGGGCCTACCACCTCGACGCGGCGGAAGTCGTATTCGGCCTCGAGCTCGCCTCGGACCTTGGTCAGGGCCGACTGTTCGGCATTCTCACCGCCGTCCTGCGCCTGCAGGCGGATCAGCGCACTCGTATCGTCACCGAAGCCCTGGGCCTGGACCTCACCGAGGTTCAGCTGGCTGAGACGCTCGCGGATGTCAGAGAGATCCGCTGCACCGTCTCGGGCCTGGACCTCGATGATGGAGCCGCCCTTGAAATCGATGCCGAGATTCATGCCCACGGTCGCGAAGCCGACGAGCGATGCCACCGAAATCACCATGGCGAGCCCGAAGTTGAACTTGCGCGCCGCCATGAAGCGAATGTTGCGGTTGTCGAAGAAACCGGTGCGAACGCTCTTCGGCATATGCTTCGGGCGCTTCCAGCGATACCAGAAGGCCATCAGCCAGAAGGTCAGGGTGAAGGCGGTGAAAACGGTGGTGACGATACCAATCGACAGCGTCACGGCGAAGCCGCGTACCGGGCCGGACCCGAGGAAGAACAGAACCACGGCTGCGATCAGCGTCGTCAGGTTGGCGTCAACGATGGTCGCGAAGGCCTTTTTGAAGCCGACATCGATTGCCTGGATCAGTGGTCGACCATTGCGCGCTTCCTCGCGGATGCGCTCGTAGATGAGAACGTTGGAGTCGACCGCCATGCCCATGGTGAGCACGATGCCGGCGATACCGGGCAGCGTCAGTGTCGAACCGATCAGCGACAGAGCCGCAAGGATCATGGCGATGTTTGCGGCGAGCGCGATGTTCGCCATGATGCCGAAGGTACCGTAGAAGGCGATCATGAAGAAGATGACGGCCACGCCACCGATGATGCTGGCTGTGACGCCGGCATTGATCGAATCCTGGCCGAGACCGGGACCGACGGTTCGTTCCTCGACCACGGTCAATGTCGCCGGAAGGGCACCCGCGCGAAGAAGGACCGCGAGATCGTTTGCGCCTTCGACAGAAAAGTTGCCGGAAATCTGGCCCGAACCGCCCAGAATGGGTTCGCGAATGACCGGCGCCGAAATCACCTGCTGATCGAGGACGATGGCAAAGGGGCGCCCCACGTTTTCCTGTGTCGCCTGGGCGAAACGCTGTGCGCCTCGGCTGTCGAAGCGGAAGCTGACGACGGGTTCATTGGTGCGCTGGTCGAAAGAGGCCTGCGCATCAACCAGGTTCTCGCCGGAAATCAGCGCGCGGCGCTCGATCAGGTAGGGAACGACCGGATCATCCGTCGAATAGAGAACTTCCGACTGCGCCGGCGGCCGATTGTTGATCGCCTCCGTCGCCGGCATGCTGGTATCGACCATATGGAAGGAAAGCTTGGCGGTCTGGTTCAGAAGCGCTTTAAGGCGCTGCGGATCGGTCAGGCCCGGGACCTGCACGATAATTCGGTCATCGCCCTGGCGCTGGATCAACGGCTCGGTGGTCCCGAGTTCATCGACGCGGCGCCGAACGACTTCCATCGATTGGGTCAGCGCGGACGAAACGCGGTAATCGATGCCCTCGTCGGTCAGAGAAAGACGCAACAGACCATCTTCGGCCTGTTCGACGGCCACTTCGTTCACCGTGCCGCCGGTGAGGCCACCGACGCTGACCGGATCGGTCAGGGAACGCAGCGCCTCGATGGCTGCCGGGATCTTGTCGGCATCGGTGATGCGCACCTGGATCTGCTGGCCGACGCCGGACAGACCCGTGTAGCGGATGCCGGCGTCACGCAGCTGCGATCGAACGTCACCGACGATCGTCTCCAGGCGTTCCTTGACGATATCCTGGCGCTCCAGCTTCAGCATGATATGCGAGCCGCCCTGAAGGTCGAGGCCCAGCGTTATCTTCTGGGTCGGGAACCAGGAAGGAAATGTTTCCAGTTCCTCGTCCGTGAAGGCATTGGGCAGGGCAACCAGGACGCCGAGCGCGACGACCAACCAGATGAACAATGTCTTCCAGCGAGAAATGTAAAGCATGGAACTCTCGAATTAAGGCAGCGGAAAATGGCAAAGGCCGGCACGAGGCCGGCCCTGCGGGATCAGGCGGCAGTCTCGGCCTTGACCGGCTCACCCTTGACGCGGACTTCCGCAACATACTGGCGCATGGCCCGAACCTTCACGCCATCGGCGATCTCGACTTCGAGCTCTTTGTCGTCGATGACCTTGGTCACCTTGGCGACAATGCCGCCACCCATCACGACCTGATCGCCGCGACGGATGGACGAGAGGGTTTCCTCACGCTTCTTCATCTGCTTGCGCTGCGGACGAATGAGGAAGAAATACCAGACCACCATCAGAGGTGCGAAGAGCAGCAGCATCTCCAATCCGGAACCCATGGCGCCCGTAGCAGCGCCGCCGTCCTGGGCAAAGGCCTGTGTGATAAACATGAAAAAACTCCCATTGAATCCAGTTGGAGGAGCCACGCGGCCCCCTCGTCAGGTCGCCGGAATATAGTGAGAGGCCCCATGAATGCAACAGAAACAGCACCGCGGCGTACCATTTTCCAGCCGCCTACCCTTTCTGCCCGCAATTCTGCGTGATACCGCCCGGCCACAGGCTCAAAGAGCCGGACCAGACGACAAGGAGGATGACGAATGGCCGATCAGACCGTGGCTGCACTTCTGGCCGAAGTGAAGCGTCTCGCCGATGCCGTGGAGCGGATTGCCGGGCCCGCACCTGCCGCCAACGACTGGCAGGCGGCAGACTGTTTCGTCTGGGCCCCGCACCGATTGCACCTTCAGCCGGTCAAGCGCCCCAATCGCGTCGAGATCGGGCTGATCCGGGGCGTGGACCATGTCCGCGACATCCTGCACGAGAACACCTTGCGTTTCGCCGAGGGATTTCCGGCCAACAACGTCCTGCTGTGGGGTGCGCGCGGCATGGGCAAATCCTCTCTGGTCAAGGCCGTGCATGCCGACATCGTGAAGACCACAGGCGCCTCGCTCAAACTGGTCGAGGTTCACCGGGAGGACATCTCCAGCCTGCCGGCCCTGCTCGACATCATCAAGGACGCCCCGCACCGCATCGTCGTCTTTTGCGACGACCTATCCTTCGACCATGACGACACGGCCTACAAGTCGCTGAAGGCCGCGCTCGATGGCGGTGTCGAGGGACGACCGGACAATGTCCTTTTCTACGCGACCTCAAACCGCCGCCATCTGCTGCCCCGCCACATGATGGAAAACGAACAGTCGACGGCCATCAATCCATCCGAGGCCGTGGAAGAGAAAGTTTCGCTTTCGGATCGCTTTGGCCTGTGGCTCGGCTTCCACAAATGCAGCCAGGACGACTACCTGACAATGATCGACGGCTATGCCGATCACTTCGACCTGCCGCTGCCGCGCGAGCAATTGCAACACGAGGCGCTTGAATGGGCCACCACGCGAGGCGGGCGATCTGGCCGTGTCGCCTGGCAATATATTCAGGACCTCGCCGGCCGGCTGCGCATATCGACCGACCGGCGCTGAACCAAGAGCCTGAAAGTACGCAAAAAGGCCCGGAGCGCGAGCTCCGGGCCTTTTCACTCACCTGGTACGCAATACTATTCCAGGAAAGTGATGGGGTTGACCGGGGCCGCGTCCTTGCGGACTTCGAAGTGCAGCATCGGTCGCTTGACGTTGCCGGTCATGCCGGAGGTTGCGATCGTCTGGCCACGCTGGACCTTCTGGCCACGCTGGACCGACAGGCTGTCGGCATGGCCGTAGACGGTGACCTTGCCGTCGTCATGACGGACGAGGACCGTGTTGCCGAGCTCTTTCAGACCATTGCCGGCATAGATGACCACACCATTCTCAGCAGCCTTGATCGGCGTGCCCTGCGGTACGGAGATCGCGATCCCGTCACTGCGCTTGCCGTCGATATTGGAGCCGAAGTTGGCGATGACCGCGCCGCGGGCGGGCCAGCGATATTTGCCGATCCCCGTCATTTCAGGGGCTGTCGTATCAGACTTGACGGCGGCGACTTCGGTGACCGACTTGATCGCGGCAGGCGCCGTGTAGCCGGCGGGCTGACCATTGGCCTGAACAGACGCGGTCTTGACCGGGTCGGCGGCAACCTGCGCAGTCGCTGTCGACTTGTTACCCTTCGCCGGGACGGCGAGCGCCTGCCCGATGCGGATATTGCCGGTTGTCAGGCCATTCGCCTTCTTGAGTTCATCAACCGAGACGCCATTCGCCTTCGCGATCCGCACGAGAGAATCGCCGGGCTTCACCACATAGGAGCCAGCACCCTCGCCTGCCCCCGTCGCCACCTTGCCGGTGGCTGCAGACGCCTGAACCTGCTGCTTTTCGCGAGAATTCGGCGCATTCGGCAGAACTGCAACATTCTGCTGCTGGTCGCCCGGCAGGATCGGCTTGCGACCGTCGGCTGGCAGACCGGAGGCGTCGGCAGCAGCGCGTGCTGCATTCGGACCGCCAAAGGTCGGGATGATGACGAGTTGTCCCGGAGCCGCGTCTGTCGGCTGGGTCAGACCATTGGCTTTGAGCAGTTCCTTCTGCGGGACGCCATAACGATCGGCGAGCGTCGCAATGGTTTCGCCGGGGCGCAGCGTCACGCGGGCAGCACCCGCCGTTGACCAGCCGCCCTGTTTCGGCGTGGTGCCGGTGCTGCGAGGCTCTGCGAGCACCTGGTTCGCGTTTGCCATTGCCACCTGAGCGCCCTGCTGGGGTGCCGAGGGGAAGGGCTGCGAGAGCGCTGCAGCGCGTTCGGAATTGTTGCCGGACACCGGCGCCTGGGCCATGCCCGATGGTGCGGCAAGTTCGGATCGCTGGACGGATGCAGGGGTGCTTGCAGCCCGGGCTGAAGCCGGCTGCTCATAGCCTGGGCTTGCCGGCATCGGCTGAGCCATGGCCTGGTTCTGGGCGTACATCCCACCACCGTTGCCGATGTTTTCGGCAGGAACGGGCGGCTGACCGCGCATGGCGGACTGGCGGGGAATGGACGCTGTGGTCAAACTGTCAGTCGAGAAGACCGAGCCGAACCGCGAGGCATCCGAACTGCAACCGGCTGCCGTGCCAGCCAGGAGAAGCGCGCCGCACAAACGAGCAAAGGACAATCCAGCTTTCGGCGATACACTTTTACGCATGACTCGACCCACAAATGACACAACTTGATGTGGGTTCATTAAAGCGCGTTAGTATTACCGGTCAGTTAACCCCCGGGGATTCGCCGTGAACGAATTCGTCCAAGCGCATATAAGGAGACACCGGAGCGGCGTCTGCGCAGGCCCTCCAGCGGCCCGAGAAAAATACAAAAAACGGCCTCAGAGGTGCTGGGCGATCTTCGGCTGCAGCGGCAGGAAGGGAACCTCGAAGAGATCCTCCCGCTCGAAACGGCTGCCTGTCTTGGTCAGACGCACCATGATGCATCGCTGCTCGTCCACCATCAGGGGCACGAGAAGCATGCCCCCCGAAACCAGTTGTTCGGCGTAGAAGCGTGGCATGGCCGGATAGGCAGCGGTCGAGACGATCCGGTCGAAGGTCCCTTCTCCCGGCAGGCCGTTCATCCCGTCCACCTGACGCAGAATGACATTGCGGATCGAAAGCTGCTCAAGTCGACGCTGTGCCGCCGCAAGCAGCGTCTTGTAACGCTCGATGGAGATGACCCGCTCGGCGAGCCGACCGATTACTGCCGTCAGAAACCCGCTTCCCGTGCCGATTTCCAAGACACGATGGCCGGGCTTCACCTGCAGATGCGACAACAGCCGGACCGAAAGGTCGGCCCCTTCCATGAACTGCCCGCATTCGATGGGAATGGAACGGGTTGAATAGGCGCTTTGCGCGAATTCCGGCGGCACGAAGATCGAGCGCGGCGTTTGTTCGACCGCCGTCAGAAGATCCAGATTGGTAATGCCCTCAGCGCGCAGACGGAGAACCAGAGCGGCGAAACCTTCGCGCTCGACAAGCGCCGACCTCAAGCCGCGCCTCCCCTCGCAAGGGCGTCCGCGACGATGTCCTGCACCGTGTAATCCGTCATGTCGAGTTTCAGCGGCGTGACCGAAATCTTGTTCTCTCTCAGCGCGTTGATATCCGTTCCTGCGCGGAAATTGCCCTTGCGGTCGCCGAAGCGGAGCCAGAAATAGGGAAGCCCGCGCCCATCCTGACGCTCTTCGACCGAGAGGCCGAAATCGAGCTTGCCCTGCGACGTGACATCGATGCCCTGCACGTCCGCCGGTTCACAATTCGGGAAATTGAGATTGAGAAAAGTGCCGGGTGGCAGATCGACCGTCGAGAGCTTCCTCAGCAGGTCCGGCGCCAGAGCTTCGGCCACATGCCATGGGATCGGTGAACCCGCCTCGTAGCTGTAGGCCTGGCTCAGAGCGAAGGAGCGGATGCCATGCACCGTTCCCTCAATCGCACCGGCAACCGTTCCCGAATAAGTCACGTCGTCCGCGAGGTTGGCGCCCGCATTGACACCCGAAAGAACCAGATCGGGCTTGCGGTCGAGCACCTTGCGGATCGCCATGATGACGCAATCCGTCGGCGTGCCGCGCAATGCGAATTTCTGGTCTCCGAGTTCGCGCAGACGCAAGGGTTCCGACAGCGTCAGCGAATGGGCAAGGCCGCTCTGATCCGTCTCTGGTGCCACGATCCAGACATCGTCGGAGAGGTTGCGGGCGATGCGCTCCAGGGCGCCGAGCCCCGGAGCATGGATACCGTCGTCATTCGTCAGCAAGATGCGCATGGTCACTCCGGGCGCGGCGTGATCAGGCCGCCTTCTCGATTTTCTTGATGCCGCCCATATAGGGCAGGAGCACGTCGGGAACGGTGATCGAGCCGTCCTCGTTGAGGTAGTTCTCCATGACAGCGATGAGGCAGCGGCCGACGGCCGTGCCGGAACCGTTCAGCGTGTGCACGAAGGTCGTGCCCTTGCCGTCCTTGTTGCGATAGCGGGCATTCATCCGACGCCCCTGGAAATCGCCGCAGACGGAGCAGGACGAGATTTCGCGGTAGGCGTTCTGCCCCGGCAGCCAGACTTCAAGGTCATAGGTCTTGCGGGCGCCGAAGCCCATGTCGCCGGTGCAAAGCGTCATGGTCCGGAAGTGCAGGCCGAGGCGCTTCAACACTTCTTCGGCGCAGGCCGTCATGCGCTCGTGCTCGGCCATGGAGCTTTCGGCGTCGGTGATCGAGACGAGCTCGCATTTCCAGAACTGGTGCTGGCGCAGCATGCCGCGCGTGTCGCGGCCGGCCGAGCCTGCTTCCGAGCGGAAGGACGGCGTCAGGGCGGTAAAGCGCAGCGGCAGCTTTTCCTGGTCGAGGATTTCGCCAGCGACCAGATTGGTCAGTGTCACCTCCGCCGTCGGGATCAGCCAGCGGCCATCCGTCGTCCTGAACAGGTCTTCGGCGAATTTCGGAAGCTGCCCCGTGCCGTACATGGCGTCATCACGCACCATCAGGGGCGACGACACTTCCGTATAACCGTGTTCCGAGGTGTGCAGGTCGAGCATGAACTGGCCAAGGGCGCGCTCGAGCCGGGCAAGCTGGCTGGTCAGCACGGTGAAGCGGGCGCCGGACAGCTTGGCGGCGCGCTCGAAGTCCATGTAGCCGAGGTTTTCGCCGATTTCGTAGTGTTCGAACGCCTTGTGGTTCCACATCGGCTTTTCGCCGACGACCCGGGCGACGACATTGTCGTGCTCGTCCTTGCCGACAGGGACGTCGTCATGCGGAATGTTCGGAATGCGCGACAGGGCGTCGGTCAGCTCGGCAGTAAGCTGACGCTCTTCCTCTTCGGCGGCCGGCAACGTGTCCTTGAGCGAGGCGACTTCCGCCTTCAGCTTTTCGGCCAGCTCCATGTTCTTCTGCGCCATGGCGGCGCCAATCTCCTTGGAGGCGCTGTTGCGGCGCGACTGCATGTCCTGCATCGCCTGGGCGACGGCGCGGCGCTTCTGGTCGAGCGCGATCAGTGAGGCAGACAGCGGCTCGGCACTGCGCTTGGCGAGTGCGGCATCGAGGGCCTCGGGGTTTTCACGGATCCACTTGATATCGAGCATCGTCGTTCCAGGTCTTGTGCTTCGACCGGGAGCGGAGTGGCCGGCGGCCATGTCCGGCCCCATGTCGTGATGGGTTTTGGCGTCGTCGAAACGGCGTCGGCGCCGATTCAGGTTTCCTCTGACGAGGAAGCCTCGGCAAGGTCGGCGGCTTCTGCAGACCGAGCACGGTTCTTCTCGACGAGTCGCGCCGCGTAGATAGCCACCTCGTAGAGAAGGATTGTCGGCAGTGCAAGACCGATCTGGGAGAGCGGATCCGGCGGTGTCAGGACGGCGGCGACGACGAAGGCGACGACGATGAAGTACTTGCGCTTGTCCGCCAGCCACCGGCTGTCCAGGATGCCGACCCGCGCCAGAAGCGTGGTGATGACGGGCAGCTGGAACACAAGACCGAAGGAAAAGACCAGCGTCATGATCAGGCTGAGATATTCGGAAACCTTGGGCAGCAGCGAAATCGCCACCTCCCCCTCGCCGGGGCTTTGCTGCATGGCGAGGAAGAACCACATCACCATGGGCGTGAAGAAGAAATAGACGAGCGAGGCGCCGAGCAGAAAGAGCAGCGGCGAGGCAATCAGGAACGGCAGGAAGGCGGCGCGCTCGTTCTTGTAGAGACCGGGCGCCACGAATTTGTAGATCTGCGAGGCGATCACCGGAAAGGCGATGACCATGGCGCCGAAGGCCGCCACCTTCACCTGGGTGAAGAAGAATTCCTGGGGCGCCGTATAGATCAGCTCCGCCTTGCTCAAATCCATGCCAGCCCAGGACACGGCCCATTTATAGGGAACGACCAGCATGTTGAAGAGCGGCTTGGCGAAGTAGAAGCAGACGATGAAGGCGAGGAAGAATGCGCCGAGCGCCCAGATGAGGCGCGACCGCAGTTCAATCAGATGCTCGATCAGCGGCTGGGGCTTGTCGTCGGTCTCGCCGCTCATGCGCGGTCCTCACTCTTGGGCTTGCGTGCCTTGGGTGCCGATTTGGCAAGAGCCTTTTCGGCCGGGGCGGGCTTCGTCGCTGCCGGTTTGACGGGAGCGGCCTTCGCCTTCGTCGCCTTCGGCTGAGAGGCGACCGGGACAGCGGCTGCCACGGGCGCGGCTTTCACGGTCCTGGAGGCCGCCTTCGCCGGAGCATCGGCCTTGGCGGCAGCCTTGCGACCAGCCGGCTTCTTTGTGGTGACCGGGGCCGCCGCGGCGGGCGCCGAGGTCGCCGGGCCGGTGACTGGCGTGGTCGCAGCGGGAGCAGCAGCTTGCGCGGCTGGCGGGACTGCGGCCGGTTTCAGCGCGTCCGGCACTTCGCCGAGGCCGAGCGGCACGTCGGGCAAAATGGAATTTTCTTCGTAACCGTCATCCTGCGGCGCAGTCTTGCTCTGGGGGCGCGTGGAACGCTCCAGATCCGACTTGATCTCCTGCCCCATCTGGCGCAGCGGGTTCAATGTCTCCCGGATCGTATTGGCAGGATTGAGCGACCGGATGTCGTTGACCGAATTCTTCAGGTCATCGAGCTCGGCCTCCCGGAGGGCCTCATCGAACTGGGATCGAAACTCGCCCGCCGTCTGTCGCAGACGCTTCGTCATCTTGCCGAAGGCCCGGATCATCGGGGGCAGGTCCTTGGGACCCACAACCACGATCAGGATCACGGCGACCACCAAAAGCTCGGTCCAGCCTATATCCAGCATGTAAACGGGCTCCTGATGCCACCAAGGGCGCCTCGGAACGGGCGCCGGACTTCCAACACTTCAACGAAGAGCGGGCAGCCCGAAGAGCCGCCCGTCCAAACGGCGGATGCCGATCACTTTACCTCGTCGGCCTTGTGATCGACCGTCTTCGTCGCGGTCGACTGGGCCGGAGGGGTCGAAGCGGTCGGCTTTTCGCTCTCGTCCTCTTCGCTGATGCCCTTCTTGAAGCTCTTGATGCCCTTGGCCACGTCACCCATCAGTTCCGGGATCTTGCCGCGGCCGAAGAGAAGCAGGACGATCGCCAGAACGATGATCCAGTGCCAAATGCTAAACGAACCCATGCCTGCCACTCCTTAGATTTTTGTTTCCCCGATGTAGGGGCTTTCCGGTGTCTTTTCAAACACCAAAATGTCTTTCGGCTCAACCGCAATCGTGACGTCACGCACACCGGCCGACAGGACATCGGCCCGGATTCGAGCGCGGACGGGCCTCTCGGTGCCGGGGACTGCAAGGTCGAGCAGTTCGACAACGCCGAGAAAACGTCGAGCAATGATGCGGGCCGGAATGCTGCCGCCACTGTCGCGCACGGCAAGATCGGACAGGCGAACCGCAATCTCGACCTCGGTACCCTCGGCGAGATGGCCGGCTTCGGCCGCACCCAGCGGCGTTTCCACCTGTCCGCCCCGCACGCGGCCGGCGAATTCATTGATTTCAGAAAAGAACGCGGCCGCAAAGATGTCGTTCGGTCGGCGATAGAGATCGTCCGATGTCCCGACCTGCACGAGACGCCCGTTCCGGAGAAGCGCAATGCGATCTGCCATGCGCATGGCCTCTTCGGCGTCGTGGGTGACGACGACGGCAGTCGCACGGGTCTCACGGAGAATTGCGAGCGTATCGGCCCGCACCGTGTCCTTGAGCCGCGAATCGAGACCGGAAAAAGGTTCGTCCATCAGGAGCACGCTGGGACGGGGAGCGAGCGCTCTCGCCAGCGCCACGCGCTGCTGCTCACCGCCGGACAAGGCATGCGGAAACTTGTCGGCATAATGGGCAAGCCCGACGCGCTCCAGAGCGGCCATGGCTTCCGCCACCGCGTCCTTGCGCGGCAGCGCCGTCAGGCCGAAGCGGACATTGTCGAGCACGCACATGTGAGGGAAAAGAGCGAAGTCCTGGAACATCAGCCCGATGCCACGCTTCTCCGGCGGCAGGAAGGTCCGGGGTCCAGCGACTTCACGGTCGTTGATCACCACGCGACCTGACGTCTGCGCCTCGATGCCAGCGGCAATCCTGAGCAGCGTCGTCTTGCCAGACCCGGAGGGACCGAGCAGGCAGAGGACTTCGCCGGGTTCCGCCGTCAGCGAAAGACCGCCGATCGTCTCCTTGCCGTGATAGCAGTGATGAATCTCCTCGAAGGTCAGACGTGCGGCAAAGGTCACGCCCGCCGTGCGCTGGCCGTTTCCGTGCTGGGTCTTCGCTGGATTCATTCTGCCGTCCGCGCGGTTCAGACCGGATCGTTGCAGACACAGGGACCGCAGACGAGCCGGCTTTACCGGTCATCGTTGAAAAAGCTGACCCTATTCCTCTGCTTCACCGCCCGGTGTCAAGAGGCCGAGCTCTTCGAGGTCCAGCTGGGTAATCGGATCCTCCTCCTCGCTAAGCTCGTCATGGCCCATGGGAAGCGGGATGTTGAAGTTCGCCGGAATACGGCCAGAGAGCAGCCCTGCCCCCTTCAACTCTTCGAGACCCGGCAGATCGCGCAGTTCCTCCAGCCCGAAATGATCGAGGAAATCACGGGTCGTCCCAAGGGTCACAGGGCGTCCGGGCGAACGCCGGCGCCCGCGAAAACGCACCCAGCCCGCCTCCATCAACACGTCGAGCGTGCCCTTGGAGGTCTGCACGCCTCTGATGTCCTCGATCTCGGCACGCGTGACCGGCTGGTGATAGGCGATGATCGCGAGCACTTCGAGAGCAGCACGCGAGAGCTTCTTGACCTCGGCCTCGTCGTTGCGGATGGCAAATGAGAGATCGGCCGCCGTGCGAAACGCCCAGTGGTCGTCCACCTGGACGAGGTTCACCCCGCGCGCAGCGTAATCCTCCTTCAGCTGATGCAGGATATCCGTCGCCGCGATGCCGTGTGGCAGACGCTCTTCGACAAAGGAGGTCGAAACCGGCTGGGCAGACGCGAAAACCAGGGCCTCGGCAATGCGCAACGCCTCGCGACGGTCGAGCTCGGCGCGGAGCGATGCAGAATGCCCCCCCTCCTCGGCTTCCTCGCCGTCATCCGGCTCCCTCTCGTCGACGTCGATCATGTCAGCTTCACTCCACCGATTTCAAAGCTTCGGCCCTGGGACCGCTGCGCATGTAGATCGGCTGGAAGGCCCCATCCTGTCGGATCTCAAGTCGGCCTTCACGCACGAGTTCGAGGGAGGCTGCAAAGGAACTCGCAATCGCGGTCACCCGGTCCTCGGGGCTCGGCAGGTAGCGCAAAAGGAAATGGTCGAGCGCCGTCCAGTCGGTGATCTCGCCGATCATGCGGGTCAGGATCCCGCGCGCATCCGACAGCGACCAGACCCGCCGCCGCTCGATCGTCACCTGGGTGATTGCCTGGCGCTGGCGCAGTGAAGCGTAGGCCGTCAGCAGATCATAGAGCGAAGCCTCATAGGCGCTCGTCGCGCGCGAGGGCACATGTTCCGGCGCACCGCGCGGGTGGACATCACGGCCGAGACGGTTGCGGTTGACGAGCCGGCTTGCGGCCTCGCGCATGGCCTCCAGCCGTTTCAGGCGGAAGGCAAGCGTCTGGGCCATCTCCTCGCCCGAGGGGCCGTCGTCTTTCGGCTGCTGCGGGATCAGGAGACGCGATTTCAGATAGGCGAGCCAGGCCGCCATCACCAGATAGTCGGCAGCCAGCTCGATGCGAATGCGCCGGGCGGTTTCGATGAAGAGCAAATATTGCTCGGCCAGGGCCAGCACCGAAATGCGGGCGAGATCGACCTTCTGATTGCGGGCAAGGAAAAGCAGGAGATCGAGCGGGCCTTCGAAACCCGCGACATCGATCAGGAGTGCCGGGTCGCTTGCGGCCCGCTCCTCGGCATTGTCCTGCCAGAGGCTGTCCATCGGCGTCGGCACCGGTGTCTCTCCCTGGGAGGGCCGGTTGAGGATCGTCGGCTGGACAGGACCGCGCACCATCAGGCGACCGCCATCAGGTTGGCGAATTCTTCACGCAAGGTCTGCTCGTCAGCATCATCGGGCGCAACGAAAGCCGCTTCCACCGCATCCGCCCGTCCGCGGGCCTGGCCCGAAAGTTCGGACACGGCGGCGGCAACAGCCTTCATCTCGTCCATATGGCCGTGGCAGTGCAGCACGACATCGAGCGTCGCCGCGATCCGCACTGCGCGTTCGCCGATCGTGCCCTCAAGCGCATTCATCGAGATATCGTCGGACATCAGCAAGCCCTCGAAGCCGATCGCCTTGCGCACGATCTCCTCGGTGACGATGCGCGAGGTCGAGGCCGGATGATCTGGGTCGATATCGGTATAGACGACATGGCAGCTCATGCCCATCAGCTCCTGTGCCAGCGCCTTGAAGGGCACGAAGTCATGCGCCTCGAGCTCGGCGCGCGGTACGGTGACGACGGGCAGTTCATGATGGCTGTCGGCCATGCCGCGACCATGGCCCGGGATATGCTTCAGGACCGGCAGCACGCCGCCGGCCTTCAGCCCGTCCGCTGCAGCCTGTCCCATCTTCGCGACCACATCTGGATCGTTGGAATAGGCGCGGTTGCCGATGACATTGCTGGCCCCTTCAATGGGCACGTCGAGTACGGGCAAGCAGTCGACATTGATGCCGAGGCGATAGAGATCGAAGGCATGCAGGCGTGACATCAGCCAGGCCGCCCGCAGGCCCTTCGCTTTGTCCTGGCCGTAAAGCGCGCCCAAATCGGCGCCCGAGGGATAACGCGGCGCAATCGGCTCGCGGATGCGCTGCACGCGACCGCCCTCCTGGTCGACCAGGACGGGCACGTGGTGTCCACCGCCAACCGTATCCCGCATCTCCGCAACCAGATCCTTCACCTGTTCGGCCTCGCCGATATTGCGACCGAAGAGGATGAATCCCCAGGGCTGCTCATCGCGATAAAAGGCCTTCTCGTCAGCGGTGAGACGCTGGCCGAGGCAACCGAGGATCATGGCTTTGGCGGAACGGGATTGTGCTGTCATGGGAAGACCATATCGAGGGGGAAGAAAAAGCCGAAGGGACCGGAAGGTGACCTCAGGCGCTCATACACAAGAAAAGAGGCGGAACACGCGGTTCCGCCTCTCGAATGCTCAGATAATCAGTGCTGTTCTCAGCGGGAGACGAGGCAGCTGCCGCCAGCGGCACGATATTGTTCGCACAGCGCCACGGCTTCATCCTTGGAACCGGCCCCCACGCGCACCCGGTAAAAGGTGCCCTTGCCGGGGATGTCCGCCTGGCGGATTTCCCAGGGCTTGCCGCCCAGGATGTTGCCGAACTTGGACGACAGGTTGCGATAGCTCTTCTGCGCGTCCGCTTCCGACGGCAGCGAGGCGATCTGGATGCCGAAACTGCCAGCGGGTGCAGCAGCGGCCGGCGCTGTGGCCGCCGGGGATGCCGCAGCCACTTCGGCGGGCGCTTCAGCAGGTGCTGGCGCAGCCGGTTGGGCCGAACGTACATTGCCCTGATCGGTGACGGTTCCCACGACATTGACCGGCTGGTCAGCCGGGCGACTTGTCGGGATCGGGGCGCGCGGTGCGCCCGAATCGTTGGCAGTCGGTGCCGCGGCAACATCCGTGGCCGCCAATGTCTCCACCGTCTCAGGCGTCACGGCCGCCAGTTCGGTGGCTGCTTGCGCCGTTGCGGCAGGCACGGTTTGCGACGCAGCGGTCTCGGTCGGGCCACCCGGGGTCACGACGCGCGTATCGACGGTCCTGACGGTATCACCGCCATTGGAAGAGGGCACGCTTGGCGGTGCGAGCACCGGCGTATCCGCCGTTGACTGCGATGGCGTTGCGGCGGCTGTCGGCTCCGCCGGCACTTCCTGTGCGACCAGCGTGCCATCCGGACGCACGATCATCGTGCGGACCCTGCGCGGGGTGATCGTCGCCGGATCTTCGGCGCTTGCCTGCGGAGGCTGGCCGTCGGGCAGCAGGCGCGGATCCTCGGTCTCGCCGACCGGCGTCGCCATGGCATCGTTCTCGCCTTCCAGCGGCAGCGATTCGGGGATCAGCGTGCGCTGAACCACGTCGACGGGCTCTTCTTCCGAGGAAATCAGGCTCGGCTGCTTGGGGTCTTCGACGCCACTTCCCGCCACACGATCATAGACCGCCTTGTCCTGGTTCGGAACGGACTTGCCGCCCGGATTCTCCGGCACCATTTTGACCGGCGTCTTGTCAGCGGCGATCACGACCGGCTCTCCACCGGACAGCGTGCCAACGGCACCGCTGCCGAGCCAGGCATAGAGCCCCCCCGCACCGGCAAGCAGCATCACGACCGCAGTTCCCGCCATCAGATAGGGCTTGACGCGGCGGAAGCGGAATCCCTGGCCTTCACCGGCGATGGTGATGTGGCCACGGCTTTCAGGCTCGAAGTGGCCAGAGGCCGACATGGTGCTGATGAGATCTTCTTCCAGCGCCTTTTCGAAGGCTTCGAAATCCTCGAGCGGTGGCTGTGCCGTTGCCTGCGGAGCCGTTGTAATCGGCGCAGCGCTCACGCGGCCTGCCGAGACCGGCTTCGGCTGCGGCGCTGCGGGCTCCTCGAAGAGTGTCGCAAGCTCGGCATCGATGTCGATGTCATAGTCCGGCTGAGCCGGTTGGGTCGCGCGTGCCTCCGCCACCGGCACATCCGGCACATCCATGCCGCTCAGGGTTTCGAGCAGGTCATCCTGCTCCGAAATCTCGGAAGGGTCGAAGCCGAAGCTGTCCTCGGTCGGCGCAGCAGGACGAAACGGCGACGATGTCGGAGCGGACGCCGGCGCATAGGTTTCAGCCGCAGGGCGGGTCACCGGCGCTGCGTATGACGCCGAGACTGAAGGTGTCGGAGGAACGGCGAGAGCCGCCGCCGGGGGGGCAGCTGCGAAAGACGAGGCAACCATTGGCTCTGGACGGACTGCCGCCAGAGGTGCAGGAGCAGCGGCGAAAGCGGGCGCCGCCGTTGCGACGGCTGCGACGGTCGCAGACGCGGGCTCAACCGCAGGCAATTCGGGCGCCACTTCGAGATCGGACAAGTCCAGCTCGATCTCATCCAGCTGCAGCTCGAACTCCTGGTCGGCGAAGGGATCGAAATCCTCCTCGGATACGGCGGGCGCTGCGGGCTGCTCGACCGGCTCCCTTACCTTGGCAGCGAGATGCGCATCCTCTTCGAAGGCGAGTTCATCGAGAAAGTCGAAGCCGAAGTCCAGCTCGTCATGCTGGACGCCCGCGACAGCATCCGTCGAAACCGGCGCAACTGGCCGCTCCATCTCGATTGCAAATGGGTCGAATTGCGGCGCAGGTGTCGGCGCCTCGGCCAATTCGGGAGCGGAAGACAATATGGCCGGAATGGGTTCGACCGGACCGGAGGCCCAATCGAAGCTCGCCTTGCCAAAGTCGAGATCGCCAAGCGGCCGTGACGCCTCAACGGCGGGTGCGTTCGGTGCCTCGAAGCTAGAAGCTTCGAATGCCGGCACAGTCGCGGCCGGCTGCACGGCGACCGGCGGCTCGGCCCGACGAACCGGCTGCGCGGCGAAATTGGCAAGCGGCAGGCGCAGGCGCGGCGGCTCGGGCTGAACCGGACGCGCTGGCGCGACAAACGGCTCCGGGCGAATGTCGGCATCTGCGACCGCGAACTCCAGCTCATCGGCCAGATCAAAGGAAAGATCAGGCTCGACCAACTGCTCGGATCGCATTTCGTCGTGACCATATGCGGGAGCCGGATCCGCGACGTAGCGATCGGCATCCGGCGCATAGGCGTCAGCTTGCGCAAAGTGCGGAGCCTCGACCTCGACATGCTCCGGCACCAGACCAGAATCTGGCTCTGCATAGGCAACGGCCTGCGGCTCGAAACTCGGCTCTTCGCGATGGCGTGGTGTTTCGTAGACTTCAACCGCGGAAGGGCGGGGCAGCACAGGCTCGGGCGCTTCGAGCTCAGGCGCATAGGAAGACGGCGCGGGAGAAGCTTCGTAGCCCTCGAACTCGCGCATCAACTCGTCTTCCAGATTGAAGTCAGCCGAAGACATATCCGGCGCCTGCGGCAGCGCAACGACAGTTTCGCGCTTCAGAGGCTGATCGAACCCAACGATGCGGGCGAGCTCCGCCAGCGGATCATCATCCGCGAAACCATCGCCCTGCGATCGAATGCTGTTTGCAGCCTGCTTCTGTACCATACCCTGTTCCACTCACTCACGCGACTCAACGCCTGCCAGCGTAATGTGGGGAATTGGTGACGATACTATCGCATTTCGACCGGAGCTTCGGTGCCAGTAATGGCGAGTCCCGACTTCAACACGGAGGCGACAGCATGCACCAGCCCAAGCCTGGCGATGGTTAATTCTCTATGTTTATCGTTAACAAAGCGTAATTCGGGCGAATCCTTGCCCTTGTTCCAGTGAGCATGGAGCGAGCTTGCCAGATCATGCAGGTAAAATGCAAGTCGATGCGGCTCCTGGGACAATGCTGCTGCCTCGATGATTCTCGGATATTCGGCAAGCTTTGCAACCAGTGACAGTTCCGTTGGGTCCTGGATCTGTCCCATTACGGCACTGGCAAGGTCGAGTTTCTCGATATCGAGATCGGGCAAGGCTTCCTTTGCCTGGCGCATGATCGACATGCAACGCGCATGGGCATACTGCACATAGAAGACCGGATTGTCCTTCGACTGCTCCGTCACCTTGGCAAAGTCGAAGTCGAGCGGCTCGGAATTCTTCCGGTAGAGCATCATGAAACGCACCGAATCGCGGCCAACTTCCTCGACCACTTCGCGCAGCGTGACGAAATCGCCTGAACGCTTCGACATCTTCACCGGCTCGCCGTCGCGGTAAAGCTTGACCAGCTGGCAAAGCAGGACGGTGAGCTTCGACTTGCCTTCCGACACGGCGCGGTTGACCGCCTCCAGCCGCTTCACATAGCCGCCATGGTCGGCACCCAGCACATAGATCATCTCGGTGAAGCCGCGATCGAACTTGTCCTTGAAATAGGCAACGTCGGCAGCGAAATAGGTAAAGCTACCATCCGACTTCATCAGCGGGCGGTCGATGTCGTCACCGACTTCGGTCGAGCGGAACAGCGTCTGCTCGCGGTCTTCCCAATCTTCCGGCAACTGCCCCTTCGGCGGCGGCAGCTTGCCCTTGTAGACATGGCCCTTGAAGGTCAGGTCATTGATGGCCGAGAGGATGCGGCCGCCGTTGCCGGCGTGCAGGGTGCGCTCGGAGAAGAAGACGTCGTGATGCACGTTGAGCGTGGCAAGATCCTCGCGGATCATGACCATCATTGCAGCGATGGCCTTGTCCTTGACGATATCGAGCATCTCCTCTTCCGGCATGGTGAGGAGCTTGGTGCCATACTCGTCGGCCAGGACCTTGCCAACCGGAACCAGATAGTCACCCGGGTAGAGACCTGCGGGGATCTCGCCGATGGTCTCGCCCAGAGCCTCCCGATAGCGCAGGAAGGCGGAACGGGCGAGGACCTCGATCTGAGCGCCGGCATCGTTGATGTAGTATTCCTTGGTGACCTCGTAACCCGCAAAACCGAGCAGGTTGGCCAGCGTGTCGCCGACAACGGCGCCACGGCAATGGCCGACATGCATCGGGCCCGTCGGATTGGCCGAGACATATTCGACATTGACCTTGTGGCCGGCACCGACGGAGGCACGACCGAAATCCGTGCCCTCACGGATCATGACCGCCAGCAGCCGCTGCCAATAGGCAACCGAGAGCCGGATATTGATGAAACCGGGGCCAGCGACGCCGACTTCGGCGATATCCGGATCCTGCTTCAGCTTTTCGCCGATCAGGTCGGCCAGCGCGCGCGGGTTCATGCCCATGCCCTTGGCGAGCACCATCGCGGCATTGGTCGCGGCATCGCCATGGCTCGGATCGCGCGGCGGCTCGACGACGATGCGGCTGAAGTCGAGGCTGTCCCGCTTCTCGCGCACCGCCTCGATCTCGTCGAGCGCTGCTTTGATCCGGATTTCGAAATCGGCGAAAAGATTCATGACGTGTCCCTGCGCGCCGGCGCTTCGCACCGGCGTTTCCTTAGAATTTCGTCGGGTGCCTATCGCAATTCGGGAGTCCGGTCAAACAACTCCCGATGCGTGCGCACCGCATAGGTATCCGTCATGCCGGCCAGATAGTCGCCGACATGCCGGGCCTTCTGCCCGTCATTGAGGCCGGAAATATGGTTCACCCAGAAGTGGCTCTTCATCAGCGTCGGGTCGGCCATGTAGGCGTTGAAGAGATCGGTGACGATCTCGGCGGCGGCGGCCCGAATGCGCATGATGTCGGGGTGACGATAGATGCGGCTGAACAGGAGCTTCTTGATCGCCTTGTCGGTCTCGGCCATCTGGTCGGAGAATGTGGCGATCGTCATCGAGGCCGCCCTGACATCCTCGACATTCTGGGGCGCCACCAGCTTCAGCCGCTCCTGCGCCACTCCGATCACATCCTCGACCATTCGCGTGATCTGCCGGCGCATGATCTCGTGGGTAAACCTGTCAGGGTCGAGATGCGGATAGCGGTCGCGCACCTCCTTCATCAGACCGGCGAGAAAGGGCACGTCCTCCAGCATGTCGAATGTGAGGTAACCGGAGCGCAGACCGTCATCGATATCATGGGTGTTGTAAGCAATGTCGTCGGCGATGGCCGCAACCTGGGCTTCGAGCCCGGCAAAGCTTTCCAGTTCCAGATCATGGATTTCGCAATAGTCCAGGATCGGCTGGGGTACAGGTCCGCGCGTCCCCTGCCCGTCCTTGGTCTTCAATGGCCCATTGTGCTTGACCAGGCCTTCGAGCGCTTCCCAGGTGAGATTGAGCCCGTCAAAATCGGCATAACGCCGCTCCAGCTTGGTAACGATGCGCAGCGACTGCGCATTGTGGTCGAAGCCGCCATAGGGTTCCAGCACCTCGTGCAAGGCATCCTCGCCGGTGTGGCCGAAGGGTGTGTGGCCAAAATCGTGCACGAGCGCCACGCCTTCTGCCAGATCTTCATCGAGCTTCAGCGCACGAGCCAATGCTCGGGCAATCTGGGCAACTTCGATCGTGTGCGTCAGACGGGTGCGATAATGATCGCCGTCCGGCCCAATGAAGACCTGCGTCTTGTGCTTGAGGCGGCGAAAAGCGGTCGTGTGGACGATGCGGTCGCGGTCGCGCTGGAAATCGGACCGGGTGAGGCTGCCGCCCTCGGCAAAGAGCCGGCCACGGCTTTGCAGCGGATTGGTGGCGTAAATCGCCCGTTCGCCCGTGCCGAAACCCAGTGCTGATTGATCAATCGTCATGCCTGTGCCGCTTGCTCCCCATTGACGCAACTCTTGTGCCTTCATACCTATAGCGGACAAAGCCGCAAGGCGATGCGGGTTCTGAAGCGCCTTCAGCCCGCGCCGCCTTATCAAAAATCGCGCATTTGCGTGACAATGCGGTGATTTGCACCGAAGTGAACCGTTTTCACCGGGCCTTGAACCCGGCAGGAGGCAGAATGAGCACCGAAACAGTTACCCTTTCCGAAGCCGCAGCGAAGCGAATCGCGGCGATCGTCGCTGCCGATGCCGAGAAACAGGCGCTGCGCGTGTCTGTCGAAGGCGGCGGCTGTTCCGGCTTCTCCTACAAATTCGACCTCGACGGCCAACCGGCAGGCGACGACATCGTGATCAGCCGCGACGGCGCCACTGTCCTGATCGATCCGATGTCTCTGATCTACATGGCCGGCTCCGAGATCGACTTCGTCGACAACCTGCTCGGCCAGTCGTTCCAGATCAAGAATCCCAATGCCGTGGCGAGCTGCGGCTGCGGCACCAGTTTCTCCGTGTGAGTGCATGATGAAAATTGCCACCTGGAACATCAACGGCGTCAAGGCACGCATCGAGAATCTGTGCCAGTGGCTGAAGGACAGCGATCCCGACATTGCCTGCCTGCAGGAGATCAAGTCGGTCGATGAAGGTTTTCCCCGCGGCGAGATCGAGGCGCTCGGCTATCACGTCGAGACGCACGGCCAGAAGGGTTTCAACGGCGTTGCCCTGCTCTCCAAGATCAAGCCGGACGAAGTCAATCGCGGCCTGCCGGGTGACGACACCGACGAACAGGCGCGCTTCATCGAGGGCGTGTTTTCGGTCGACGGCGGCGTCCTGCGTGTCTGCTCGCTCTATCTGCCGAACGGCAATCCGTCGGACGATCCGGTCAAATACCCCTACAAGCTCGCCTGGATGGCGAGACTCGAGGCCTTCGCGCGTGACCGCATGGCGCTTGAGGAACCACTCATCCTTGCCGGCGACTACAATGTCATTGCCGAGCCGCATGATGCGAAGGATGCCAGCCAGTGGGTGACCGACGCGCTCTTCCTGCCCCAAACGCGGGCGGCTTTCCGGCGGCTGGAGAATCTCGGCTTCGTCGATGCGGTGCGCGCAACCACCGACGAGACGCCGCTCTTCTCATTCTGGGACTATCAGGCCGGTGCCTGGCAGAAAAACAACGGCATCCGCATCGACCACCTGATGCTGTCGCCTGAGGCCTCCGACCGGCTTCGCTCGACGGCGATCGAAAAACATGTCCGGGCCTGGGAGAAACCCTCGGACCATGTGCCTGTTGTCGGTCACTTCGCTTTCTGACCTCAGAAAATCCAATCGCAGACAAGAAAATGGGCGCTGAGGCGCCCATTTTTGAAGTTCCTGCTAATGTCGTCGCGAGACCTGCGCTCAGTCGCCCTGCGTGAAGACCTCAGGCGCCAGCGCCACGGCCACCCGGCGGTCGTCTTCGGTCGCGAGCGAAAAAGCCCGTTCCTGCAGATCCTGCATCCATGGACAATCCTTCTGGCTGCAGCGCTCCAGTGCGGCCGTCAGGAATGCGAGACCGCGCACTGTCTGACCTTCTTCGAACAAGACGTTGCCGAAGATCGACATGGCGCCGGCATGGCCGCCCTTGCGTGCCATGTTCAGCCACTTCTTCGCCTGCTGCACGTTCACACGACCGCCCTCGCCGGCCAGGATCATGCGGGCCAGCTGGAACTGGGCTTCCGGCACTCCAAAGGTGGATGCGACCTGGAAATAGATCTGCCGCGCCTGGGCGAGGTCCGCCCTCACGGGGCTGTCGGGAATACCCTGGCGATAATACCGGGCAAGCGACAGAAGCGCATTGACGAAGAAGCCGGTGTCCGCAGAACCGGGCTCGACGCCCTGGTTTGCGATCTCGGCATAAATCTTGAAGGCTTCGAAGTCGTTTTCGACGACACCGTCGCCGGCCTCATACATGTTGGCGAGCGCCCAGCGCGAGCCGGTATGGCCCTTTTCGGCGGCATAGCGATAAGCCTCGACCGCTTCTTCCTTCTGGCCCTTCTTGTAGGCGTTGAAGCCGAACTTGAAGAGGTCGAACGGGCCGGATTCCTTGCTGACACCGGCGTTCATATCGAAGGCAAGCGCAGAGGGCCCGCTGGACAGCAACAAAGCTGCCGTCACAAGCACTACCGAAGATTTCCAGTCACGTAGCCGCATGGGTCCGCACAATTTCCAAGACATAATGGACATCAGATACACCGCCCCGCATTTGCGGCCGGTTCAACTGCGCCGGACTTCGAGATTGCACCACAGCGATGAACAGACGGTTCATGCCCGACCTTGTCGATGGCCTTGCCGCCCAGGCTCAATATTATTCTCTTCTGCATGGTCTGGAGACTAGACCGGATTTCCGGCAAGACCGGGGCGATCGCAAACGCCCCCTCCATTTCCTTTTCCAGACAGGCCGACCGCTCCCCAAGAACAGTCGAAGTCATTGCTATCAGCACCGAATTTTTGCCCCAGAGGCTCATGTTGAACTCTTAACGCCACCCACCGGAAACAGCCCCCGCCGTCTCTCGCAACACCGGTGCTCTTTGTTTGTGGCGGGAAATGGACAAATTCGGCACGAGCGCGGCAGCCGAAGAAGGATAGATGCGCTGTTGCAGAATCATCACATTCCGGAAAGCTGAAATAGCGGTCGACGGCTTGAAACGAAAGAAGCCCGGACGAGCCGGGCTTCTGACACATTTTCCTCAGCGATGCTCAGAAGCGGACCTTGAGGGAGGTGGAAACTGCGGCCGCCAAGTCCGTGCCGTAGTCGTAGGACACGTCGCTTCCATAGGATTCGCCATCGATGGTAACGGCTCCAGAGCTGCCAGACGTCAGAATACTTAATGCACCGGCCAAGCGGAACTCTACGTTATCGGTCGGCGTGTACGATACGCCGGTGCCGAAGGTCCATGTGTCGCTCTGAGCGCCGAAGCCCTGAGAGGTGCCACGATCCCAAGTTACCGAGCCCGCGACACTCCACTGGTCATTCAGCTTGTGACCGATACCACCGCTGACCGTCCAGCCGTCGCGATAGCCGAGATCGAGTGACGTGCGCTCCGTCGTAGTGCCAACACGGTAGAAACGCACCTTCTGCAACTGGCTCCAGTCTGTCCACTTCACGGAACCAAATGCGAGCCAGTCCGGAGCGATACCAGACTGTAGTTTCAGCTCAAGCGAATCTGGCATCTCGGCAGAGCCATACACATTCTCGACCGTCTGGCCAACTTGGCGCAGGTCAAGTGTACCAGTTATGTCATCCAGCTTAACTTGGCTATTGTAAACGAGACTTGCGCGCAGTGCGTATTCCGGAATCTCGTAGGCCGCACCCACCCGAAAACCGTAACCATCGCCCTCAAGGTCCAGTCGGCCAACACCCGTTAGACTACCCAAACCGGCGGCAACCGGATCGATCACCAGCCGCTCTTTAAAGCCATCGACCTGCTGATAAAATCCGCCGCCAATTATGCGCACCTGACCAGGTCCGAGATCGAATCTGTAGGAACAGGTCAACCCATAATTGTGACTATTAACCTTAGTCTCAATGTTTTGGTTAGCGCCAGCCCAATTTGAACCGGGCTTCGTGTGCGCTCCCCAGGGTTGCGAGTAGTCCGCCAAGCACTCCACGCCCTCAGTAAGAGTGGCCTTCAGACCAACGCGAGGAACGAAATAGCTCTCAGTTTCATCGACGGAGTTTGGTCGAGCGTTTAAGCTAAGGCCACCGGGTTGAGAGGTTGCATCCGTGTCTCTTACGTTCTTCAGAGTTCTATCTGGCGCAACATAGACCACGCCGCTTTCGAACGTGTACTGGCCAGGATCGAACAGAAGATCGATGTTGTAGCCGCCACGTTCAAGACCGCCTGCCTGCGCGCCTCCCACGAATGCGCATGCTGCGATCAGCCCGAGGGCGGTTGTCTTCATCAAGTGGTTCGCCATGTCTCTCCCCAATTCCGGCAAAACTGTGATTTGCGATAGTAGACATGTGCGACAGAATGACAATCCGGTGATCGCCGTCACACCATTGTTCCATCATCGAAATTTTTACGTAACGTTTTTGACGCGCACGTAAAACATGCCACCGCTTGGATATTTTTTTCGTCAGGCCGGGAAAATTTGATCTTGGAAAGAACATTATTCCAAGCAAGCGCAGTGGCGTTGCCGGAACGCAACAGGCTGGCCGATGATCGCAAAGCGCAAATTTCAGGCAGTTGCATTCGCAATAATCTGAAGCGGTCCCCAGATGACCCTGATATCGGCCAGAATCGTTATGCAGTGCAGCATTCTTCTGCCCGAACTCGCCCTTCGTCTGCAAAAGCTAAAGGCCGGATCGCAGACCCGGCCTTTAGAATTTCATTCCCGATGCGTAGCGGCTTACCCGGCCTCGACAACCCGCTTCAGGGCCGTCTCCAGGCTTGCCTTTTGCACCTCCAGCTCCTGGTGACGCTCGCGCTCCGCGGCGACGACATCGGGATTGGCATTGGCGACGAACTTTTCATTGTTCAGCTTGCCGGCGATACGGGCCATTTCCTGGTCGACCTTGGCAATCGCCTTTTCGATGCGGGCCTTTTCCGCGCCGAGATCGATCAGCGCGCCGAGCGGCAGGCAGGCGGTCGCCTCGCCGACAACGATCTGGGCGGCCCCCTTCGGGGCAAGATCAGCCACGGTGATCGCCTCGACGCGGGCGAGACGCTTGATCGATGCCTCGTGCCGGAGCAGCCGCTCCTGGGTGACGCCATTGGCGCCGACCACGACGAGCGGTGCTGTCGCACCCGGGGGCACGTTCATCTCGGAGCGCGCCGAGCGAATGCCGGTCACGAGGTCGATCAGCCAGTTGATGTCGGCTGCCGAATTCTCGTCGGAAAATTCCGGCGCCGGCCAGTCAGCATGGCAAAGCAGCAGGTCACGAGATGCGCCTTCGCCTGCCGTATGCGCCCAGAGTTCTTCGGTCATGAAAGGCATGAAGGGATGCAGGAGCTTGTAGATCTGTTCCAGCACATAGGCAGCGCAAG
The DNA here is from genome assembly GCF_030369675.1 of Peteryoungia algae. NCBI lineage: Bacteria > Pseudomonadati > Pseudomonadota > Alphaproteobacteria > Hyphomicrobiales > Rhizobiaceae > Peteryoungia > Peteryoungia algae. The sequence goes on along the minus strand of NZ_CP128477.1, from coordinate 688,375 downwards.
CCTGCGCTTCCTTCTTCGCCGTCTCGTCCTCGCCCATGAAGATGGGTTTCAGCAGTTCCAGATACCAGTCGCAGAACTGGTTCCAGACAAAGCGGTAGAGGCTGCTGGCCGCATCGTTGAAGCGGTAGCTTTCGATTGCTTCCGTCACTTCGCTCTCGGTGCGCGCCAGTTCCGTCAGGATCCAGCGGTTGATCGCCAGCGATGTCGTTTCCGGCAGGAAGGTCGGATCGGCCTTCACACCGTTCATCTCGGCGAAGCGGGTGGCATTCCACAGCTTTGTGCCGAAGTTTCGGTAGCCGGCGATGCGGGCCGGGTCGAGCTTCACGTCGCGGCCCTGGGCGGCCATGATCGCCAGCGTGAAACGCAGGGCGTCCGCACCATATTCATCGATCAGGTCGAGCGGGTCGATGACATTGCCCTTCGACTTCGACATCTTCTGGCCGGCCTTGTCGCGGACGAGCGCGTGGACATAGACCGTGTGGAAGGGCTCGACCGGATTGCCGTCCTCGTCCTTCATGAAGTGCAGGCCCATCATCATCATTCGGGCAACCCAGAAGAAGATGATGTCGAAGCCCGTGACCAGCACGTCGGTCTGGTAATATTTCGCCAGTGCCGGCGTGTTCTCGGGCCAGCCGAGCGTCGAGAAGGGCCAGAGCGCCGATGAGAACCAGGTGTCGAGCACATCCTCGTCGCGGGTCAGGATCTCGCCGGGCTGGAAATTCTCGAGCTTCTCCTCAACCCAGGCCTTCCACGGACCCTCATGGGCGATGTAGTGCTGGATCGCCGAATGCAGCGCCTCTTCCTCGGTCTTCTCGACGAAGACCTGACCATCCGGACCGTACCAAGCCGGAATCTGGTGGCCCCACCAGAGCTGGCGCGAAATGCACCAGGGCTCGATGTTTTCCATCCACTCGAAATAGGTCTTTTCCCAGTTCTTCGGGACAAAGTTGGTGCGGCCCTCGCGAACGGAAGCGATTGCCGGCTCGGCGAGCGTCTTTGCGTCGGCAAACCACTGGTCGGTCAGCATCGGCTCGATGACGACGCCGGAGCGGTCGCCGAAGGGCTGCATGATCTTCTTGCTCTCGACGAAGGGAATATCATTGCCCTCCCCGTCCTTGACGGTGACGGCGAGACCTTCTGCATTGATCGCATCGACGATGCGCTTGCGGGCCTCGTAGCGGTCGAGACCGCGATATTCCTCCGGCACCAGATTGATGTCATCGACCTCAGCCTCGTTCGGCAGCAGGCCGGACCTTGCGATCTCCAGGGCACGAGCGGCGTAGTCGGCGTAGTTCTCGCCGTCTTCACGCATCTTCGCCTGGGTATCCATCAGGCGATAGAGCGGGATCTTGTTGCGGCGCGCGACCTGATAGTCGTTGAAGTCGTGTGCGCCGGTGATCTTGACGGCGCCCGAGCCGAACTTCGGATCCGGATATTCGTCGGTGATGATCGGGATCAGGCGGCGATGTTCCTTCGGGCCCACGGGGATCTCGCAGAGCTTGCCGACGATATCGGCATAACGCTCGTCCGAGGGGTGGACAGCCACCGCGCCGTCCCCAAGCATGGTTTCGGGGCGCGTGGTCGCGATCGCGATATAGTTGCGCTCCTCCTGGAAGGTGACGTTGCCGTCCTCGTCCTTCTCAACATAGGTATAGGTTTCACCACCGGCGAGCGGGTACTTGAAGTGCCACATATGGCCTTCAACTTCCTTGTTCTCGACCTCGAGATCGGAAATCGCGGTTTCGAACTTGGGATCCCAGTTGACCAGCCGTTTGCCGCGATAGATCAGCCCTTCCTTGTAGAGCGTGACAAAAACCTCGAGCACGGCGGCCGAGAGGCCCTCATCCATGGTGAAGCGTTCGCGCGACCAGTCGCAGGAGGCGCCAAGACGTTTCAGCTGGTTGAAGATCAGGCCGCCCGATTCTTCCTTCCACTCCCAGACCTTCTCGATGAAGGCGTCGCGCCCCATGTCACGGCGCGAGAGGTTCTGGCCGTTTTCAGCAAGCTTGCGCTCGACCACCATCTGGGTCGCGATGCCGGCATGGTCCATGCCCGGCTGCCACAGAACGTCCTTGCCGCGCATGCGCTCGAAGCGGACCATGATGTCCTGCAGCGTGTTGTTCAGCGCATGCCCCATGTGCAGCGAACCGGTCACGTTCGGCGGCGGGATCACGATGGTGAAGGTGTCCTCGCCCGGCTTCGCGTTGGCGCCGGCACGGAAGGCGTCCGCCTCCTCCCAGGCTTTCGCGATCTTCGGTTCGACGGCGGCTGAATCATAGGTCTTTTCGAGCATTTTCCGACCGGATATTCGAGTTCTGGATGTGGGTTGGTAAACAGGACTGGCAAAACCAAGTCAATAAAAAAGGCCGCTCTTGCGAGCGGCCCATGATCCCTGAAGGGGCTACGGTCAGCGTCGCGGGCCGCGGGCGACGCGTTCGATCTCTTCGCGCACGAGGCGCTCCACCAGCGTCGGCAGGTTGTCGTCCAGCCAGTCCTTCAGCATGGGACGCAGCATTTCTTCCGCCATTTCATCGAGCGAGCGACGCTCGGTGCCGTCGAAGGCAGCAGCCAGTTCAGAGAAGGAACGTGAGACCTGCTCGACCGTTGCGGCCGAAACCAGCGCAGTCAGGTCGCGGGCTTCGCTTTCGGGTTCGGCGCGGGGCTCAAGTTCCGGCGCATCCATCGACATCTCCTCCTGTGCTTCGGACACCGGCTGCTCCGCGGCAGGTGCAGCACGCTCGACGCGCACCTCGACCGATGCAATGCGGGCCATCGACGCTTCCGGCGCTGCAAAAGACGTGTGTTCCCCCTCTGGCAGCGCGCGCTGCGCGGCAGGCGCCACAGGCTCGGCGGCGAAAGATGCGCGCAGATCGGGCTGACGGATTTCGGCGAGCCGCGCCGTCATCGAAGGTGTCTCGACAGGACGGGCATCACGGGCTTCTGCAGCCGGCTCACGACGCAAGGCTTCCGGCATGCCAGGCATTTCCGAACGGCTCGGGGCCTGAACGGGCCGCTCAATGCGTTCGGAGGCCGAGCGCACACGGGCCGCGAGATCGGCAAGCGACACGCTCTTGGGCATGTCGTCGCCTTCGGCCTGCGGCGCTTCACGGCGTGGCTCGACTTCGACACGCGGGATTTCCCGGTCAAACATCGAAAAAGACGGACCGGCATCATTGGCCGCAACGAATTCGCCGCCATCATAACCCATGTCGGCGTCGTCGGCACCGTCCTCGTCTGTGAGATCAGACGCATCCTGCGACAGGCTTCCGCCATTCACCGGATCATTGCTTTCGATAATCCGGCGGATGGATGCCAGGATCTCTTCCATGGACGGTTCACGCGCTACGCTTGGCTGAGCCATACTAATCCCCGTTGTCCTCAGAAACTGTCGACCGGGCAGATTGCTGCCGAGCCGATTCGCGCTCACCCTAGGATACGCACTTGCCGAAAAAAATCACGCCTGCTGCAGGAATTGTCGTGATGCACAGTTTTGTTTGGCCATCACGAAAAGGCCCGCACGCGGCGGGCCTTTGAATAGGGTCGTCCGGATCACGTCTCAGAAGACGAATTCGGCAGCCTTGCGGAAGCCGGGCAGCGGCTTCACGGCGGCATTGAAATATTCGGTGTAGGAGGTCATGCCGCCATTCTTGACATAGAGGCGGGCGCGGGCCGCATTGCCATAGCCAACGACGGCAACCAGACGGCCGCCTTCACGCAACTGCGACAGGATCGCTTCCGGCAGTTCCTCAACGGCACCGTTGACGAAGATCACATCGTATGGGGCTTCTGCGGCATAACCGTCTTCGAGCCTGCCCGAAACGACGGCGATATTGTCGTAGCCGAGTTCGGAGAGCTTTTCGGTCGCCTTGGTGACCAGCGCCTCGTCGCTTTCGGTCGCAACGACCGAGCCAGCCAGAAGCGACAGGATGGCAGCGGCATAACCCGCACCACAACCGATCTCCAGCACAAGGTCATCTTTGGTGATGGCGGCGAGTTGCAGGAGCTTGGCGAGCGGCGACGCCTCCATGATGTAGCGGGCCGGGCTGCCATCCCGGGCCGGACAGACCTGCGTGTCCTCATCGATATAAGCGAGCGGCTTCAGCTCGGCCGGAACGAAGGCTTCGCGCGGCACCGTGAGGAAGGCGTTCAGGACGGAATGGGATGTGACATCCGTGGTCCTGATCTGATTGTCCACCATCTTGGTGCGTGCTGCTGCGTAATCCATCATCTTATTCGCGCCCCGTGTCGACCGGCCATAGCGGCTACTTGCCCCCGTGTCTTTAATTGCAGGCCGGGACGCTTTCAAGCCGCTCTTCCCCTCGCACACGAGAATATCGCGGTTGCAGCATGTTGCGCGCCCTCACCTTGAGAGCGAAACGCAGGTGCATGCGCGAAGGCGCCACAGCGCGCGACCGCCTGAAATGCCGGAAAACCTGAAAGATGTTGAAGGTTCGGATGGAGGCCTCGCCCGGAATTGAACCGGGGTACAAGGATTTGCAGTCCTCTGCGTCACCACTCCGCCACGAGGCCATCCGGGTATAAAAGTGCGTGTGGTGGGCGGCATTTAGAACGGATCGAGAAAGAGCGCAAGGGGAATTTCTGCGAATTTTGATGCCTCCCGGCGGACCGCCCTTGCCCACCTCATGAAGGCTTCAGGCGTCCTGCGTCGACCACCGGCGACGATCGAGAAGCCGTGTCGCCGCCATGACGGTCGCCGCATCTGCAAGACGCACCGGATCGGTCACACCGGCGGTGTAGAGACGGATGACCGCCCGGCCGACGGCCTCACGGTGACCGTCGTCGATCATGATTCGATCCGGCTTCGGAGCCATCGCCCGCATCGCGCCCTCGATGATGTGGAAATCCGCGGGCGTCAGGATCATCATGCGTTCGGGTGGGTTACACATCTCGACCAGTCCTTGGCTCAGCGCCGGAACCGACCACGGCAATCGCAGTTCGGTCTCCCGGCTCAGTCCGCCCATAATAGGCGGACGCAAGATGCGGGGTCATTTCACTAAGACATGTGCCCAGGGGTAAAAGCCGGACCGGCCTGTGACGTCAGGCGTCAAGATCGCTGCGCGACCCCTTGTTGCGCCGATGCCACCAGATGGCCACACGCCTGCGCCTGCGTCGCACGAAAGACAGGTCATGCGACAGGACCACGAGGCCGACCGGCACCATCCAGAAACCGAGGATCGGCAAAAAACCGAGGAAACCGCCGCCCACGAGCGCCGTTCCGGTCGCGATCCTGCCGCCCCGGGAGCGTGGCACGGGGATCTCCAAACGGCCAAGGACAAGCCGGCCCCGCGCCTGGTCGAGACGATAGCGTCTTTGCGGCAAAGGTTGAAACTCCCGGTTTTTCGGGCTTTCCGGCCCTGTTTCGACCCTTAAAGAGATGGTGAACCCACAAATAAAAACAAGCGCATGACATTTTTTTTGAAAAACCGCTTGGCAAACGAGGCGAGCATCAGTATTACCCCGCTCACACCGCGCCAAGCGGCTGTTCCCTGGTAGCTCAGCGGTAGAGCATTCGACTGTTAATCGACAGGTCGCCGGTTCGAATCCGGCCCGGGGAGCCATTTCTTTCAAAGGCCCGCGCCTCAACAAGGCGGCGGGCCTTTTGCTTTCTGGCCAGAAGCCCGGCATTGGCGCCCGTCATTTCGCGGGCCTGATCTCACCACCCTGAATTGTTCAACACCGGGGAAACTTCCTCTTCACCTTTGGCTGCTATTTGCCTGCCCTATCGAAATGGCATGCAAGGAGGACGGCCGATGTGGCTCGAGCTTCACGACGGGGACGGCTTTCCCTTCCACGTCAACATGGACAATGTGGTGGATTTCCGCTGGTACGAGCGGGAAGGCTACACATGCCTGCTGACAACCGCCCCGGTCGCCGAAAAGCTGCATCGTCTCTATGTCCGCGAGAATGCCCAGCAGATCCTCGCCATGATCCGGGCAGAACAGGCACGCCGCACGGCCGCCGGGCGCCCTGCCGCCTGACGCGAGCGCTCACCCGAATTCACAACAGATTCGTGATTGCGGCATGATCCCTTCGCCGCTGGTCTTCGTATGGCAGACAAAGCCAACAAAGAAGACATTGCATGCCCCATACTTCCGCCAAGACGCTCATTCTCTGGTTCCGCAAGGATCTCAGGCTTTCTGATCATGCAGCCCTAGCGACGGCCGCGGATGAAGGTTTCCGCGTCCTTCCTCTCTATATCCGCGAGCCCGAGGAGGCTGGAACCGGGCCGCTCGGCGCAGCACAAGGCTGGTGGCTGCACCATTCGCTGACGGCGCTTGGCCAGGCGATCGACGCGCTCGGATCGCGCCTCATCCTGCGCAGCGGTCCGGCCGAGCGTGTGCTGACCGACCTGATTTCCGAGACAGATGCCTCCGCCGTCTTCTGGAACCGGCGCTACGATCCGCCCGGCATCGCCATCGACAAGGCCCTGAAGGCAAAGCTGATCGATAACGGCATCGAGGTGCGCACCTTTGCCGGCCAGATCCTGCACGAGCCAACCAAGCTGAAGACCGGGGCCGGCGGCCATTTCCGCGTCTACACGCCGTTCTGGAAGGCGCTGGACGGCTCCGGCGAACCAGCCGAGCCGATCCCATCCCCCAAGTCCCTGCCCGCGCCCGAGCACTGGCCGACAAGCGACTCGCTTGAGGATTGGAGCCTGCTGCCAACGAAACCGAACTGGGCCAAAGGCTTCGAATCCGAATGGCAGCCGGGCGAAGCCGGCGCACAGGAACGCCTCGCGGACTTCGTCGAGACAGGGCTTAAGGGCTATCGCACCCGCCGCGACTTTCCCGGCGAGGCGCATGTCTCGATGCTGTCGCCGCACTTGGCGCTCGGCGAAATCTCGCCTGCATCCGTCTGGCACGCAACGCGCGGGCTTGGCGATGACTATTCCAGCGAAGATTACATCCATTTCCGCAAGGAGGTCGTCTGGCGCGACTTCTCCTACCATCTGCTCTTCCATTTCCCCGATCTGGCGGTGAAGAACTGGAACGACAAGTTTGACGCCTTTCCCTGGCGCGACGCGCCGGAGCTTCTCGAAAAATGGCAGAAGGGCCAGACGGGCTATCCGATCGTCGATGCCGGCATGCGCCAGCTCTGGCAGACCGGTTTCATGCACAACCGCGTGCGCATGATCACCGCTTCCTTCCTGATCAAGGATCTGCTCATCGATTGGCGCGAAGGCGAGCGCTGGTTCCGCGACACGCTTGTGGATGCCGACCCGGCATCGAATGCCGCCAGCTGGCAATGGGTCGCCGGCTCCGGTGCCGATGCCGCCCCCTTCTTCCGCATCTTCAACCCGATCACCCAGGGCGAGAAATTCGACCCCGAAGGCACATATGTCCGCCGCTTCGTGCCGGAGCTGAAGGCCATGCCGGACAAGTTCATCCACAAACCATCCGAGGCGCCGCTGACGGTGCTGAGGGACGCGGGCGTCAGCCTCGGCAAGACCTATCCCAAGCCGATCGTCGATCACGGCAAGGCCCGGGATACGGCGATGGCGGCGTTTCAGGGGTTGAGGGGGGAATAAGGAGTTTTACGTTGTCCATGCTACACTTGGAAACAAATTACGTCTGGCGCCAATACGCCCCTTGAGGTTGCCACCAGCGCGATAACGAGCACCGTACTGACACTCAAGTTGCGTTATACAACTTCGAAAAAGCTTCAACTTCTGAAACAAGCAATTCAGCGAGATCCACCTGTAAGGAACTAGTGTGCTCTCCATTTACCATAAGATATAATGCCTGCTCAATTGGCGCCAAATCAATAGATGGCTCTAGCGAGTTAGACGCCTCGATGGCACCAGTAACCGTGTGATACCCAGTCGCTGTGGTAACAATAGCTGACGCCAACAATGTTATGAAATTCCGTCGGTTTATCGAGGGCATTCTTGCGGCTGTGTCCGCCAACGCAATGACTGTGGCCGCTCCCGTGGCCAGTACGGGAACTGCTGCCTTGGTGTACTCAGCCATCCCGAAACGAGAGTCATGTTTATTGAGCGAAATCTGAATTTTTTTCTTTAGATCCTTTAAGAGCTTTGCCTCAGTTGGTAGTTCAGGTGCGTCGGATTGAAGCAGCTTATGATACCCCAGTTCCTTAAAACGAATCAGAGTGTCTATGTGCTTGTTAAAGTCCCTTCGGTCACCACCTAAATAGCGAGCCCGGTTCATTTCGAAGATCAACAAGTCCAGAGTGGCCGGAGGTGGCGCTACCGAATTGAGACCGGCTGGTATTGGTTCGTCCTCTTTACGACCAACCGTATCAAAAAACGATGGAGCTGCCCACGATTCCACGCCCGTAGTACAATTTAATTGAGACATCGCTAGAAAATGGTGTCTTGCAGTATCTAGTGCCTGCCGTATTACCGCATCGTCGTTCATCAGCTTGTTTTTGATAGATGCTACCCGAAGCCATTCGGGGTCAAGCTTGCTTTTTTTTACTAAATCCTCAGCGGCTATGAATTGCTTACTTCGGATTCGGCACTGCTCTTCAACCCACTCAGACACATCAGGCTTTGGTAATACACTTATCAAATCTCGACTAGCTTTACTCAAGCGGCCATCAAAGCTGTCATTCCACCCTGCCATTTTGAAGCCGCGCTGGGTTAAATCGTTCCGATACTCCGGCCCACTTAGCCAAGTCTCTCGGGTCGCGACATTCACAACCCCCAGATCAACTAGCTCCAAGAATTCTTCTGGCGTGTATGCCAGCCCCCGATTCTGACAAGCCTCGGCTATCTGATCGTGACTTGGGCTCCAAACAGTGACTTGGTCCGCAACCAGCAGCATTCGCTGAAAACTTGCCCAGCTTTTCTGCCCTAACTCCCAGCAATGATAAAGCGCATGCACAAAACTCTCCCGTCAACACCTTTACAAACAAGACAACCATAAAGCGCAAACATCAGCAATTCAATAAATGGGGGCTGAAATCCTCTTAAAATATTAGTGTTTTCTACTTATTTAGCAAGTACAGCACCAGCGCCCAATACTCATAAGCACTTGTATCTTGATGAAGTTGCGACAACCTCCACTTATTGAAACCTCATCAAGCTACCATTCATCGCTAGAGCTCCGGGCGAGCTTCCTGAAGGCTATCCCCCTCCCCGAACGCATTTTCCCTCCCCTCGGCCCACCGCGAAAAGCCATTCCTTGCCAATTGCTGGCTCCAAGCCGAAAAGACCGGTTCATTCCCGCGCGGACCGCCGCCCGCACAATCTTGTCCAGAAGGACAAAATCTCTCACGGGGGAGGTTTTCTTCTCCGCGCATTTGGTTCTAGTGTCCGCGTCAGACAAAAAAGGCAGACATCATGGCATTTCATCCCTCCGTGCTCGAGGCGATCGGCAATACGCCGCTCATCCGGCTGAAAGGCGCCTCCCAGGCGACCGGCTGCACCATTCTCGGCAAGGCCGAATTCCTCAATCCGGGCCAGTCGGTCAAGGATCGCGCCGCCCTCTTCATCATCCGTGACGCCGAGCGGCGCGGGCTTCTGCGCCCCGGCGGCGTGATCGTCGAGGGCACGGCCGGCAATACCGGCATCGGACTGACGCTGGTCGCCAAGGCGCTCGGCTATCGCACCGTGATCGTCATCCCGGAAACCCAGAGCCAGGAGAAGAAGGACGCGCTCAAACTGCTCGGTGCCGAACTCGTCGAAGTCCCGGCAGTGCCTTACAAGAACCCGAACAATTATGTGAAGATCTCCGGCCGTCTGGCGGCCCAGCTCGCCAAGACTGAGCCGAACGGCGCGATCTGGGCGAACCAGTTCGACAATACGGTAAATCGTGACGCGCATATCGAAACGACGGCGAAGGAAATCTTCGAGCAGACCGGCGGCGCCGTCGATGGCTTCATCTGCGCCGTCGGCTCGGGCGGCACGCTTGCCGGCACCGGGACCGGACTTCGCAACCGGAAGCCCGGCGTCAAGATCGGCATTGCCGATCCGGAAGGCGCCGCCCTCTTCGAATATTACAAGAATGGTGAATTGAAGTCCTCGGGCTCCTCGATCACCGAGGGCATCGGCCAGGGCCGCATCACGGCAAACCTTGAAGGCTTCAAGCCCGATTTCGCCTATCAGATCCCCGATGCCGAAGCGCTCGACATCGTCTTCGATCTCGTCGAAAACGAGGGCCTCTGCCTCGGCGGCTCCTCGGGCATCAACATTGCGGGTGCCATCCGGCTTGCGAGGGAACTCGGCCCCGGCCACACGATCGTGACGATCCTCTGCGACTACGGCAACCGCTACCAGTCCAAACTGTTCAACCCGGATTTCCTGCGCTCGAAGAACCTGCCGATCCCGGCCTGGCTCGAAAAGCGCGCCGATTTCGACCTGCCCTTCGAGACCGTCTGATCTCCGCATCCATCCGAAAGCATCATCATGACCACCATCGCCCTCTACCGCGACGATTTCTATCTCTCGACGGCGGAGGCGGTGGTGACCGCAGTGCATGAAGACGGCGCCGTCGAACTCGACCAGACCTGCTTCTATGCCGCATCCGGCGGCCAGCCCGGCGATACCGGCTTCGTTGAGCGCGCAGACGGCAGCCGCATCCAGCTGTCAGAGACCCGCCACGGCACCACCAAGCATGTCATCCTGCACCGCCCTCTGGAAGGCGAGCCGCTGCCCTCGGTTGGCGAGAAACTTGTGCTGCATGTCGACTGGACGCGCCGTTACAAGCTGATGCGCATGCACACAGCCTGCCACCTGCTCTCCGTCGTCTGCCCCTATCCGATCACCGGAGCTGCCGTCGGCGAAGAGGAAAGCCGGGTGGATTTCGACATGGGCGAAACGATCGACAAGGATCAGGTGACGGCGGATCTGATGAAACTCGTCGGGGAAAACCATCCGATCACTCTTCAGTGGATCACCGACGACGAGCTGGCCACCAATCCCGGCATCGTCAAGTCGAAGAATGTCCGCCCACCTGTCGGCCTCGGCCGTGTCTCCCTCGTTTGCATCGGCGAGAACTCCGGCGTTGACAGTCAGCCCTGCGGGGGCACACATGTTTCCGAGACCCAGGAGGTCGGTGCGATTCATATCGCCAAGATTGAAAAGAAGGGCAAGGAGAACCGCCGGTTCCGCATTCGCTTCGGAGCCCCGGACGCCTGAGCTCTAGGAACGTTACGGGAGAAGTGCATGTCCGGTGAAAGAAGCCGTTTCGTCGTTTCGGCGGATTGGGTCGAAAAGAACCTCGGAGCCCCCGGATTCAAACTCGTCGATGCCTCCTGGTATCTGCCCGCACAAGGGCGTAACGGCGCCGTCGAATATGCCTCCGGCCACATTCCGGGTGCCGTCTTCTTCGATCAGGACGTGATTGCCGATACCACGACCGACCTTCCCCATTCCCTGCCCTCGCCGTCCTTCTTTGCTCAAGCCGTCGGCCAGCTCGGCATTTCGGCCGAAGACACGATCGTCGTCTATGACGGCCCCGGCTTCTTCTCGGCTCCGCGCGTCTGGTGGATGTTCCGTGTCATGGGTGCACGCCGCGTCTACGTGCTCGAAGGCGGCATCGACGGCTGGAAGGCGGAAGGGCGCAGGCTCGAGACTGACCTGCCCGAACCGGCACCGGTTACCTTCGAGGCGCATTTCGACCGCGCGAAGCTCACCTCCTTTGACCAGATGTCCGGGATTGCCGACGAGGGCGACAAACAGATCGCCGATGCCCGCCCCGCCGGTCGTTTCACGGGCGAGGAACCCGAACCCCGCGAGGGCATGCGCTCCGGCCATATGCCGGGAGCCCGCAGCGTGCCTGCAGCCTCGCTCTCCGAGAATGGCCGCCTCAAGGATCTCGCCACACTGCGCTCGATCTTCACCGATGCCGGTATCGACCTCAACAATCCCGTCGTCACGAGCTGCGGCTCGGGGATCACGGCTGCGGTCGTGACACTCGCGCTCGAAAGCCTCGGGCATACCGACAATTCGCTCTATGACGGCTCCTGGTCGGAATGGGGCTCGAAGACCGATACGCCTGTTGCAACCGGCAAGGCGGAGCCGCTTGGCTCGAAGACGTCAGGCCCGCTGACGGCGCATGTGACGCAGCTCGAGATGACGGCACCGCCGAAGTCCAGCCTGCCGGTGCCGGTCAACATCCAGACGGCGATCATGCGCACGCATGAAATTCCGCTGTCCTTCTACCGCTTCCTGCATCGCCAGGTCGGCGCCCGCTGGCACTGGTACGAGCGGCTGCGCATGCCCGACGACCAGCTGAAGGCGATCATCCACCAGCCGAAGGTTTCGATCTCGGTTCTCTACGTGAATGGCGCCCCGGCCGGCTTCTACGAATTGTCGCAGGAAAACGACGATCTCGTCGAACTCTCCTATTTCGGCCTCTTCGAACACGCGCTCGGCCTTGGCATCGGCAAGTGGTTCCTGCTGCAATGTCTCTATGCGGCCTGGGCAACCGACCCGAAGAAGGTGACTGTTACCACCAACACGCTCGACCATCCCCGTGCGCTGCAGCTCTATCAGCAGTTCGGTTTCTCGCCGGTCGGGACCTATGACGCACTGGTCGATCCGATGACCGATCAGGAGCTGCTTGCGCTGATCAAGCGCGACGGGTGACGCCGTCGCTCATTCCTTCTTCTTCAGCTTCACGGTGCCAAGGTCGACCTGCGTGGCGCTCTCGTCTTCGGCAACGCCATCGCCGGT